>JAFWZG010000128.1 GCA_017517385.1 Akkermansia sp.
AGCGGCGAGAGGTTTGCGGCTTTGCTTTGTTCTACAAGAATACGCTCGTCCGGGAATACTTCGGCCCGGATATGCTCAAGGAATTGACCCGCACCGCCCGCGAAAAGGGGCTGATGTGAGCCCCAGCAGGCGGCAAACAGGCCAAAAAGCCACCTTCCGGGGTAGGAAGGAGCCCCGGCTGACCAAGGGCTCCAGCGGCGGGGCTTCCTAGGCTTTTGGCTAGTTTTTTGCGTTTTTCCGAACTAACAGCTTGCAAGAGGTGCCGGATTCTGGTAACATGACACCGTAACAAATACACATTTTCCACACTATGAATCTGAGATCTTTAGTATGTTCTGTTCTCGCTTCCGCGTTCATGCTCCCCATGCACGCCATGGGCGAGAGTGTAGCCCGCGACCAAAACGCTAGCAGAGTACACGTGCCGCACCTCTTCAATGGAGATAGCCCCGTGGTGTTGGTGCAGGAGACAGAGTTCCACACCACCCCCTATAGCCATGACGATGGCGAGGTTGGCTCCACCCTGGTAGTGGGTAAGGCTTTGGGCGGTATGCGGCACGGGGCTGCGGTGGCTCTAGATGGCGAGCCGATGGCGCAACTGACTCGCTATGAGAACGAGTTGTTCCCCCTCATGAGTGTGGTAAAGCTGCCGCTGGCTGTGGTGGTACTGCACCGTGTGGAACAAGGTCAGCTCCGTCTCGGAGACCATTACCATCTGGGGGAGGAAGATATGGATCCGAATACGTGGAGCCCCTTGCAAAAGCGTTTTCCGAAAGGCGGTTCTTTTACTCTTGAAACCCTCCTGCAAGCATCATTGTGCGAGAGCGATAACAATGCGTGCAATTATCTCTTCCGGCTCGTAGGCGGTCCGCAGTGTGTGCATCAATTTTTCAAAACATACTATGGTTCATGTTTCCCTCTGCGCATAGCCGTTACGGAGAAGGAGATGGCTTTAGATGCAGCTGCTATGTCTGAGAACTGTGCTACACCCGCGGCCATGCTGCGGGTGCTGGAGGATTTGTATTCCGCTGCGACTTTTCCAACGCAACACCCCTTACTGACGCCACCCATGGCACGCTTGTTGCTGGCATACATGGAGCAAACCACAACGGGGCAGGAACGCTTGAGGGCGGGGCTTCCGAGTGGGGAGTTGGCATTCGCTCACAAGACCGGTTCATCCGGTACTGTTGGCGGGTGTACACTGGCTCATAACGATGTGGGAATTATCCGGTTGCCTGATGGCCGGCATGCCTGCATCGTTTCCTTCATAACCGATTGCTCGGAGTCGGCTGCCACCATGAACCAAGCCCATGCTCAGTTGGCAGAAAAGACGTACAGAGCACTCACTGCCAAGTAATTGATGGAGCGGGGGAAACGCTTAGCCCTCTCCTGCCCGACTTCTCTCTATTTGGGCTGAATGCCCCAAAAGCCACATGCCTGTCTCGACGTAGAAAGGAGGGCGCAAGCCCGAACTCGAAGCCGGAGCTCTCTTGTTGCGCCATCGGCAACAAAAATGCAGGAAACGCGCAACAAAATGCC
>JAFWZG010000078.1 GCA_017517385.1 Akkermansia sp.
CAGCGGATGTATATGTCTCGTACTGTTCCTCATAGAGAGCTTTATGGACGGCTGCATCCACATCAGCCGGGTCTACTTCTCCGGGCTCGCCCTGAACTCCTTGAATCCCCGGTTCGCCCTGTTCACCCTTGGCTCCACGCTCGCCCTTCAGGGAAGCCAGCCATGCAGCTTCCGTACCTACAAAACCATTGGCCACGGCGATATCGTAAGCAGACAGGCCCGAAACATCCACAGCTAGGCCACCGGAAGAAGACTTGCCCACCGGGCGGACATTCTTCCCGGAGACCGGCTCATCCGTTCCCAGCATCACGAAGCCAGCGGCATCAGCGGTAGCTTGCTTGCTATTCACCCAGGACTTAGTGGCCACGAGGTCCGGAGCCGGGTATTCCCCGGTAGCTGCCTCCGGTGCATCCGTGGCAAGGCGGATAATATCGTTAATGATAGTCGTCTGTAGAGTGTCGGAAAGACGGGTTTCGCCGTTCTCCATCCAAGCGAACTCGGTCATGGCCGCAAGCGTGGCCGGGGAGCTTTCCTTGCCCTCGCCCACATCGAGCGCGTCATTGAGAGCAAGCGAGGAAGCAACCAGACTCAAATCAAAGCGGGTACCGAGTTCCGTCTGAGCCCCGGCAGCCGCTTCCGCGAGAATGAGTAGATCTCCCTCGTAGTTGCCCTTGGCCTTGATGCCCATGCGGAGGGCGGTAGCATTCTGAGCCCCCAGCACGGTGACACTCAACGGCACCACGGCCCCGCGCTTCACCTTGAACCCGCTCAGCGGGGAGCCGGTTGCCTTGGCCTGAATCAATGCCGGGCTTTTTTCTGAATTGATGAAAATATCCATATCTGGAGCGGGATGTCAAAATAGCAGAAGGATGGGCACATCGTGCTTCCGGTAATACTCTGCCTCATACTGCCAATCGTGCTTGTACCACTTGTACGAGCCGTTGTCCCCGTCCGGCCTGAAATTGACCAGCAGCACCTCGGCATCCGGGAAATCATCCCGCAGCAGATGGTAAGCAATCCAGCCCGTGGTCGGGGAAGCGTTGTTCGTGGCCCGCTTGTACTCCGGGAACCATGCGCGTTCCTTCTCCAGAGCCTTGTCACTGAGCAACAGCACATCCTCATACAGCGAAAAAATCTCCTTTTCCCTGCCGTAAGGGATGAACCAATTCTTATCCCGGGCGTTCCTGCGCACGATGAGGATGCGGCGGTTCGGCAGGTGCTTGAGCTTGTCGAAAGGCTTGGACCGGTTCAGGAAAACCAGCACATCCTCCGGCCTGATGTCCAGCGAGCGAAAATCCCCCTGCGAAGCATTGGCAAAAAGCCAGAAGCGCGGCGCGGGGGCCGCAAGCAAGCGGGTTTGCTGGGTAGGTCTGGGAAAACGCACATCCAGCTCCGCCCTATGGTGCAGGAAATACTCCGGGAATCGGTGAGCCGGTTCCGGACTGTTGCCGCCATTGAACCGGTGCTGCGTGAATATAGGGTCAAAGAAGATGCCATACGCCCGGAGGTCGCAGTGATTGCGGATGCGGGAGAAAGACATGTCCGTTACGCCAAAAGAGGCGATTGCTTGGACGAAAGGTATCATGGCAGACCGGAATACCACAAAGGCATGGCTCCCCTTGTTTTCGGCGCAATTGGGGACAAGCGGCGTGTACGGCCTCATGCACTTATCCAGCAAGCTGGTATGCCTCCCACGGAACCGGCTCACGCCATTGGCATCCCCCAGACACAGCAAGCCACAATCTGCCGGGAGCGGATGCTCAGCCAGCAGCTTGTCGAGCGTTTCCTGTGGAGCTGCACAGGGATAGGCATCGTCCTCGTAGATAATCAGATACGGCAAGCCGTCCCGCTCAGCCTCCAGAATCAACCGGATGAAGGTTAGAGCG
>JAFWZG010000079.1 GCA_017517385.1 Akkermansia sp.
AACAGATTTGCTGCTTTTTTTCGTTCCTGTTTGGCATTTTTGAAAATCCCCAGTATGAAAAAACAAAAGGGAAAATAGCCGCCGCAGTTGGCAAAATCCCTTACTTATCCGTAGAGGGTATCAAAGAAAAAAATACTGCCATTGTCCGCCTATTCCGGCTTGCGTGGTGTTGTAGGGAATAGAGGGGAAATTCTAAAAATCTCCGTCCATTTTGCTTTGCGTGGTGTTGTAGGTAGTGAAAGGAAAATTTTCAAGATAAGCCGGAATAGCGGGTAGCAAAGCCCTTTTGAAACGTTTTGTTAGCGGAAAGGACGGGAGCCGGGGAACGCCGGAGTTTTTCAGAGCAAGATTCTACCGAGGTGCCAAAATTCGCTCTCCGCTTATTTTTGCCCCTGCGGGAATCTTGTTGGGGAGTGCCTTCCCCAAACCCTGCTATGCGCCCTGTCGGGCGAGAAAGGAGGTCACAGACCATGCGAAAGAAATACAATACGCCCCACCGCCGTCATGTGGTAAAGACCCGCATGACCGATGAAGAATACGCCGACTTCACCGGGCGGCTGGCGGCTTATGAAATCAGCCAGTCCGAGTTTATCCGGCAAGCCATACGGAAAGCGACCATACGCCCCATTGTCACCGTTTCCCCGGTCAATGACGGGCTGCTTGCCGCCCTCTCCAAGCTCACGGCAGAGTACGGGAAAATCGGCGGCAACTTAAACCAGATTGCCCGGAGCCTGAACGAATACGGAAGCCCCTACCGGGGGCTGGAAAAGGAAGTGCGGGGAGCCGCCGCCGACCTTGCCGCCTTGAAGTTTGAAGTCTTGCAGAAAGTAGGTGAAGCCGTTGGCGATACTCAAACATATCAGCTCTAAAAATGCCAACTACGGGGACGCTGAAAAATACCTCACATTCGAGCATGACGAGTTTACCATGAAGCCCACCCTTGACGCAGACGGGCGGCTCATACCGAGGGTAGACTACCGCATATCCTCTCTGAATTGTGGCGGGGAGGATTTTGCCGTTGCCTGTATGCGCTCCAATCTCCGCTACGGCAAGAACCAGAAACGGGAGGACGTAAAGAGCCACCACTACATCATCAGCTTTGACCCACGGGACGGCCCGGACAACGGCTTGACCGTTGATCGGGCGCAGGAGCTGGGCGAGAAGTTCTGCGCCGAGCATTTCCCCGGACACCAGGCCCTTGTCTGCACCCACCCGGACGGACACAGCCACACCGAAAATATCCATGTGCATATCGTCATTAACAGTCTGCGGATTGCGGAGGTTCCCATGCTGCCCCACATGGACAGGCCAGCGGACAGGAAAGCAGGCTGCAAGCACCGCTGTACGGACGCAGCTATGAACTATCTGAAAGCCGAAGTCATGGAGATGTGCCACAGCGAGGGGCTTTACCAGATAGACCTTTTGAACGGCAGCAAAGAACGCATTACCGAGCGTGAGTATTGGGCGCAGAAGAAAGGACAGGCTGCCCTTGACAGAGCCAACGCCCCTATTGCTGCGGACGGTATCGCGCCCCGGCAGACCAAGTTTGAAACGGATAAGGCGAAGCTGCGCCGGACTATCCGGGAAGCCCTTGCCGCTGCTTCCGGCTTTGATGAGTTTGCCGCCCTGCTTCTCCGGCATGGTGTGACCGTCAAGGAGAGCCGGGGGCGGCTAAGTTACCTCACGCCGGACAGGACGAAGCCAATTACCGCCCGGAAGCTGGGGGACGATTTTGACCGGGCTGCTGTCCTCTCCGTTTTGGAGCAGAACGCCGCCAGAGCCGCCGAAAAACCCGCAGCCATAGCGGAATACCCCGGCAGTATCAAAGACCGCTTACGGACGAAAAAAGAAGCGAAAAACGCCCCGAACAATGACGCTGTACAGCGCATGGTAGACATAGCCGCCAAGCGAGCCGAGGGGAAAGGACGGGGCTATGAGAAGTGGGCGACCATGCACAACCTCAAACAGATGTCGGCTACCCTCATGCTCTACCAGCAGTATGGCTTTTCTTCCCCGGACGAGCTGGACGCTGCCATTTCCGCAGCCAACACCGCCACGCAGGAGAGCCTTGCCGGACTGAAAGGGCTGGAAGCCGCTATCCGGGAGAAAAAGGAATTGCAGCGCAACCTTTTGGGCTATATCGGCACGAAGCCCGCCCGTGACGGTCTGAAAGCGCAGAAATCGGAGAAAGCCCGGAGAGCCTACCGGGAACAGCACGAAAGCGATTTTATCATAGCGGACACAGCCGCCCGTTATTTCCGGGAGCATGGAATAACCAAGCTGCCAGCCAGCAAAGCCCTGCAAAGGGAGATTGAGCAGCTTACCGTCCAGAAGAACGCCGGATATAACGACTACCGGGAGAAACGCCAGCGGGCGCAGGAGCTTCAGACAGTCAGACGCAATATCGACCAGATTTTAAGGGGCGCACCGAGCCAGCAGAAAAAGCGTGAACAGGAGCGTTAAAGACCGCCCCGAAATGATACCGAAACCCTACAAAAATACAGGTATGATATGAACCCTTACCGCAATACTCCCCGACTTCCAAACGGGGCTTACAGGGCAGAAAAAGCCCGAAAATGATACCGAGAACATACAGAAAATGCCCCCTATCCCGCTACACCGATAGGAACGGCAGAAAGGAGCTTACCATTGCCGAGAATGAGCAAGAAGCGGCGGCTGGAATGGTCTTTCTTCCTCAACCACCGCAACCGTATCACTTACAACGACCTATGCCGGGGCTGCACCCGTGACTGCAAACAGAGCTTCCGGGCGGTTATCATACTATGCCCTCGCTATTATTCCAAACGCTGGAAAAAGGAGGACGCAGCCTATGGCAGATAACCGCAAATATTACTACCTCAAGCTGAAAGAGAGCTATTTTGACGATGATGCAATCGTTCTGCTGGAAAGTATGCAGGACGGCGTTATCTATTCCAACATTCTCTTGAAGCTGTACTTGAAATCGCTGAAAAACGGCGGGAAATTGCAGCTTGACGAGAATATCCCCTACACCGCCCAGATGATTGCGACCATTACCCGCCAGCAGGTAGGTACCGTAGAGAGAGCTTTGAAAATCTTTATGAAGCTGGGGCTTGTGGAGCCTTTGCCAAGCGGCGCACTCTACATGAGCAACATTGAGCTTTTAATCGGCCAGTCCTCTACCGAGGGGGAGCGCAAGCGCAGGGCGCGGCTGGCTTTGCAGGAACAAAAAGCCCTGCCGCAGACAGGGGCGGACAAATGTCCACCATATCGAGCGGACATTTGTCCACCAGAGATAGAGATAGAGAAAGAGATAGATATAGAAATAGAAAAAGAGAGAGAGTTAGAAACGGGACACCCCGCCCCCGCCGCCTATGGCAGATACCACAATGTCATTCTTTCCGATACGGAGCTTGACGGGCTGAAAACAGAGCTTCCCGGCAAGTGGGAGTATTACATTGACCGCCTATCCTGCCATATCGCTTCCAGCGGGAGGAAATACAAGAGCCATGCAGCCACGATTTTCAAGTGGGCGCAGGAGGACGCAGCCAAGAAAGCCCCGAAAAAGGGCATACCCGATTATACCTGTAAGGAGGGCGAGAGCTTATGACGAATGGATTTGATGAAATGATTTTGAATATGACCGACACCACGCCGGAGCCGGAGGACTACACCGGCGAGGACGGGCTTTTATACTGCGGGAAGTGCCACAAGCCCAAAGAGGGCTATTTCCCCAAAGAAACCGCCGCATGGCTGGGGCGTGACCGCCACCCGGCAGAATGTGACTGCCAGCGGGCAGAGCGTGAGGAACGGGAAGCCGCAGAGAAACAGCGCAGTCACCTTGAAACTGTCGAGCGGTTGAAGCGGCGGGGCTTTACAGACCCGGCTATGCAGGGCTGGACGTTTGAGAACGACAACGGCAAGTGCCCGCAAATGGAACACGCCCATTTCTATGTGGAGAACTGGGAAACCATGAAAGAGCGCAACATTGGCTATCTGCTATGGGGCGGCGTTGGCACAGGCAAGAGCTATTTTGCGGGCTGTATCGCAAATGCCCTTATGGAGCGTGAAATCCCCGTGTGCATGACAAACTTTGCATTGATATTGGGTGACCTTGCCGCCAGCTTTGAGGGCAGGAATGAATATATCTCCCGACTTTGCAGCTTCCCGCTGCTTATCCTTGACGATTTTGGAATGGAACGGGGAACGGAATACGGCTTAGAGCAGGTCTACAACGTGATTGACAGCCGTTACCGCAGCGGCAGGCCGCTGATCGTCACGACTAATCTCACGCTGGAGGACTTGCAGCACCCGGAGGACACCGCCCACGCCCGCATTTATGACCGTCTGATTGAAATGTGTTCTCCTGTCCGCTTTACCGGGAGCAACTTCCGAAAAGCCACGGCGCAGGAGAAAATGGGACAACTGAAAAAGCTGATGAACAGAAAGGAGAGCCGCCTATGACCAACACCCCAAAGAATGACCGCAGCACCCGCCGCCCGGATTGCGTGACGGAAATCCGCATAGGTAATTCTGTCCTTGTCGTTTCCGGCTATTTCAAGCAGGACACCACCGCCACCGCCGCCGATAAAATGCTGAAAGTGCTGGAAGCGGAAGCTGCTACACAAAAATCGGCAATTTGACGGGACGTAAAGAAGCAGAAAGGACTGTACAGCCAGCCCCGGCGTGTGGTATGATAGTCATACGGAATAGTGGGGCTGGCTGTCGGAAATGGAGGACACTATGTTAAGACAGACCACCCGAAACCTTATTACCGCCCTTTATCCGAGATTATCCCACGAGGACGAGCTGCAAGGTGAGAGCAATTCTATTTCAAACCAGAAGCGTATTCTTGAAACCTATGCGAAGCAGAACGGCTTTTCCAATCTGCAATGGTACACAGATGACGGTTATTCTGGGGCGAACTTCCAAAGACCCGGTTTTCAAGCCATGCTTGCGGACATTGAAGCCGGAAAAGTCGGCACCGTTATCGTCAAGGATATGTCACGGTTAGGGCGAAACTATCTGCAAGTGGGAATGTATACGGAAATGATTTTCCCACAGAAAGGCGTCCGCTTTATCGCTATCAATGACGGAGTGGACAGCGCACAGGGCGACAATGATTTTGCCCCTCTGCGGAACATTTTTAACGAATGGCTGGTGAGAGATACGAGCAAGAAAATCAAAGCAGTAAAACGGTCTAAGGGTATGAGCGGGAAGCCCGTCACGAGCAAACCCGTATACGGCTACTTTATGGACGAGGACGAAAATTTTATCATTGACGGGGAAGCCGCCCCTGTTGTGCGGCAGATTTACAGCTTGTGCCTTGCCGGGAACGGGCCGACCAAGATAGCCCGTATGCTCACAGAGCAGGAGATCCCCACGCCGGGAACGCTGGAATACCGTCGGACGGGAAGCACCCGCCGCTACCACCCCGGCTATGAGTGCAAGTGGGCGACCAATACCGTGGTACATATCCTTGAAAACAGGGAGTACACGGGCTGTCTGGTAAACTTCAAGACGGAGAAGCCGTCCTACAAGACCAAGCACAGCGTAGAGAACCCCATTGAGAAACAGGCGATTTTCGAGAACCACCATGAGCCTATCATTGACACCCAGATGTGGGAGCGTGTGCAGGAGTTACGCAAGCAGCGCAAACGCCCGAACCGCTATGATGAAGTGGGCTTATTCTCCGGCATACTCTTTTGTGCCGACTGCGGCAGCGTCCTTTACCAGCAGCGTTACCAGAACGCCACCCGCAAGCAGGATTGTTATATCTGCGGGAGCTACAAGAAGCGTACCCGTGACTGTACGGCGCACTTTATCCGCACCGACCTGTTGACCGCCGGAGTGACCGACAATCTGCGGAAAGTCACCAGCTATGCAGCGAAGCACGAAGCCCGGTTTATGAAGCTGCTGATCGAGCAGAACGAGGACGGGGGCAAGCGCAGGAACGCCGCAAGGAAAAAGGAGCTGGAAGCCGCCGAGAAGCGTATCAGCGAGTTATCCGCTATCTTCAAGCGGCTGTATGAGGACAGCGTGACCGGGCGCATTTCAGACGAGCGTTTCACGGAGCTGTCGGCAGACTATGAAGCCGAGCAGAAAGAACTGAAAGAGAGAGCCGCCGCTATCCGGGCAGAGCTTTCCAAAGCGCAGGAAGCCACGGTAAACGCAGAAAAGTTTATGAATGTTGTCCGCAAGTACACCAGCTTTGAAGAACTTACCCCTACCC
>JAFWZG010000129.1 GCA_017517385.1 Akkermansia sp.
CTGTACAATCTGACGCAGAGGTGCGCCAGCCCTTCATCTCAAGAGACGGTATGATATTCATTCCAACCACATATTACCACAACTCTTGGTGGTTGGCGCACCTCAGTCCGTCATTCCGCGACTTTTTTGACGCAGTGCCATTTTCATTAGGCTTGTCTTAAACCTTTAAACGTTTATAATCCCTCTTTTTTCCCAAGGCGGCGCGGGGTACAAGCGTCACACTGCGCTTATTTATTGTGGGTCATGGTGACCAGAAGCTTGGCAAAGCCGAGCAAATCAACGGCGGCATCTGTGCGCAGGAACGAAAGCGATTCCGCTGCCTGAAGCGGTACCATGGTATTCGCCGCAAGGCAGATGGCAGTGGTGGCGAGGTTTCTGGGAATGGTGGGTCTCTTCATTATCTATCTCCTCCCTGAGATACATACGTCTGTTTTGTCAACTGCTCTGCTGCGGGATTTGCCTTGCCCCGAGTAGTACGGAACGCACGGATGAGCAATGCAATCCCGAGCTCCACTAAGCAGATGAAGGCGAAAAGTGGGGCGGCAAACATTGACATCGGGAAGTTAAATGGGCCCGCCGAAGAGGCAGTTACATCTCCCGTGGAGAGGATAACTACCGGCAACCAAGTGATTCCCCACGCGATGAGGAGGTTACGGAACAGTCGCCATTTGCTGAACCACAGCACCCAAGCCAGAGAAAAAGCTCCCGCTACGGCCACATATTGAGCCACGGCAAAGGGTACACGGCCATCCAACAAGGCATGCATCCAATCCCAAAGGACGGGTGATTCTCCCTGAGTCTCCCACGCATTGTGGTGTAATTGCAGAAGTCCCATAGTTGCCACAATGGCTACCAGCACAAGCAGAAGGATGGAGATGAAGATTCGGCGTATCATTGGCGTGTGTAGGAAGGGCTATTATCCGTTACAAGTGATTATAGCAATTACCTCCATTCTGTGCAAGCGCGGAGGTAAGTTTTCGCTATTTTATCTATTCTCTGCGAGTGCTGTATTTGATTCCCTTGGCCTCTTACAAGTGAATTAGAGGCGAAAAATCACAAGGTTTCTTTCTCTAATTTACTCCAGCTGAGAGATTGACATATTTGGGGTTCTATGCTAGATTTACACAGGATCTCCATTTTAAGTTGTTATCTTATGTTAAGACTTCCTTTCTGGCTTTTTGTTCTGCTCTTGGTATGTCCTTGTACAGCTGAGGTTACGATAACATATGACGATAGGGTAGATGCTGCATATGACCACGCCGGAGACTATAAGAATTACTACTTATCTGACGGAGCTAATGAGTTATACATTGGAACGTATCGACAAGCTCCGGTATTGCACAAGTTTGATGCTGCTTGTTTGATTGAGTGTGGCAATAGGGGGAATGAGTTGTTCTTAGTATCAGCAGCCGATGGAAGCCTAAAACTGACGAACCTCATACCACAGGTGTATGAATTGTATCCTGCGTCAAAAGCCTTCGCTTTGTTTGTGGATGAGGTGCGGAGAGAGCCTAATGGGAGAATATTAATCAGACTCTATTCCCCCACGGAGGATGGAGTGCTAGTCGTTTATCTGGATGAAAATCTTACATTAGTCGCGTCGGATATCTAACCCCACGTTTATCAACATGTTTTTGCAAATAGATAAAGGTTTTTCTTTTAGCTCATGGAGCGGGGAGTTCTTTCTGGAGAATGGGCAAAAATTTGCAAAAGTAGAATATTCTGAAAGTGGGGGTAGCGCGCAGTTGTCTATTGCATGTGAAGGCGCGGTGTTTGAGATGCAGTCTACTACAGAAACGTTCCATGGCTCGCCTTCCTGCTGGGGTGGAGGAGGCCGGATGATATATAATGGCAAGCAAGTATATTCGTTTACTGCTAAAACACCCTATGAGATTGAGGTGAAAACTGCCAAAGTACGAGGCGCGCGAGTCGTCGTCAGAACAAAGATAGATTCTTGGACGCGGCGCTTTTGCTGGGCGTATCGCCAAGGGGAACCATGGTATAAAGCTTGGCAATATGCCAGTTGGGGGAACATTCTGATGGGGGATAAATACAGCTTTTGCTCCATGTACGGCATCGGTACGGGGCGGCGTCTTTTTAACATGAATCATCATCCCGTTTTTAACGGGTTCGATGAGCAAGTGTGGCTTGGATTAAAGGCGTCCGAGAAGATGCTCATCCTAGCGCTGAGTGTAAGACATTTATGCGGGGTATACGTTGGTAAAACACAAACACCTTTGAGTTCCATCTTCAGCAAAAATTGCCCCAGTGTGCCGTCTTTCAAAATCAATGAAAGGGGCATGTGCGTAATCAATCCTAATGTCTTTCCCAGGCGCTTCCTTGGAGAGTTTCTTTTTACGGGCAACTCTATCACTTGGGGCGTTGTGTTAACCCTATGGATTCTTTATCTTTTCATGCCGAATAGCGGGACGCTGGGAGTGGCCATTATGTTTTCTGTTTTAGGGCTTTTGTGGGTATTGCTTTGTAAGTGGGGAAACAAGTTTAGTCCGTTGGAGTGGTAAGAATTCCGCAGAGTGGGGATAAGCCTCACGCTGTGCTTATTTATTGTGGGTCATGGTGACCAGAAGCTTGGCAAAGCCGAGCAAATCAACGGCGGCATCTGTGCGCAGGTAATTAGGATTTAGACCTCGCGGGCCGAGGCGGAAGCGGTCTAGTCCATCAGCATCCTTGAAAATCTGATAGAGCAGCTGCATGCGCTCTGCTTGCTCCTCAAAAAGAGAGGAAATGGCTTCTCCGCCTTGTTCATCGCGGCAGTCGTGGTATCGCATTAGGCAAGCGGACTCCGGGTGGTAGGAGAGTTCCTCATGTTCGCGGCAAAAGGACTCATAAAAATCCGCAGCGCGGGCGCCATGGCCGCGGTCTGTTCCCTCGTCCTCACGGCGAGTATCATGAAAGATAGCGGCGTGTCCCAGCACTTCGAGAACGGCAGCGTCCCCGGGGAACAATTTATCCCCCAGCATCAGCGCAAAGAGCAGTACTCGTTCGCTATGAGCCGTCGAGTGAATTTCACTCTCCGGCATATTGAACGGAACCTGCTCATACATATAATCCGCCCACTGGCGGTAGGCATCTTTCACAGCTGCCGGTAGCTGCCGCACAAGTTTTTGGGGAACGACTTTTATCTTCATCTTATCCCTAACATATCATATTTCAGTAAGATAGCAAGCTCTATTTTTTGCGAGAATGGCAATGGACTATACGTGTCCCAAAGATTTGGGACACGTTGATTTACGAATTACGAATTACGATTTACGAATTAAAAGTAAGCGGCTTACGCCGTATATTGGATAACTGAACGCTTACTGCCGATGGTCAGGTTCGTGATACCCCTGCGCTCTAAATTGACGTTAATTGAGAAATGCCCGCGAGCGCAGCGAGCCTAGCCCTGAGCCCCGGCGGGCGGCATATGGTAGCCCGAGAGTGCAGACCCGAACAGGGCGGAACCGCGGGGAAAAGATGATAAATATAGGGGAACCCCGGCGAGGGGTGGCATAAAGCGGGGAACTAGTATTAACGGATTGCTTATAGATAAGAACATGTGATTTAATTCTCTAAGACTGAGACATGGCGAGAGGCAAGAGTTAGTGAGTAAACTCGCAATAATTTAACAACACGCATTATGCCACCCCTCGCCGGGGTTCATGTTTGTTTTATGTCTGGTTCCGGGGTTCCGCCCCTAGGGGGGGCTCCACCTCCGGCCTACCATATGCCGCCCCTCACCGGGGCTCATAGATTAGGCGGGCATGGCCCGCGCCATACTACAGCGATTCTTGGTAGCGCTTTTCTAATGCAAGGAAGATGGGGCAGAGCTGCTGCAAGAACAGTTCCGGGGCCTCGTCCTCTGCGGATGGGGCCAGCTGGGCCAAGCTTCTTAATTCCACAAACTCATTGTGATCGTAACAATAGCGGAAGTACAGGATTGCCGCGGCTATTTTCTCCTTCAAAGAGGCGCTTGAACACATGGCCATGCAGCGCAGCTCGAGCTCTTCCCGGCTGAGGAAATCGGACAAGTAATCCTGATTGGCGCGCCCCTCGGCTGCGTATGAAAACTCCCCGTCATCTGCCCCTAGTGCATATACCGCCACGCGGGCGGCGGTGGTGATGACATCTTGCTCCGGGATGGCATACATCTTGTACCAATCAGACCGAAACAGCAGCCACGCTATGCTTTCTGCCAACTCGTGTTCATCAATCCTGCTGAAGCTCCGTCTCCATAAGCTATAATGGGATAGCTACTCAGGCACCGCAAGAGGTGAATTCTACCACGCAACAGACGCTTTCTTCCACCGTCAGCACGACATAGGCTGCGTTTGTTCCGTAGGTAATGGCGGGGGTGATGGCGCTGCCGGGCAGCACAGGCTTCTTGTATTCCACCTTTAGGCCGCTGACTTGGAAATCCTCCGGCAAGCATTCGATGGCCATGCGGATATACTGGGCATTGTTCACGTGATTGTTGTAGTCAATGTCATCACGCAGCACGCGGAAGGGGGCAAGCGGCGTTAAGGGGGCAGAAGGGAGCACAATCTTACGTGAACCATAGGTCATGTCCAGCTTCGGGGAGAATTGCAGCATGCTCTGAACGTCACGGGGGATTCTGCCTAAGCGCCCGGTTTCCAGATTGGCAAAGGCGGCAATGCTCCAGCTCTTATAGCACGCATTATCCTGAGCGTCATAAATGGCTGAGTTGCGGTAGCCGAAGGCCCCTTGCAAATTAAAAACATGTGTAGAGCAGGTGAGTTTTTCGCGCAATACGGGCACACGCACTACCTCGATCTGCCGGAAGTTCACGAGTGGCGTTACGTGGTTTGCCTGAAGCCATTCACAAAAATCGGAGTCCTCCATGAAGTCTATGACAGAGCAATCCTGCATCCACTGCAAGGCTGAAAAGAGCTTCATGTTCCCGTGCTTGTCGGTATTGCTGGAGGAGACGATGCGGGAGTATGAGGGGGTATCCATGTTGGCTATCAGAGAGGAAGGAAGATGCAACGCGGCAAATGATATCAATTTCCTCGGTTTTGTTCAAGCCTAGCCGCACGTTGGGCCGGGAGATTTTCTATCCGGAAGGGGAGATATACCATATCTCCCGCTGTGTGTGGAGGTGGATAAATCCAGTTTTGGCTATTGTAATCCTTCGCCCGGCTCACGGCAACACCAGAGTTCGGCGTGATAAACAGTAATTGCCATTCTCGGGATTTACGAGTACCCGACCATTCAGATAATTCAGCCAAGGGTCGGCGCGCTGAGTCGGGGGCCGAGTATCGGCACGAATACTTCTTTCCTCGGTGTATGCAGTCGCCAACCTCATCACGCGGAAAATCAAAACGCTGGCCTCCCAGAACCAGACGCATGCCTGCCATGGTCTCAGGGGGCGAAATGCCGGTATCATATTCCGGATACAAGGGGCCATCATAGGTGAGGCGAGTATTATCGTGCCAAGGCCGTATCGTCTGCCAATCGCCCCCGGTAACCTCCATTGCCATGCTCCAGAGCGCAAAACTTATCGGCATAAGCGCAGCACTGAGGGGCACATCTGCCACAGCTGCCACTGCCTGAAGAGGCTTGAGCGGGTAGTGATACCAAGCATGCCGCTTTTCCAGATGCCCAATGCGGTGTGCCGCCCCTGCAACTCCGTATAGCCCTATCGATTCTGCCCCCTCGGGATTGAACTCTGCCGCCGGGGTTAAGTCTGCCCGCACATAGCCAATAGCTCCGTTCGCGTCTGCCTGCGGAAAGTGCACAATGCTGGGATTGACGGCTTCATAGTATTCCGGCTTGGTGGGGTATTGCTGTAGCTCCTCGGCTGTATAAGGGCGGTTATACGTGTGGCTTGTGTTGAACACAGAAGTGCCTGGCGGCGTGAACGGAAGCATGATCTCATACCCCCGGCGGCGCTCCGGCACCCATGCCAGCGGCAATGCCACGTAATACCTACCATTCTTACGGTATAGATTACCACAGTAGGAGCTCATTATCCCGCGGTTCGCCTTTGGCACAAGCCGCGGAACTTCGGTGCCGATACTGCCTACAGTGCGCCCTAAATCAGAGTAGATGCACGAGCTCAATCCCGCCGCCGCAAGGCAGAGGGCTATAGAAGCAAGGATTCTGGGGAAGGTGGGAATGGTCATAACAAAGAGTGTATCCGTTAAAGTTCGCAGCCGGATTATTCTCCGGAGCTTGGTGATGGTGAGGTTTCTTCTGAGGTAAATGCATCTATGCAACACTCGCCCATGGAACACACACCATAGAACAGAGATTCACACCCGGCAGCCGTGAGATATACGGCCCATCCGCAAGCCATAACCGCATTGACCGCTAAGGTGAGAGGTACATCTACTGCCACAAATGTGCCAGCTGCCAACGGGTAATATAACAGCGCCTTTCCGGTGGTACGCATGGGCCGGGTTTCTACAGCCTCGACACCCATGAATAATTTGCCGTGATAGAACCCTAGC
>JAFWZG010000130.1 GCA_017517385.1 Akkermansia sp.
CTGCATGGATAACGCATGGCTGCGAGCAGAGGGATATATCTCTTTTTATCAACTCCTCAAACGCTGATTGGAAACCGCCGTATGCCATAAATGGCACGTACGGTGGTGTGAGAGGGGGACGAAAGTCCCCCTACTTAATTTGCATTGATTGGGTCAACACCAAAATGTGTGGAAACGCTGTTATTTGAGTCATCGACCATGTGAGCACTCTACTAATACCCTTAATTTGTAGTTTTCGAAGTTTCTGTAGCCGTATCCTCTGCGCTGAATTCCTTTTATCTTACGAGGGAATCCCTCGGTGATTCCATTATTTTTTGAGAAGCGCCACATGCGAATAATGGGCTCAAACCACTGGCGCATGGTTCGCCGTAAGTTCATGTTGAGGGCGAGCTCTGGGGCTGAGGTGTAGGTTCTGTTGTTGACTTTTCCTCCGGGGAGTTCTGCGAGCAGGCTTCGTAAACAGCAAATATACCGGCACAGGGAATCGTAGCAGCCAAGCCACCCAGCAGCAGGGCATTTCCGGCAAGCGTCAGCGGCGCATCCACGCCCACAGCAATAAGCGCGCCCAGCGGATATGCATAGTATTTGTGCGCATCGGTATGAGGTTTGTAACCATCCGACTCCTCAATGCCACTGCCGGTGCTCCCGTGTTCCGTCAGGCGAACGGCTCCCGCAGGTAACTCGGTGAGGTGAGATGAATATGGGGGCGCATACCAGTGCACATACAAGACATTACCGGCGTTTTTGCCGGAACTCGATGCATATAGAGATGTCGCATCCTTTCGCAATTTCGTATAGCCATCTCTCACCCTTATGTAAATGGGGCGCCCGTGCTCCTCAATGGGATTGAAGCAGGGGCCGGCACCACCGTGCGTGAAGTAAACTCTGGCGGGTATGTCATCGGTTGCCTGCCCACCACGCGCGGGGCCGATAAAGCCCTTGGCGTAGACAGTATCGCCTACACGGTACAGTTCTATGTTTTTCTCATCCTGAACCCAGTAGGCTTCATCGATGACTTTGGCGCGATTCCACGCATAGCGGTGCACCGAGGTAACACAGGAGCTCAGCACCACCGCCGCAAGGCACAGGGCTGTGGTGGCGAGGATTCTGGGGAAGATGGTGGGCATGGTCATACGTGGTAAAAAATTAGCGGTTATTTCTGTCTGGATAGACTATCGCGCGTAAACGATTCAGGGCTTCCGGAGCGAGGCTCATTTCTGCGAGAGAGAGGTATCTTCGAGAACCTTCGGTCTCCGGGGTAGCTGTGAGACTCCACATGGAAAGTCTCCCGACTTCCTTGCCGGATTTATCAGAAAAGACCAGATAAGTAACGCCCCGAAAACGAGCGAAAGCCGTACCTTTGTACCGAAGTGGGACAACTTGACGTAAAATATCTATTACCTCTTGAGTTTCAGTCTGGCTCAGTATGCGATTGGGAGGCCCCTTCGAAAAATGAAATTCTACTGCAATTTGTGAACACTTATCCAGAGTCTGTTGCACCTGTGCAACTCTGTTACAATTTTCTGCGTAAAAATCAGAGTCAGACGCATGAACAATGTCAGGCGCTAGGCAGCAGATGGCTGTGGTGGCAAGGATTCTGTGGAAAATTGTCTTCATTATTCTCTATCTCCTTTACATAAGATAATACTTCCCGGCACCGAATCCGCAACAAAAAATTGCAGAAAGTGCAGATTTTCTAATAAATAGACGCTCTCAGCGAGCCTTTTTATTGAGCGTTTCCTGCATTTTTGTTGCCGATGGCGCAAAAAACGGGCTGCAAGGGAGAATCCTAGTCTTGCTGGTGGTATTTTGTGCGTTCTTCCCAGTTTCTCAATTCTTCACCTTGCAGCTGAGCACCGGGACGGGATTTGATTTTATCCACCAAAGCATTCACCTTGGCAGAAAGTTGGGGAATACTCACAGTATAGAGGTAAAAGTCCAGTTGCTTAGCTTCACCATTAGCCGGATATATTATGAACGTAGGTTGGGCTGATGCAGGAAGTAAATCCAAATACGGAGTGTCTGGGTGAATCAGTGCTTCTA
>JAFWZG010000131.1 GCA_017517385.1 Akkermansia sp.
AAGATGAGTGATAGGGGAAATGATTTCATGGTATCAGCCGCGAACGTGGAGTGATTAACTTCGGGTGACAGCTTTTGCCGGTTTTCTTTGTTTCTTCATGAGCAACCAGATGAGGGCGATAATTGCAAGCAACATCAGCACTGCAAAAACAGGGCGACAGAATAACCAAGAGACAGAGATGGTCAACAAACTGCAGATGGTACCCAATAACAGGGATATCACCTCGGCCCCGGCTTCTGCCAGTTTGCGGCACACGGGCACCATGCCGGCCAGCGGTCGTAGCATACAGGCAAATGCGCCCCAGAACATCAGCCAGCCACCCATGCGTACCATCCACAAGTTCACTGTGTTGGTTGAGCGCGCTTTATCGAAGCACTGCGTTATCCCCAGCGTGTCAGTATAGAACAAATCGATAACGGCGCCGTTGGTCGCGGTGTAAGGCTCAAATCTGTTACCTTTTTGAATGGCGACCAAGCTGACAGGGCGTTGCGGGCTCGTTTGTCGCCATGAGATGCGTACATCGCCTACACTCGGAGCCTGCGGATCGAGCGGATAATAGGAGCTACCCTCCGGCGCGTGGCCGATGAACAGGTACTCACCATGGAGCATGGCGTGTTTATGCAGGGCTTCGGGTACCTGTTGCGGGGGCACTCTCTTACCATCGGCAGCGATGCGGCGGATTTGGTTATCGGTCAGTTTGTAGTTGCCCAGTTGCACATTCTTGGCCCACAGCTCGATCGTATCCGCTTTGTAATGGGTGTAGTTTGCGTTTCTGTAGCGCTCGTTGTGAAAGGTCGCGGAATTGATGGGGTTATTTACCCAAGTGAGGTTGTAGCTATATATCCACTCATCGTCACGGCTGCGCTTGTATTCGGCCTCCGTCATGAAGCTCGGCTTTGTATCACTGCCGGTACGCTTTGTTTTTTTCTCTACCCATTGCACATACTGCACATTGCGGCGAAGCATGATACCCTGAGCCTGAACCCCATAGGTGTCATCTGTCAGTACATCTTCGGTAGTAGCCGTACCACTCAGGTGCACGGGTTTACCCTCCAGGGCTGCATCGGGTGTTGCTGTATTTTCCACATGTTGCACAAGGGGCTGCAATTCATCCAGAGCTTGCGCTGTGTTGAGGTAGTCGCCCTCATTGTTGAACAAGAGGTATACAGCCATTACCATGATGGACGGTCCCAGGAAAAATCCCAGGCAGCCTTTGCCGGCTTTCATGGCGCACCCGTCCTTTTCTGCTGCCTTTGCCATGTTGACGTATTATCAGAGGCTCAAACGATTGGCTATACCCTGCCACCAGTTCTGCAGGGGGACGCCGGCATTATTGCCCTGCAACTTCAGGTACAGCAGCACGATGCCCTCCGGCGTTTTCTGAACCGGTTGAGACATCAGCCACTGGCCGTCGGCTGCATACAGGTTCAGATAAAAGCAATCTGCCGGGGCGCAGCTCGGAGTGGCTGATTGAACGCCATTCAGCAGAGCCTGCAGCTCGGCGGTCTCTGCTGCGGTGAGGGCGTGCTCCTTGCCGTTCAGACTGACCGTTACCTTGCCAGTCTTGCCCAGCATCTCTTTCAGGTGTGCAGTGGCGGTGGCGTTATAGGCATCGTAACCAATGGTCTTGGGCTCCAACGTGGTAGGGAGCGCGGTAGCCGGCGTGGGAATCGGTGTTACCGGGGAGCAAGCTGCCAGCATGCCGGCAAGTGTGGCGACATAAAGAAACCGTTTCATATAATTCGGCGTTGAATGTTGCAGGTGAGGGAGGAAGGGGCTCCTGCGTTGCCGTACAGGAGCCCCTTGCAATCTCTCACAGGGGGGAGGCGCTGGTGCGAATCACCCCATACGGCTGTGCGGCGCTTGTTCCCCAGCTGGGCACATAGCAGCCCGAGTAAAGGAGGTTCGACTGGTAGATGAGCGAGCCCTGCTTGGTATAGCCGTACACGGGGCGGCCATCGGCATAGCCGAAAATCGGGAGCCCGCTGGCATCGTAATGGGCCGGCTGCCACATGATACCGTTCGTGAAGCTGGTCTGAGCAGCGTTTGTGCCGGTCTGCACAGCGGCAGGCTGGCCCGGCTCATAAAATCCGTAGTTATTGAAATCTTCGAGAAGAATCTCGCAGGAGCTGAGCGAAAGCGCCAGTCCTGCACCTATCATGATGCTTGTCAGTCTGTGTTTCATATCTGTTCTGTTGTTGGTTGTTAATCACGCTGGCGGGAGGGATGATTCCGGGGGACTATCTTATCAGCCTTCAGAAAAATCGCACCGAGAGCCCGATCTGCCTGTTCCACGCGACGCTGCACCAGCGACAGCAGCGAGGCCTTTGCCTCCTGATTACTGTTGTCCACATAGTTGGTGTTATCCTTCAGATAGTCAGTAAGCCCCATCAGCAGATCATCCTTTTCCAGCAGGGCCTGCAGACCGTTCGGAATGGCCGTATTGATGGCGTGCTTGAAATCGGCGTCTTCCTTGACCAGCGTTTCGCCTGCAAGAGCATCAAGCCTGTTGAAGGATGAATGGCCGATGGTATCATGCAGCTGTTCAAAGGCATTCTTGCCCAGCCCCACCACATCGGTGAGTCGCCGTTCGTTCCAGCGCTTGAACGTGTTCATATAGGCCGCCAGCTTGGTGGCCGGCTCAGAGGCCGCCAGGCTGGCTTTCTTACCACGCACATCCACATACATGCGCACCAGCGCCCCGGTGCTGAGTTTGACCTCCCGGCTGAGGTTCAGAATCGGGCCATTGTACAGATAGCGCATCGAACCTCCCATCAGGATATAGTTAATCCAGGACTCGCGCTCCTGGTCGCTGATGCGGTTGTGGAAGTAATTGTAGAACACGTAGGCCTGCTGGTCATTGTAGCCAAAGCTGTCCACCGCGGTCGTGGAACGATTGGGCACGGAGTCGCCCCCGAAGAACTGAGCCAGAGCCGTATAAGCTTTGTCTGACACCTTGAACTCCTCCGTCTTCGTGTATTCGATAAAGCGGGCCACGCGCTGCACTTCCTTCTGAAAATCATGGTTGTGCAGACCGCAGAGAAAGCGGAACGGACCGATAAACCAGCGCATGATAGCCTCGGCGCGGGTAATCATGTGCTCGATGCGGGTAACCTGGTCACCGGTCATGTTGGGCTTGGCCTTGCTCAGCATCACCCGGCTCAGCACCCCTTCCGTAAACTGACCGGAAGACGCATCATAGGGATAATTGGCGAGGAGCTTTTCCAGGGATTCCTTGTGCAGCGTGTCCGCATCCGGGTAATTGGAGCAATCCACCAGGTCCTTGTGCCCCCTGAGCTGGTTGCAGCAACTGAAATTTTTGGAAACGTCAGCTTAACAGTTGTTCCCTCTCCGTAGATACTATCAATGGAAAGTCCGTATTTTTCACCAAATATAAGCTTGATACGCTTATTCACATTGGAAAGTCCTATATTGTTCTTCATTAAGTACT
>JAFWZG010000132.1 GCA_017517385.1 Akkermansia sp.
TTTCTTCCATTGGCGCACCAGCTCGGGACTGATGTTGTTCTCGGACGCTATTTGCTGGAGCGTCTTTTCCCCTTTCAGCGCTTCGAGTGATACTTTCTCTTTCAGGGCAGCACTATAGCGGCCTCTCTTGTGAACTTTGGTCATATTGATGAGTGTGTTGTGTGTGTTTGAGGTTATTTTACACTCATCCGGACTTTTGCGCAAGCTTAGCAGAATTAGCTCTGTGTCCTAAATTCGGGTGGCAGCATAGTGTTACTGTCTGAACTTCATTCGCCTCACAGGCGGAATGAAGAAAAAAATCATTCTCTCGGCCATTCCATGCCGTATCCATGCTCAAATACTACCATACAAGTAGCACATAGCAAGCAAATTATCGCCTCCGCGCGCGTAATACGATAAAATACAGAGCCGCACCGGTACGGATGCGGCCCTGAGTGGATGAGTCAAATAAAAAATAATCACGCCTCCCCGGTCATGCCTTTGAGAAACTGCTGCAGAGCATCCGCACGGTGAGAGATAGCATTCTTTTGGTCGGCTGACAACTGAGCCATGGTGCAATCATACCCGGCTGGAACAAAAAGAGGATCATAGCCGAAACCATGCTCACCCGCCGGAGAAAGGGTAATAGCGCCCTCCACCTTGCCGGTATACTCCGCCAGTACACGCCCACCCTCAGCCACACACATGCAGCACATGAAACGTGCCGTATACGGTGCCGGATGAACGCCAAGCTCCTGCAACAAGCGCTGATTATTAGCGGCATCATTCCCGTGCTCACCGGCATAGCGGGCAGACATCACACCGGGCGCGCCGCCCAGAGCATCCACACACAGTCCGGAATCATCCGCCAGAACCATCCCCGGCAGCAGAGCTGATATACCGCAGGCCTTCAGCGCGGCATTCTCCGCAAAGGTAGTCCCCGTCTCCTCCACCTCCGGCGCCTCCGGAAAATCCGCAAGGCTGTGCACCTCAAACTCCTCCGGCAGCATGGCTGCTATCTCCTGTACCTTATGTGCATTACGCGTGGCTACAATCAATATCTTCTTCATGTTTCAAAATCTCAGTTCAGTTCCGTAGGCAGGCACACGTCCTTCTTGAAGTAACGCTTCATGAAGAAATAAATCACAGTGAAACCAAGCGTGACCGCCAAGGTATCACTCACCACATTCGCATACCATATACCGGCCTCACCCATATACAGCGGCATAATAGCCAAACATGGCAGCAGGAAAATAAGCTGGCGAGTGAGAGTCAGGAATATACTCATAATCGGCTTACCTATAGACTGGAAGAAATTACTAATAACCATCTGCGAGCCCACGAAGGGGAACATAATACTAATGATAGTTATACCATACGCCGCAATATCAATAATCTGCGTAGCATTCGCATCCTTCTCCTTCACGAAAAGGCTCACAATCTCACGCGGGAATATCTGCATGCACAGCGTGCCAAACAGCGTCACCCCACTCGCAAACAGCATGGCATATATCAGCACGCGCCGCACTCGGCAGAAACGCCCCAACCCCAAATTATACCCCGCTATAGGCTGCATACCCTGCGTGATACCCGCCACAATCATCGCAAAGAAGAAAATCACGCGGTTCACCACGCCAAAGGCACCCACACCCATCTGGCCATCATAATGTAGGAAAAGCTTATTGAACACCAGCACCACCACACAGCCTACGATATTCAGCAAGCAAGGCGGCAAGCCGATTGTGCAGATACGCCGCGTCAACGGCCAGTTCAGTGCATATATCCCCTTGCAGAAGCGCAGCACACTCTTGCGCTGGCAAAAATGTGACAACACCCACGCCAGCCCCACCGTCTGCGCCGCCGCCGTCGCCAACCCCGCACCGGCAATTCCCCAGCCAAAGCTGTAAATGAAAAGCGGAGCCACCGCCACATTCACCACCATGGATATCAGCAGGCTTATCATGGCCTTCTTCGGGTAACCACTTGCGCGCATCAGGTGGTTCAGCCCCAAAAACACTGAGTTAAACGGGAACCACAGCATCAGCACCATCAGGTAGTCCACAGAAGGCTGCAGCGTATTTTCATCCGCGCCGAACGCGCGCATGATATCATCCAACCACGGCAGCGGCAGCCAACCCACCACCACACTGCTCAAAAAGCTCAGCAACAGGCAATGCCCCAGAATGCGCTCTGCTCGCCTGTATTTCCCCTGCCCCAGCGCAATACTGGCACTCGCCGCACAACCCAGCCCCACCAGCGTACCCACGGCCACCATCAGGTTCATCACCGGGAATACCAGAGCCATCGCCGTCACCGCGTACGCATCACACCACTGCCCCACATAAATGGCTCCCACTATATTATAAATGGACATCGCCGCCATTCCCACAATCGCAGGCAGCGAATAACTCACCAGCAAGGGCCATATCGGCCGCTGCTCAAGCTCCAAAAGCTTTTCATCCTTCGCCATACGGCTACGAATTTACTCCCTCCGGCCTCACTTGTCAAGTGAATCTGAATCTTACTGTTTGCTTAGGCGTCCTTTTTCGGCTGTTACAAAGTAGAGGAGAAACAGAATCTAATGGCGCCCACACTATGTTCTTTTGGATTTCCCAAAAACTGAATTTAGCCCACTCCCATCGATTACCTCGCCGATTAACCCGCCGATTACACCGCCGATTACACCGCCGATTACACAGACGATTTCCCAGCCGATTTCCACGCCGATTACCCAGCCGATTACACCGCCGATTGCTATGCCAACAAAAATACAGAATATAATGACCCTGCCGCTAAGCTCCCCGCTATCCTCATCCGCCTTCTGAGTGACCAGTGGCCCGGCAGCCGGCGTGTCTTTCTCAGGGGCCTTCGTCTGCTCCGGAGCATGGGCCGGCGCAAGTTTTTCCAGCCATTCCTGCGCACTCTGCCAGCGGTCTTTGCGAGGCACACGCATAGCCTTATCAATAGTACTAAGGAAATCTGAGGAGAAGCGGCCATGTAATTCATTACGCTCAGCCAGCAAACGGAGTTCATCCTCCTCCATGCGTCCCACAGCGTCCTGCGGAACTTCGCCGGTAATCAGGTAATAACAAGTGGCGCCCAAGGAGTACAAATCCGTCCACGCTCCGTTCTTGCCATGAGTAGTGAACTGCTCTGACGGGCTGAACCCCGGAGACCCAATCCGCGTGAGGGTATGCGAGGCATCAGATGAGCGGGCAGTGCCGAAATCGATAAGCAAAGGGGAACCATCCGCGCACATCAAAATATTCGAGGGCTTAATGTCGCGGTGCAGCAGGCCCTGACCATGCAAGTAATCAAGAGCCTCCAGAAGCTTCTGCAGCACGGGGCGCAGCCATGCTTCATTTATCGTCTGCGGAGAAGGCGCGGTCTTATGAATCTCCTTGCCCTCCACCTGCGGCATCACATAATACGCCGTCCCCAAAGCTTTGAACGCTGTCAGTACAGGCACAATTCCGGGATGACTCAGGCGAACAAGCACCTTCGCCTCATCCAGAAAGCGAGTCAATGCCCACTCATAAAGCTCTTTATCCTCCGCTGAGGTCGGTCCTACCGTCAGGTTCGTAGTATGGCGCTGGGAGCATTCCCGAGGAAAATTTTCCTTTATCACCACGGCTCTATCGGTCACAACTTCATGCGCCAAATATGTTACCCCAAAACCACCATGCCCCAACTTGCGTTCGATGACATAATTCAACAACTCATATCCTTTCGGAAGTTCGGAGGAATTGATAACTGTAACGGCTGGGGGTATGTTGTTCATGGCGTATTTCTGTCATAAGTATATCACGTCCATAACCAATGACAAGCAATTTCCCCTTACCCTTCTAAAAACGAAGGTCTCGGAGAACGCTTGGAACAAA
>JAFWZG010000009.1 GCA_017517385.1 Akkermansia sp.
GCGGCTTACGCCGATGTTGGGATAAAAGAAAAATTGTGCCAATGAACGGGCTGTATGATACCCGGCCAAGGAGAATTCGGCAAAACACGCTGATTTTGAGTACACAATGGCTATATTCCCCCAAACTTTGGGACACATGTGGCTTAACTTTATTGAAACGGTCAAAAACGGAAATAAACACCAGCAAATCTGGAACAGGCCCACATATCAAATTTCTATATCTTTCCCCTTCCCTTCAGGCGAAATGTATGATATCATTCACTTACGTTCCAAAAGATTCTTTCCGCCATGCATGAAGATCTCTCAGCACCTACAGTCCCTATTCCACACGGAAATCCCATCGCACCGGTTTTACCAGTGGGCTTCGTGCTGCGTGATTACAAGATTATTCAAACGATAGGGCGCGGTGGCTTCGGCATCACCTATCTGGCCGAGGAAGAAATCACGGAAAGACTCGTTGTGGTTAAGGAAAATTATCCGGCAGAAGTCTCCTTCCGCGATATGAATTCCTATGAGGTGACCCCCTCCGGCCGCGATCGTAAAGAATCCTATGATTGGGCTCTCACGCGCTTTTTGGATGAAGCGAAGGTGCTTGCTCGCCTCAACCATCCGAATATCGTACCCATACGCAATGCCTTTAAGGCCCTCGGCACGGCATACTATGTGATGCCCCATGTGGAGGGCACGGAGCTGCATAAAGCAGCTCCGGCCCCGGATACTATCACGGCCAAATGGCTACAACCTGTGCTGGAAAAGCTCCTTTCTGCTCTGGATTATCTGCACGCCCAAGGACTCATCCACCGCGATATTAAGCCGACCAACATTCTGGTGACGAAAAGCGGCGAGCCCATCCTCATCGATTTCGGAACCGCCCGCGCTCAGGAAAGCACCCACACCCATACCAAAATCGGCACGCCTGGTTTCATGCCTTTCGAGCAATTTTCCGCCAAAGGCAAGCGCGGCCCTTGGACGGATTTGTACGCTCTGGGTGCCACCTGTTACCACCTCATCACCGGCCAAGTTCCTCCGGATGCTATCGAGCGCATGATGGATGATGAATACCTCCCGCTCGCCGGAATGGCCGAGCTCAGCACACGCTTCCCTCAATCCCTGCTCAGCAGCATTGATAAGGCTCTAAACATGCCCGCACGTGAGCGCTGGCAAAACGCACAAGAATGGCTCACCGCGCTGCATGTACAAGAGCCTGCTGCACAGGAACTCACCCCTCAGCTGGCACAAGAAGAGCCTGCTGCACAGGAACTCACCCCCCAGCTGGCACAAGAAGAGCTCCTCCGCCTCGGCATCATGCCTGATGGGTATAATAATGCTCTTTTCTCTGCCGTCATGAAATGTGACGAAGTTCTAATAAGTCTGCTTATTAAAGCTGGGGCGGATATCAGCAAGGTAGACCAAGACGGAAACTCTCTTCTCAGCTACGCCGCATACAAAGGACACACCCAGTGCATGAAGCTACTGCTCGCCGCTCCGGGGATTGATGTTAATATGGCAAACCAAGACGGCAACACTCCTCTCAGCTGGGCTGCTAATAATGGCCATACCGAGTGCGTGAAGCTATTACTCGCAGCACCCGGAATTAACATCAACAAGGTAGACCAAGACGGCAACACTCCTCTCAGCCACGCTGCAAGCAATGGCGATACCGAGTGCGTGAAACTGCTGCTCTCCGCTCTAGGGATTGATGTTAATTTAGCAAATCAAGACGGAGACTCGCCTCTCAGCTTGGCAACTTACAAAGGCCATAGCGAGTGCGTCAAGCTATTGCTCTCTGCGACCGGGATAGATATCAACAAGGTAAACAGAGACGGAGACACTCCTCTCAGCTACGCTGCAAGCAATGGTCATACCGAGTGCGTGAAGCTATTACTCGCAGCGACCGGAATAGATGTTAACAAGGTAAACCAATACGACAAGACTCCTCTCTACGGGGCAGCTAGTAATGGCCATACCGAGTGCGTGAAGCTATTACTCGCAGCACCCGGAATCAACATCAACTGGGCAGATCAATATGACAATACACCTCTCTCCAGGGCAGCAAGCAATGGCCATACGGAATGCGTAAAGTTACTGCTCGCGGCTCCAGAGATTAATGTTAACAAGAAAAACAAAAATGGATATACACCGCTTACAGCAGCCGAAAAAAACAGCCACTGGGAATGCGCTGAGCTCATCCACCAAGCGGGCGGAAAAACAGGTTTTCTGTGGTTTTAATAGATAGAGCCGAGCTAGGACGTAGATGAGAGCCGAGAGCTGGGCGTGGAATACGTCGCGGCAAAATTGTTCCACGTGAAACAAAATGCGAGATAGCAGATAGAGATAGCGCGTGAGTAAATATACTTACCCTCGGGTCACATGTGTCTCAAAGTTTGGGGGGAATATAGCCATTGTGTACTCAAAATCAGCGTGTTTTGCCGAATTCTCCTTGGCCGGGTATCATACAGCCTGTTCATTGGCACAATTTTTCTTTTATCCCAACATCGGCGTAAGCCGCTTACTTTTAATTCGTAAATCGTAAATCGTAATTCGTAAATCAACATGTCCGAAATCTTTGGGACACGTATGCCCTCGGGTGGATGTGAACTTGATTTACGGTTGACAAGGCAGGCGTAAAGGAGTAATATCCACACGCACGGCATGCAAATCATTCATAGCTTGGAGGAATTAAAAAAGGTCCCCTGCCCTATTCACTGGGCGATGGGATTTTTTGATGGCGTGCACTTGGGCCACCGTCGCGTGATAGAATCCGCAGCGAGCGAGGGAGCACTGCGAGGCGTACTGACCTTCGTGCCGCATCCGCTGGCAGTAGTGAAACCGGAGCTGGCGCCTAAACTTCTCACGCCGAATCCGGATGCCAAGGCGGCACTCATGAGCGAACTAGGAGTGGATATTCTGCTGGTGCTACCCTTCACCAAGGAGCTCGCAGCAATGAGCCCGGAAGAATTCCTGAACGCGCTCCACGGGGCCTGTAGCATCGCGGGCATCTCCGTGGGGAACAACTGGCACTTCGGTAAAGGTGGGCGCGGCAATGCGGCTTTCCTGCGCAGCGAGGCGGCGCGGCTGGGCTTCACTGCCTGCGTGAACGAGATGCTCATGGTGGGCGACGACACAGTGTGCTCCAGCCGCATTCGCGAACTCTTAACGGAAGGCAACATCGGGCAAGCAAACGCCATGCTCGGCCGCCCCTTCAGCATTCAAGGCACCGTGGAGCATGGGCAAAAGCTTGCACGCACCCTCGGCTTCCCCACAGCGAATATCACCCTTCCCTCCGCTGCCGCCCTGCCCCGCCCCGGCGTGTACAAGGTACGCTGCAGTGTGCAAGGAACATTGCTGAGAGGCATCGCCAACATCGGCAAGCGCCCCACCATCTGCGAGGATTACAAGCCCACACGACTGGAAGCACACTTCCCCAGCTGGAGCGGCAACCTCTATGATATGACCCTCAGCGTGGAACTCCACCGCTTCATCCGCCCTGAGCAGCGTTTCAACGGAATTGATGCGTTAAAGACTCAGATAGAACAGGATATAGCTTCCCTTAACTCACTCTGATAATGGGTAAAATCGCTCTAAGTTTCTGTACACCAACACTTAACGATGTAAAAAGTGTCCGTGAAACAGTGTTACATGTGGAACAAAGCGATTTAGCCTTCCCCAACATCTACCTGCTGCGAGAAAAATACGGTACCACTATTTCGGTACATGATGGTTGTCTCTATCGACACTTCTCAGGCACTGGCCGACTGCAAGGATATGCCTTCCCTGCGGGGCACATTCGTCACCTTGAGGAAGCATTGTTCCATGTGGAACAACACGCCCAAGCTCATGGAAACAAGCTGAAGTTTTGCCTGCTCACGGAGGAAAATGCTCGCCAACTTCAGGCACATTACGGGGATAAAATTCACTTCACAGATGACCCGGGAGATGCCGATTATCTTTACAGCCGAACTGAACTTGCAGAGCTGCCCGGCACAGCATTTCATAAAAAAAGGAATCACATCGCACGATTTGAAAAGAATTTTCCTGATTGGAAATTTGAAAAATTGACACCAGAAAACAGTGAGGATGCGCTTACTATTGCGACCGCATGGGCGGAAGCCCAAGGAAACTCCCCTGCTCTTCTTCACGAACTCCGCGCCATCAAAAATGCTTTGGAGCATACTCAGGAGCTAGGTATTATCGGTGGCTTAATATACTGCGGACAGCGTGCAGTGGCGATGAGTCTGGCTTCCTATATTACGCCTCTGGTCGCAGACGTTCATTATGAAAAATGCCTGCCTGAGTACCGGGATGCCTACCCCCTTATCTGCCGCGAGATGGCACGAATACTCACTGCCGAGCTCATCAATCGCGAGGAAGATTTGAATATTCCGGGGCTCAGACAAGCCAAACTTTCGTGGAAACCCACACGTATTCTCCATAAATTATCAGCCGTTATCAAGACATGTTGACAGGCATTTTTTCACCATCAAAATGCGCAGATTGTAAACTGTGCTGTAATTTCCACCGTAGTTCTGCGTGGGAAACGCCGGCCTTGAATGAGGCACAGATCTTTCTTTTGAATGAACTTTGCGTGCCTCTTGAGAAGCGTTCGGACGGTACAACGTCCTTTTTTCTGAACTTTTGTACGGATTCTGAGGACGAAATTGCAAATTGTCCCATGCTGGATCCGAATAGCGGTTGCACACTTCCGCGCGAAGATAGACCCTTTGAATGCCGCATCTGGCCGGTGCGTGTGATGCGTGAACACAGCAGACTTGTCATTGGCATCTATCAAAATTGCGCCGCTCTTGAAGGTGATGCTTTCGAGAAACTCCGTGAATTCACACTGAAAGAGCTCCTGCCACAGATTCTTGAATATGCTCACAAGAATCCGCGAGCTGTGAGAGAATTTGATACAGCTTATCAGATTATTTGGAAATCTTAAATTTTGAAGTCATTTCCTGTTCCACGTGGAACATAGGCCGACGGATATTTTTCGTCGGTCTTTTTTTTGACAAATCGTTTAACAGAGTTTTTAAGCAAACAACGGTTCACCTGAAAATTTGCGCTCTCGAAAACTCAGCATTTCTGACCAATCTGGTATAAATCACCTTTAAGCACATCATCTCGAGAATCGCGTGGAGCCGTACAAATGGTAAGGGAAAGTTAAATATCGAAGTGAAGTAATGTTCCACGTGGAACATTATATGAAGCCAAAATTCCGTATTCTCTGAAGGTTGAATCGGCAATTTTCCAAAATTAATTTTTGCAAAAAAATCATCATTTGGAGTGGGACTTAATGCCAAAAATTTTCAGACTAGATATAGACAATCACAAATATCAAATCGAAATGGGAGATGCACATTCGATTATATTTTGAAACTAACGACTACACAGAGCGAAAGAATCAACGGTAAAAAAGAGTATGTCACGCGTGAAACGCATGAGATGATGTAGCGTTATCGGAAAGTGAATCATCGAGAAATTCAGTTCAATGCAGTATCTATTGAGCAAATCAGCTTCGTAACTTAGTGAGCATTTCTCACGTAATAATACCCCAAATTATCAGCAAAGAAGGGGTCAAAAGCGAACGAAAAACAGGCTATCGGTCTCAGAATTTCCTCACTTCGGAGTATAGACTTCCGGCCCATATGAGAAAAAATCTTCCTAATTTTTTTACTTAAATCTCAAATTTACATTTCAGAAGCGACATAAAATTGTTCCATATGGAACATTTGCCGCAGAAATGAAGCCATTCCATGTTTTTCGCATCAAAATACACACAATATACTGATGCTTAGTTTCTTATATAAATTTATACTCAAAATTCATCAAGGAGAGCAGGGGAGTACAATTTTTCCTTATTTTTGCTCCGTTTTATCTACAAATTTGCCGTTTTTCCCCACGAAAGTCCACGTTCGGAGCCCAATATGTCAACAGACTTTATCAAAAAAATTGCACTATTCAAGACCAAGCCAAGTGGAAGATAAAAACCAATGATGATATAAAACGGCTCTTGAAAACAGAAAAAACGTCCTGTTTTGCAAGAGTTCCACGTGGCACATTGTGGAAGCAAATAGCAACATACAAGCCCTAATTAGGGCGCAGAGTGATAGGCACAGTGGCACGTTTAGAGCGTCTGTACACGGGTATCCTTGATATTTTCCTGAACAATAGAATGATCAGAATCGCCATCTTCGGCCACTTGCTTCAAGTCAAACATACCTGAGGAAAGAAGAAAACGAATACTCTCAATCTGGCCATTTTTCTCCGCGATGGCGAGAGGATTACCGATATTAACATCAGCGCCGGCCTCCACGAGAAGGCGCATGCACTCAATATGGCCGTGTGCCGCTGCCTCAGAAAGCGGCGTTGTACCCAGAGAAGAAACGGCGTTAATACACTCCGGTGTCTTCTGAATAAGCTCTTGTACACAGACCTCATGACCGCCGGCAGCAGCACGGTGCAGGGCAGTCTCATCAAATGCTGAGACACAGCTACCATCTGCGCCACTCATCATCAGCTGCCGGAGCATATTGATATTCCCGACGGTGGCTGCTGTCAGAAAAGCATCTGTGCGAGCTTGAATATAACTCTCAGACTTCGGTGTGCAAGCTACTGGCTGTGAATCTAATATATCGCTATTGTGCTGAGATTCTAATACATTGATTGCCGAACAGATACCCAAACTAAATAAGGCGCCGAGTGCGAAATGAATGAATCTGCACTTTGTAAAACGGAAGATATTTTCGTTTGTATTCATGAATCTGAAGGCGATATATGTTTTATTGAAGATGATGTATCTATCTGCGTATTCAGATGCAAAAGTACGAGCACTTGTTGAACAGAATGCCATTTTTTATTAAAAAAAATAAGCATCATTTCCGAGAAGGCAGGGGACAAGAATGCATCGCGCGCGCGAACTAAGAATGGGTCGCTAACAAAAGCCAAAAATAAGCACACAAATGAGCAAGCCTGCTCACTGCCTTTGTGGCATCACGGGTGGCAGCATCAGCGTCACGGGTCGCACGGAACGCTCTGCCACCTCCTTCCACATATCCGCTGTACGCGTATAAACAGCAGCGCGGGCATTCGCCACAGCTATCTCACAAGCCTCCATGGCACGAATCCAGGGAGTAATATAATGAATACCGCGCGCCAACACAGCCTCTCGCGTTTCAGCAAATCGTACGAGTGCTTGTTCAGCCAGCTGCAAAGAACGCTGGGCATACTGTGTGTTACCATCATGAGCATGCAAGCGCACATAAAGGGCCGCACGCAGACAATCTCGCACATGCAGCACAGGATCATCACCGGGCAGGGCAGGGCGCACTTCAGCGGCCTTTGCGGCAGCCGCAATCAAACCGGAGCGCACGTATTTGTTTTCCATCAGCAGCACGCGGAGAGGAAGCGTGGCGGCCTCCCAGCGCTGAAGAATCACAGCGGGTTCATCCAAGTGCTCACGATCCAGCGGCATGGCATTCATGGCGCGCCTCGTGGCACGTGCACGAGCATCCATACCCGCGCTCCACATAGCGGTGGACACATACAGGCGAGAGGTCATCAGCACGCTGCTTTCCCATGCAGGAATATCATCGCGCGTGGCCAGTTTTACCGCCTGCATGAAGTGAGGCACAGCATCAGCAGGCTTCCCGCTGCGGTACAGAAGGTGCCCATACAAGTGCGAAGCCACAGGATGCTCCGGCAGCCCTTCCGCCGCTTTTCGGGCAGCTTCCAGCGCCTCCTCGCTCACTTGCGGAGAGGATTCCTCAATGTAGCCACGCACAAAACACACCAGAGCATCATCCGGATGCGCAGCGTACAAACGCGTGGCAAGCTCCAGCGCACGCCGCTGCATGGGACGCACTTCGCCCTCCAACTCATAGCCCACATCCACACAGTGCAAGAGCAGAATTCCCCAGCAAGCAGAAAGCGTATCATGGCGGTACCGCTCGGCTCGAGCGCAAAAATCCTCGGCAGCACCCACCTTATCATTAGTGAGGAGTTTCAGGAAGGTGGCCAGGTAAAAAGTCTCCACCGGTGTGGCCGGCAGGGTGTTGATACGCTCTGTCAGCGCGGCTAAACTCGCGTTGCGGCGCTCAGGCTCAGGCTCCGTCATGAGCAGGCCTACATAGCCCAGAGAGCACATATCATCCGCCTCTACCGCTCGTGCAAAATGCAGGCGGGCGGACTCCTCCCAGCCCAGCAGCAAGTCCAGCATGCCCGCTTTCATGGCCTCTCGCGCCACGGTATTATCCGTGGCCAGCGGCAGGTTTAACGAGGGCAGAGCAGGGGACGGGGCAGGGGTGACAGACACAGGTTCCGCCGCTGCTACAAGGGCAGCAGCGGCGGCAAAGAACAGCGCTGATTGTTCCACATGGAACATATCAATTACATGCGTTCGGGCATCTCAATACCGAAGAGCCCCATACCCTGCTTCAGCACGCGGGCGGTCAGCTCGCAGAGAGAAAGGCGCGTTTCACGCACATCACCCTCGCTCTTCAGCACCGGGCAAGCCTCATAGAAGCTGTGGAACGCGCGGGCCAAATCATAGAGATAAGCAGCCAGCAAGTTCGGGCGGCAGTCATCCAGAGTGGAGGGCACCACCTCAGCATAACGCACAAGGAGGCGGGCGAGGTTAATCTCGGCGTCCTGAGTAAGACTGAGGGAAGCAGGAGCAGTGAACTCACCTTCAATCTTGCGGAAGATGGAGCGCACACGCACATAGCTATTCTGGAGGTAAGGAGCGGTATCACCGGAGAGGGAGAGCATCTTATCCCAGTCAAAGATGTAATCGCTCATGCGGTTCTGAGACAGCTCAGCGAACTTGATGGCACCCACGCCCACGGCCTGGGCCACGCGTGCCTTCTCCTCCTCGGGCATGTCCGGGCTCTTCTCTTCCACCACCTTAGTGGCACGAGCCACGGCTTCATCGATGACGTCCTGGAGGCTCACGGTATCACCGCTGCGGGTCTTGAAGGGGCGGCGGTCCTTACCGAGAATGGAACCGAATGCCACGTGACGGAAATCACCGGTCACGCCGCGCATGCGCTCGATGTCGAAAATCTGCTTAAAGTGCTTGTCCTGCGGAGCACCCACCACGTACCAGATGGAATCCGCATTGAAGTTCTGTGTACGGTAATCGAGGGTAGCGAGGTCGGTTGTGGCATAAAGGAAACCACCGTCCGCCTTGCGGATAATGGCGGGAACGGGCTGCCACTCGCCATTCTTCTGCACAAGGAAGGGGTCCTGCTGAGGCTTGTGGAAACCATCCGAGAACACGCAGATGGCGCCATCACTCTCGCGGGCGATACCCTTAGCGATGAGATCCTCCACCAGCGGAGCGAGGGCGTCATTGTAGGCGCTTTCGCCGAGCCAGTAATCGAAGCTGATATTCAGCTGAGCATAAATTTTCTCAAGGCCCATCTTGGTCACCTCGATGCAGCGCTGCCAGATGGCGAGGTTTTCCTCATCACCGCTCTGGAGCTTCACGAGCTCAGCCTTGCACACAGGCAGCAGGCCTTCCTCCTCCTTGCACTTCTGGTTCACCGTCTTGTACACGGCGAGCAGGGCCTCGATGGGGTCCTTCTCCAGCTCTTCCTGGCTGAGGATATTCTTCCAACCCCAGAGAATCATACCGAACTGGGTACCCCAGTCACCGATGTGGTTATCCGTGATGACGGTGTGACCCATGAAGCGGGCAAGGCGAGCCAGCGTATCGCCGATGATGGTACTGCGGATGTGACCCACATGCATGGGCTTGGCCACGTTCGGAGCAGAGAAGTCAATCACGAGAGTCTTGGGCTTATCCACCACGGCCACGCCCAAGCGATCATCGCTCAGCATGGCAGCAGCCTTACCGGCAAAGAACTCAGAGCGTACTCGGAAATTGATGAAACCGGGACCGGCAATCTCCAGCGTAGCCACTTCATTATCACCAAAGGCCTCCACCACCTGAGTGGCCAGAGCGCGGGGATTCGTGCCCACTTGCTTGGCAAGCATCATGGCTGCATTACTCTGATAATCACCGAAGCGCAGATCCTGAGACGGTGTTACGGCCGGTACAAAGCCGGCAGGCAAATTTTCACCCAGCACGCTCTGCAGGGCGGCCAGGAGCTTTTCGGAAAGAATTGTCGGTATCGTCATGTTCGCCGCTTTTATACACGCTTGAGCTTGATTTGTCAATCTTTATATCACGCGCGCGCGCATTTTGGCAGCCTCAGACCAACCCTTAACACGGCGAATGTTCATCAAAATGAAAAAATTAAGCTCTCCTTAGAATCCGTGGGGCACATGCGCTCATGGCACTCATTTTTCATTTTGCTCACATAGCTTTGTTTTTCAATGCATAAGAAAATCCGTTCTCTAGCTGTTTTTTGTGTGTGACATCTGTGGAACACAAAAGTTCTTGTAATGAGAAAAGGGCTGTGCTATATACATACTCAGCTGCTGTGTGCGTGACGCGTGGTCAAACAGGCCCGGACCGTTATAATACACTAAGGGGCATCAAAGCTAAATGGGTTTAATGTTCCGTCCAATAGGGATACCTCAGAGAAACCCGGCTCCGCACCCACCTACGTTCAGGGAACGTGGCTCTTATTCCACTGACGGCACAGCGGTGATTCTTTTCACAAACAGCCTCCTCCGATTGCGGTGCGAGGCTGTTTCTCATTTGACCCACGATAAATAGTAATATCGGCTTTACTATTCAAATCACCTAATTTAGGAATTTGGAGTTACGAATTACGAGTTACGAAAATTGAGATTAAGCTCGCATCGCTCACGGGATTCTGCTCGATGAGTGCAGGGTGGAATAAGCTCAACATTTCCGCGGGCGCATGCACGCCTCATTCATGAGCCCCGGTGAGGGGCGACATAAGGTAGCCCGGTGGTGGAGCCCTGCAAGGGCGGAACCCCGGGAGCAGGAATAACAAACAAACACGAACCCCGGTGAGGGGTGGCATAAAGCGGGGTGATAAATTGCCGCGTTTTTACTCACTGGCTTTTGCATTCACTATAGATGCCAGCAAGCTAATGAGAATACTCATATTTATATGCAATCAGTTTATACTTTAGCCACGCATTATGCCACCCCCAATTGATAAATTCTGGTAGTATACGTGCGAGGAGTGATATAATCACCTCGCCGGAGCAGGAGCTCAGTGTTAGCTGCAATGAGCTCCTGGCTTGGACGAGTTCGTTGCCACCCCAGTACTGCACAAATAGTACGTAC
>JAFWZG010000133.1 GCA_017517385.1 Akkermansia sp.
CTCCGCTCGCGCCTTGCCTCCAGCGCCACCTCTACGGCTTTTTCAAAACTCACCGTTTTCTCCTGTCGCCGCAGTTCTTCCTCTCCCGCCGCTATACACCGCAGCGCCCTCCTCACCCTGCCACGACCCGCCCTCAGCGCCACTCCCGCCACCTGCGCGGCTTCCAATACATTCACCCCCGTTTGTTTCAGCACAGCCAACGCCGCCAGTTCTTCTTTTGTTATTTCAATATTCATGATAACTCGCCTTTCAAAACCGTAAGTCAAGCATAAAGCAGGTATTCATGCAAAAAGAAAACAGCTTCGCCGCGAGGTCACAAACAAAAGGAAGTTACATTTTGATATTGCCACAGTGTTAAAACTTTAGTTATTTTAAAGTGCGGTTTTGAAAAGCGTAGAGTGAAGAAAGTATTCACTTTATACTACAGATACTATGAAACTTCATCTTCCTAAGAATCTCAGAATTGCTATTCATTCATGTTTGGCAGTAGCTAGCGGTATTGCTACAACTGTCGGTACCGGTTTCGTTGTCGGTGGTTCCGTTGCGGTTGCATTCGTGGCTGCTCATGCTCAGGCCGAAATCAATGACCTTCCCGCTAATGTTACCGGCGATGATGCTGCGCTCGACTTGACCCAGCTCGGCTCACCGGATGTTATCGATAGTGCTTCTGCCGAGTTCAATGATGGTACTCCCCTTATGCTTGCCGGTGGGGTAAATCTGCTGCCAGAGTTGTATGGTAATCCCCCGACAGCGGTAATAGAACGAGTTCAAGCGGATAGTTGTAAATATGCTGACTTCGAAAGTATTAGCTTCGTAGATATTAATGAAGGTAGTCAGTACGGCGGCGCGATTTACGGTGACCAGAATAGCACCATAACGCTGAGTGAAAACGGAAGCGTGACCTTTGATGGGAATAAGGTATTTTACTCTAGAGCTGTCTGCGGCGGCGCGATTTATGGGGGCACCAATAGCACCATAACGCTGAGTGCCAACGAAATCGTGACTTTTAGCGGGAATACGGCCAGTTCTAGCTCTATGGGCGTTGCTGCCTCCGGCGGCGCGATTTATGGGAGCACCAATAGCACCATAGCGCTGATTGACAACGAAATCGTGACTTTCTGCGGGAATACGGCTTATGGTGCTGCCTATGGCGGCGCGATTTGTGTGAACTCGGGCTCCATAACGCTGATTGCAAACGGGAGCGTGACTTTCAGCAGGAATACGTCTTCTTCCCGCGGCGGCGCGATTGATGGGAACTCGTCTCGCATAACGCTGAGTGCAAACGGGAGCGTGACTTTCAGCGGGAATACGTCTGCCGAAGGCGGCGGCGCGATTTATGCTGGCTGGTCTGGAGCCTGCACCTTAACGCTGAATGACAACGGGAGCGTGACTTTCAGCGGGAATACGGCTTCTGGCTCTAGCTCTGCCCGTGGCGGCGCGATTTGTGGGGGCGTGGCTAGCACCATATCGCTGAGTGACAACGGAAGCGTGATCTTTGACAGGAATACGGCCAGTGCTAGCTCTGGCCCTGCCTCCGGCGGCGCGATTGCTGGGGGCAGCACCTTAACGCTGAATGACAACGGGAGCGTGACTTTCAGCGGGAATACTGCCAGTTCTGACTCTGGCCATGCTGCCCGTGGCGGCGCGATTTATGGGGACAGCATAACGCTGAATGACAACGGGAGCGTGACTTTCAGCGGGAATACTGCCAGTTCTGCCTCTGCCTATATCTACGGCGGCTCGATCTCTTCCTCCGGCGGCGCGATTTATGCGGGCGGTAATTTGAATATTAGAAATAATGATTCTGTGTTGTTTGAGAAAAATGCAGAAATCCACGGTGATTACTATCGGTTACGCAGTATTTATGCCATGGGCGATAGCATTTCCTTGTCAGCCGGAGAGGGGAAGAGTATCGAGTTCAGAGATTCCGTGTACACAGCCGGTGATACTTATATCAACAGCGATTACACGGATGCTGATGGCAATACAACAAGCTCTCAAGGTGCTGTCATTTTCAGTGGCAAGTATACCGAACAGCATCTGAACGCGATTCTGACAGATAACAATGTAAATCGCACGGCCACGGCGGAAGAAATCCTGCACTCTCAGACCAGCGAAATTCGCAAGAACGTGTACGTGAACGGCGGTAGCTTGCAGATTGTGGATGGCGCCGTACTCAAGGTACGTGGTGGTACCGTAAGCATAGCAGAAGGAAGCAATGCCACGCTCGCCGTCAGCGATGCCGAGCTCGTGGCAGAAGATGCCAAGATAGAAGTAGGCGACTCTGCCACACTACAGCTGAGCAATGGAGCTTCCATTACAGCTGCTAAAATCAACATTGCAGCCGGCGCCACCTTAGCTCTTGGCGATATAGCTGTGACAACATCCGCAAGCGATTCGATGGTGGCGGCCTATCGCTTATCCAGCCTCAATGTTATCGATGCGGATTTGACCTTCGCCGCGGGTTCTACCTTGGTAACAGATGGTACCGGTATCTACATGGCAGATGGCTCTGAACTGACATTCAATGCTACCAGTGAGGGTGAGAAAATCAATCTCGTGTTCACCCTTGGTACTGAATACACCGAGGATAGCCTTGTGCAGCTGTTCTCCAATGTAGGCACCGTGTGGTTCCTCATGGATGGGGAAGAAGTGGACACGTCATTAACACTGCGAGCAAGCGACTTCTTCACCGGTGATTATATCAATGAAAACACCACGCTGACCTACGACAGCACCACCAAAGAGGTATACCTGCAAGGCATCAATAAGGTAGTTCCTGAGCCGACCACGGCTACGCTGAGCCTCTTGGCTCTGGCAGCCCTTGCCGCTCGTCGCCGCCGCCGCTAATGCGCCGCGGTTACCGGCGTCAAAATCCTTATGAGGGGGCTTGGTAAATGCCAAGCCCCCTCATTGGTTAGGAGACAGACGGGGAGGCTCCCATGCATGCCATACGTGTCCCAAAGATTTGGGACACGTTGATTTACGAATTACAATTTACGATTTACGAATTAAAAGTAAGCGGCTTACGCCGATATTGGGATAAAAGAAAAATTGTGCCAATGAACGGGCTGTATGATACCCGGCCAAG
>JAFWZG010000134.1 GCA_017517385.1 Akkermansia sp.
ACCTTTGCGTAGAAAACGAAAGCACGCAGCATGGAATACTCGTGTCTTGGAACGTATTATGCTCGGCATTGAAGAGGAAATGCGTTGAGTTATTTCTGCATGCCTGTGTCATATTTCAAATGCGTCTGCCCTGATTTTTAAGTCCGAAAGCTTGACAAAATCGTCCATTTTTCTATAATAAGGGCATCCAAGATTCCTCAGATTCATTTTGGACTCTTTTCCGCGAGCTGACTAGTTGCTGATGGTCAGCTCGCTTTCTTTGTATGACCAACGCAATATGCGCACTTCGGGGAAAGTCCGCTCAGAGACACCAACCAAGCTGCACTTGGGCAGAGCATGGCAGGAACAAGCCGGGCCGGGGTATCGCTATTTCCTCGTGTTTCAGGACAAGGATATCAGCATGGCCGGGGCGTACCCCATGAGCGAGTTCCACAAGATTCCGGCCGAACTGTAAACAACGCACAAAACACCACTTTGCACCACATGACCCGCCCCCGGCAGACCAAGGGCTCCACTTCGAGCGAATTCTCCCCTTGCAGCCTGTTTTTGAGCCATCTGCAACAAAAATGCAGGAAACCCGCAACAAAATGCCCGCCGCGCTTGAACAGAGGGACGGGAATTGATATAATTCACATAACAGTTATCACTCATTATGAATCGATTTTCCAAAATGAGTCTTATCGCTCTGGCTCTGGGAGCATTTGCGTTTCTGCATGGTTGCTATTCTCCTTCTGTAGATTTACCTCAGTCCACGGTAGCGTACATTTATGAGAACGCAGCGGTGAAGAAGACCGTGCGATTTACGGCAGAGACTCCCGCTCCCACAGAGTTGCAGGAATGGGTGAAGTTCAACAATGGCACATGGTATCGTCCCACCATTACCAACTATGTACCAAAATATGTCGTCAACTTCCCGGATATCTCTAGAGGATTCACCTTCTACACAAAATCTGTACAAGTTGGCACTTTTGTTCGTGATATGACGGATGAAGACAGAGCCTTCCTGAATTGGTTGGACACACAACCCGGTGAGACCAGATGTCCGGATTGTTCAGACTCATGGCCAGGGAGTTCTTGTTCGCGTTGTGGAGGAAAAGGCGTTGTCCCCATTCCATAATTACGCATAAAATTCCCGGTCTGGCTACTCTGTGCGAGCATCCAAGGTAGGGCAGCGGAAATAGCCGCTGCCTTCCGTCACGCCATAAAACACGAGGCCCGAATCCGCAATTTTCACATCCGGTACGCCGTCCGCGTTCGCATCGCACACCAGCACCCGCAGCTCAGCAGGCCCCAAGGTCAGGCGGTAGAACTTACCATTCGCAGCGGGAAGTGATAGGGAGAGGCGATGGCGCCGCAAAGACGGCGGCATCTTATGCACCGACTCGCGTTCCCGGACTATCTCTACCGGAAAGCGCCGCTCACCATGGCGCAGGTACCATGTCTCCGGCTTCTGCTCGTTCAGGCACATAGAGATGTCCAGCATGTGGTCTGGCAGCAATTCCACCTCACGCGAGCCGCCCGGTAGGGGCAAAAGCATGGCCACGCGGGGGCGGGTGCGCTCCGTGGGCCTCCCCATGTAGAGCACTTGCCCACTCAGGCGGTATGTTCTGCCCTCCCCCTCAAAACGGGCCTCGCTGCGAGCTTTGTCCGCCAACTGCCGCAGCAGGTGCCAGCGGCCATTCTCCCGCCGCCAGAGTTGTGCCGTGCGCACGGAGCCATCGAACCCGGAAGTGAGCCCTGGCTCATAATTCATCTTCCACGCATAGTCCTCACACAACGGGGATGAGGACATGTTGGGGCTATCCGCCCGCCGGATGACATACGGCACATACTCATGCGCTCGTGCCCGGACAGAGTCGGGAGCAGAGAAAGCCAGATAGGACACATACGGCTCCGCTATCTCCATCTTCTCGCGCTGCGGACTGTTAAAAAAGCTGTTGATGGACAGGGGGAGCTCCAAATGCCGGGTTTCATGCGGCTGCAGCACACACTCCTTTCGCAGCCAAGCCCGATACACCATATCGTGCATGGCTGGTTGCCCCATAAGCCCGTTCACCTCGAACAAGCCCGGCAGCAAGCGCACAGGAATATCCAGCGTATTGTGTACCTCGACCCGCACGATGCCGGACTCAAAGCCCATGTAGCGCAGCTGCACATACTGCGGGGCATCCGCAAAACTGCCATCCGTGGCCATATCTGCCACCAAATGCCCGGTAGCAGTGAGCAACTGCAGCACCGTACCATCCCAGCTGTGGGAGGCTACGTTATCACAGGCTATTCGAAAATCGCGCATCTGAATTCCCCACCACTGCCCACGCTCACGCCGAACCAACATGTAGCGCACATACACCGCCTCGTTCCTCTCCTCACGTCCCTCTTCAAAGCGCAGCAGGTAGACATCCTCTGCCAGCTTTTCTGCGCGCACTTCGCGCATTCCCTCCATGCGCAGCTGCAGCGCTCGTGTAGAGTCACCCCAAACGGGTGGCATGGTATACAAAGCCGCCGCCTTTAGCAGCTCTTCCTGTGTAGGCTCGGCTGTCGGTTCTGCCCAGCAACTCAATGCCCCCAGAAAGAACGCGCTTAGTGCTCTGCTCACAATGCTCGCCATTCTCGCACTATACACTAAATCCAAGGCTGTTGCAAGCATAAAAATCACCCGGAATCAGCGACTCATACGTGTCCCAAAGATTTGGGACACGTTGATTTACGAATTACAATTTACGATTTACGAATTAAAAGTAAGCGGCTTACGCCGATATTGGGATAAAAGAAAAATTGTGCCAATGAACGGGCTGTATGATACCCGGCCAAG
>JAFWZG010000135.1 GCA_017517385.1 Akkermansia sp.
AAGTACTTCAAGAACACAACACTGGGCATGGTAGGAGTTTTCTCCTCCATGCTCAATCTTTTTCTGCTCTTTACTGATACTTTTCTTCTCTGCCGTTTCTTCCTTGCCTGGCTCATTCCACAATTATTGCAGAAGAGCCAACAAAATACATCATCCGCCCCATGTATCGGCTCTGATAACATGCGGGTCAAGCCCAAAAATTGGGGTCAAGCCCAAAAATTATAGCGATTCTCACTCGCCTGTTCAAGTGTGGCAGAGGGACTGGGGGACGAGAAGCTAAGGGGCTGCTGCTTAATCCTTTGCTTGGATAGTTCTTTGTTCGTATACACATGAATACCCTAACTCATCATAAAATGCCCTCCCATTACATTGATAAGAAAAACAATAAGCAAGGGTAATAACAGCAGAATCAATGACAATGGCTTATTTGGCTGCTTAAAGAAGAACAGCACCACGCAAGTAATGAGTAACAGCAGCATCACTAGCAGATGGATCAACAACAGGGCATCACAAAGCGAAACGCTAAATGCAAAAAAGAACATCATGGGGAATTGCCAGGTATACAGCAAACTCATGCTCAATAGCGCATATTTTCTGAAAAAAGAAAACGTCAGCGCCGAGACTAACAGGCAAAAGCTGATATTGAGAAGCAAATAAATCATCATTCTGTTATCTGGTTTTGATTAAGGGAAGGACTTTTTTAGACTCCATACCATGATGCCGCCTCTGCACGCGTATCTGTTTATGGGGATTTTTCGGTCTTGCTGGCTGTCTGGGGGCTTTTAGTTATCGGAAGTGGCGCTCTGTTCCGTGTATATCCACCCAATGCCGCCACAGCCCTTACAGGGTGAGTAAGTGTAGCTGTAGCAATCGCCCGTTAATGTGTGCCAGTAATTGAAACTATCATCGGGATGGTAACAGGAGCCGACGTGTTGTTGGTACTGGATACTGTAATCTTTACCGGTACCACCACAAACTCTGCAGGATTGGCGTTTTCCGTGAGATTCACAGGATATCATCGCAAGGGAACAGCTAGCTGCCAGAATTAGAAATAATCGGAGTTTTTTCATGATGTAAAGCTTTTAGCCTTTATCAGTTCATCAGCCAGCGAAGCAGGGCGCAAAAGAGTATCGCCAAGCCTAATGTTATGAGGTTGCTGCGGTTCCGGCGCTTTCGTTCCCTTTTGCGCTGAACTTCGGCAAAGGCGGGGGCGTGCTTTTGGGCCAGTTCGATGATGGCACTCTCTCCGCTATCAAGGGCTAAGCGGCAGAAAAGAGCCCCGCCGTCACTGTTCATTTCAGTGGTGGCCCCAGCGGTCAGCAAGGTTTGAACGCAGTTCATGTGCCCGAACATCATAGCGCGCAGTAGGGGCGTGTCACCCGTTTTTGTGCACATGTTGACATCCAGCCCCAGTTTCAGAAGGGCGCGCAGGTTTCCCTCATGCCCGCCCATGGCGGCATAATGCAGGGGCGTGGTTTCGTATTCTCCCACGCGTGGGCAAAGCTCGGCCCCGGCATCAACCAGTAGGTTAATCATATCAGGGTTATCCGTGTAGTAGGCGGCCCGGCTTAGCGGAGTCATGCCGTCAGCTTCGCGGGCATTCACATCTAAGCCTTCTTGCAGCAGCTTGCGCACCAGCTCGGTATTTCCGGCCATGGCGGCGAAATGGAGGGCTGTTTCACCCTCGGCCGCGGTGGCGTGAAGGTCTGCGCCGTGGGCAATCAGCAGGTCTGCCACGGCTGTGGGTGCATATAATGCCGCCATGTGCAGGGGGGTGAAGCCTAGGGCTGTCCGGGCGTTGACATCTGCTCCGGCCGCCAGCATGACCGCCACGGGTTCTGTAGCCTGTTCCGGGGTTGTTTCATAACCGCGTTTGAAGGCCGCGAACGCGCTGCCATGCAAATCTGCGGCGGCATCATGCAGCGGGGTGTAGCCTTGGTCATCAGTAGCGTGTATATCAGCCCCGCCATCCAAGAGGCGGCGGATGAGTTTCACTTGCGATTTCTTGAGCGTCCACGCCCCGGCAAAGTGGAGCATAGTCAGGTTTGTGCGCTTCAGGTATTCTCCGGGGCGCCCGGGATAATCATCCGCATGCGACGGGATGCGGGTCAGGGGACTGAGGCCGTTACTCAGTAGGGTGCTGACACGTGCGTAGCTGCAGCAGGTGAGGGCTGCGCTAAGTTCCTGAAGCGTTTTGTTGTCTATTTCGCTCATGGTGTATGGTATTTTTCGCACCACGCATTCTATCATATTCTCCCACGGGGTGTGAAGCTTAAAAGTCACCCCTGTGAATGCTGTCACATGTGTCCCAAAGTTTGGGGGAATATAGCCATTGTGTAGACAAAATCAGCGTGTTTTGCCGAATTCTCCTTGGCCGGGTATCATACAGTCCGTTCATTGGCACAATTTTTCTTTTAGCCCAACATCGGCGTAAGCCGCTTACTTTTAATTCGTAAATCGTAAATTGTAATTCGTAAATCAACGTGTCCCAAATCTTTGGGACACGTATGGAATGCTGTAGTTCTTCTTCCTTGTCCCTCTCCAAGCGCTGCGTCAGACTAATGCTTAAGCCTTAGCTTTTCGTTTTTGCACTAAGCCGGCAATCAGCATGCATACGGAGATAAGCAGGGGTAATGCAGCGAATGCCATCACTTTTATACCCAAAGCGGACTTTTCTCCCATTTTGACCTCCGTGGGATTATTGGGGAGATATCGAATTGTAAGCTGCTGGCCTATGTGGTAAGCTGTGGGGGCTGTAGAACCCTCATCTGATTCGTGTAAGTAGGTTCGCCCTGAAGTATCCGAGAAACTCAAGGTTGGGTAATAAGTTGTTGTGGTATGGCTTGCTTCTCCTTCACTCAGAGAAATATTCACGCCTGTGCCTCTGCGGCGTGTTTGGGTTGACTGTGTTTCAATTGCGTATCTGACATTTATTACAGTGGCTTGCGTTTTAACGCAGTTTGCATTAAATTCCTGCTCAAAATGAAAAATGACCGCACCAATTGCAAGGGCTATACAGGAGAAAATGCTAAGTACGGTGCCAAAGCCTACTAATGCTTGTGGTAGGGTGGTATCTGGCGTATTATTTGACCACTCGCCGAATTCGTTGGGCTTTCTGTATGAAGGGTGGGGATACTCCGGCACACTCGGGGGTGTATATGTTGAGCCAGTCAGCTCCGTGGGTAACGCGTCCTCGTTTCCTTGCGCTATCAAAGCGGCAAATCGCGAATAAACTTCATCCACCCTAGGTGTGTCCAGAAAGCCTACGCTCACCTTGCGGCGGCGGAACAAATCTCCCGCTAAGCCACCACCTTGCGTTTGAAAGAGCCGGCCAATTGACCACTTCATTTCATACCCCAGAACAATATCGCCAAAACCATCGTTATACCGATTTACCTTTAGAATAGGATTCGGCTGCAAGGACCAGGATTGAACTTTGTCTTGGCCAATATAGCCGGGTTCTATCACGATAGCTCGGTGAGAAGTGAGTATATACAGAGTATTCCGCTTCTTCCACCGGTGCAGCCATGGGGAACTAAAGAGAAGGAGGACCATCCCCCATAACAGTAGTTGGACAGGCCAGCCGGCGTCTATTTCAGCTCCTTTCCATAATAACCAAGCCACTAATGCCACTCCGGCACTGAGCCGCAAGAACTTCATGATGGCATCCATTTGTTCACGCGGTTTAACCACTAGCACAAGATTTTCTTGTGCTGATACGGTGCGCATAATGCGAGCCGAGTCTTGCGTGTTCAGGTTAAAAGTATCTGTATTCATAAACAGAAAGACGAGTTTTAAGGGCCGATTTTTGCAACGTGAAAACTTATTTGACTCTTAACGTAAAGTTTTTCCACGCTTCGTTAGGGGGGCGTCATTATATTCGGAGATTAACTGATTGTCAACTCTCGTTTCCTACTACACAGGGCAGACGCATTTGGATTTGTGTCATACAAGCAGGTCAATCTCCACCTCTAAGATATTCACGAAATTTACTCTTAATGACTTATCGCTAAAAATTGATTTTGTTGATTTTAGAAGCAAATAATGCTAGACTGTCAG
>JAFWZG010000136.1 GCA_017517385.1 Akkermansia sp.
AATAGCCATTGTAGTGCGGACATTATAACGCCGCACTATGTCGAAGTCAAGCCTAAAATTAAGTTTATTTTACTTTATTTCAGTCCATTAGATTATATTTATCCTAGTGAGGATTCTAGGATTGTCCGGGAATATACGTTGCTTTCTCTTTCGAGAGCGGAGAGGTAATGGGCCGCCTCCCTATCTCCCAATTCTTTCATGATATAGAGAAGTTGAAGGCTGAATGAAGATAGATCCCAATTATGCTTTTGTCTAAACTCCTGAGGGTGTCCGGACTCCAGAAGTTCCAGCTGTAAATCCACTTCCTCCAAGGCAGCTGAGTAGGTCCCGCAAATGATTCCTGACTCTGGAGTTCTTCGAACTTGTTCGTAAAAGGGATTTTCTTCCTGCGGGGATGCCATAATACAGGTGGCCAAAAGAAAGAATAAGACAACGCTTTCTCGCTGAAAAAGAAACAAACTCATGCTGTTTTAAGATGCTGTTTAAACTGGCGCCATTCTTTCGACACTCAGGAAGCCAATTTAAGCCCCCTCACTTGTGTACCTCGGCGTGTGCAATCTTTATATCATTCCATGCCCTCTGATGTCAATCCATTTTTGGCGCGATTTTGTAGCGTAGGCATGGCATCCCGAGCGTAGCGACGCGAGCCGTGCCGGAGCGGAAAAATCGCGCCAAAAATTCGCCGGAAGGGGGGTGGCGCTGTTTTCTCGATACATGAGCGGACTGCTATTTTTCAGTGCTGAATGTGGTCTTTCTCGATTATAATACTCCATCCATTCAGCTGTCATTTCTATCGCATCTTCCAGACTCTTGGGTTCTCGGTGCAGGAAGAACTCATGCTTGTAAGTACGCCAGAAACGCTCCATAATGATATTGTCTGCCCAGCGTCCTTTGCCGTCCATGCATATTTTTATGCCTCTCTCGAGGATAGCTTATTTCCAGTCCCCGGATGTATACTGACTTCCCTGATCGGTATTGAAGATTTTGGGGCAGCGCCCACTTTTCAACGCCATGTCTAAGGCATCGAGGCACAGCCTTACATCCATATGCCTCCCCATGCTCCAGCCCAGTACAAAGCGACTATCCCAATCCATCACTACACAAAGATAGTAGTTGCAACGGTCTATCTGAAGGTAGGTGATATCACTGGTCCATACCTGATCAACTTCATTGATTTCCATATCTTTAAGCAGATATGATTCTTTTTCTGCTCGGGGATTCGGTGCACTGGTGTCACGATGGGGATAAAGAGTGCGTAATCCCAGCTTTTTCTTAATTCGCTGGCATTTCTTTGCTCCTATTTCAATGCCATATCTCCGTTGCAACAGAACTGGCATGCGGCGTCTACCCAAGGTTGCATCTTCCTCGTAAAGCTGCTCTATGGCTCGTTCAGTAGCTGGCTCATCTTTCGGAGCACGCTTCTTATAGTATGTGCTGCTGCGAGCCAATCCCAATAACTCACATTGCCGTTTGCGCGAAGGTGCTTCCCCTCCCATATCCAGGAGTTGGCGACGTTGCGCTACAGTCCCAACTCCTTGGCTTTTTTTTGACAGCCAATCCAGTTCGAACTCGCGCTTGCCAAGCAGTCGCTCCAGATTTGCTATTCGCTCATCTTTTTTCTCCATTTCGCTCTTTCGCCCGCCTCGGCGGAAACATTCGCCAAGCATCTCCTTTGCCTGCTTTTTCCAGTCCTTTACTAAATCAGGGCTGATACCGTACTCTGACGCTATCTGTGCGTGCGTCTTGGCGCCTGTGAGCGCTTCCAATGCTACCTTTTCCTTGAACTCGGTGGCGTAGCGACCTCTCTTGTGTATTTTTTCGTTTTGCATGTTTGTGTGTTGGTTGGATTATACACGCTCACGATACTTTGCACAAGAAAAAGGGGGCTTAAACTGTTGTCTTAAAATCAGGCGCCATTATATTTTATATGCCGTCTCAGTATATGGGGAGCCGGTTTCGGGGCCGAATTTTTGAAGTATGTGGGGGGGAGAATTGAGATTTAGGCTTGCGGAGGCATTTTGAATATGCTATCTTGCAGATAGGTTTTCGTAATAAGAAGATATCTACCGTTCGTAATTCGCCATGAAACTGCATCTCCCGCTTTCGCTTCGTAAGTGCCTGCTTCTTGTTTGTGCCGCAACTGCTGCCACCACTGCCTGGGGCGGTGGTATGCATACAGATGTAGACAAGCGCACATATTCCGACTTCGGGCAGAATGAGGGGCGTTTCCGCGTTACCGGCATCAGCTCCATGCTGCAGGCCATCCGCGATAAAGACGGCGGCATTGCCATGCCCAAGGCAAATGGCGAGGTCATCTGGGTACTCCCGGAAGAACAGGGAATGATTAACTTCGCCGGCAGCCTGGACTACGGTGCCACCGGAACGCAATGTCACGGTGCAGCTGCCGCGTTCGGCTCCAACTATCTGGTCACCGTAGCGCACAATCCCGGATTCAGTGCCAGTTTCGGCGTAACTCAGCTGGGCAGCGCACACAGCATTAAATACAGCACGGTGCAAATCTCTGAGAAAGATTTGATGAGTGCAGCTGACTGGGGATTGTATCGTCAGAACAAGATTTATACGGACGTAGTGGGTGCCTACAATTACAGTGGTGTCACCTCCGAACAGCAGGACAGCAATGAAAACGGCATTCCCGACATCAAAGAGCAGCTCGAAGGTGAACTGATGTACCGCGCATTCGCCGGTGGTGTTGTGGTATGGGAAAAAGACGGCAGACTGGTTGATGCCGGCACCCCGTATACCACCATTCTGGGCGGCATCTCCACCATACGAGCCATTGCCATCACGACAGAGGGACTCATCTTCGGTGACTGGAACATGAAGCCGGAATCTTCCTGGGTCAATGAATCGGCACCGCTGCCCACCAACGCTCAGGGAGGCGACTCAGGGTCCCCCGTCTACGTCTACAACCAGGAAGCCGGACGCTATGAATACATCTTCTCCCTGCGCGCCGGCAACGCCACCACCTACTCTGTGGCTCACGGCTCCATCGACTTCGCTAACCAGATTCTGGACACACACAGCGTTGAGGTGGACATGAGCACCACGAACACGGCACAGCTGAGCACAGTCACCAACGGCAGTGGCCTCATTACAGTGGGTAATACCACATACGAACATCTGGCAGTGAGCTCCGGCAGCAATACGTGGAAAGATCTTTCAGCCGTCAAAGACAATGCTAACTGGTACGCCTACGGGAATCATTACCAGAATGGCATCAACGGTCTGGGCAACACCCAGAATCTCATATTTACCGGCAACGGCGGTGACTATGACATTATCCTGAATGACACGGTAGACACCGGTGTTGGCTATCTGGAGTTCAACAAAGGCAACTTCACCATCAAAAACGCAGAGGAGGGCGATTACACGCTCAATTCTGCGGGATACGTGATTAACAAAGGGGCTGAGGTTCACGTGCAGCTGACCAACCCGTCCAATTACATGCGCGAATGGCGCAAGAACGGCGAGGGTGATTTGTACATTGAGGGCGAGGGTGACAACAACATCCTGCTGGCAGTTGGCGGCAACGGCACCACCTATCTGAACCGGCAAAACGGCCACGCCGCCTACAATGTGCTGGCCAGCAGCGGTGCTACGGTGGTCATCTCTGACACCAACCAGATTGAGCGCGCCTTCACCTTCGGGCTCAACGGCGGCACGCTGGACATGAACGGCAACTCCATGGATTGGTACACCACCAATTCCAATATCGATGCCAATGGTTTCAGCATCAACGCCCTGACGGATGATGCCCTTATCATCAACAGCAGCGGCAGCACCACCATGACCTACAAACAGGCCGGCAACAGCGTCTGGAAAGGCTCTCTGAAGGATTCCGCCGACGGCTCACTGAGCGTCATCGCAGACATGGGGGCAGGCTCCGTATGGACCATGAACAGCATTTGCACCGACCTTAGCAACAATGCGGCCAGCTCCTTCACCGTCAAGAGCGGCACCGTTGTACTGGCCGGCATTAACACCGAACACGGTACCGGCTCCGTCCCGTACAGTGATGCCATCTTCTTCTCTGAGGATGACTGGCACTACGCCGATGCCAAGATGAATGTCACGGTAGAAAACGGTGCCACGTTCCAACTGGGCACCCACGCCCGCGTCAAGGGAGATATCACGGTTAATGAAGGCGGCACCTACGTGATGAATGAGGGTGTTCACCACCAAATGGAATACATCGAAGGCGGTATCATCAAGGAAAACACTCAGGACTGGGCAGAATACTACGGTCACCAGGGTAACACCACACTGGCGGGGGGTGCGCTCAAGGTCGAGTTTGCCGACAGAACGACAGCGACTCACACCTACGGCGGCAACATCACCGGAACGGGTACCGTCACCGTGAATGCGGCCAACAGCATCCTCTACCTGACAGGCAACAACACCTTCACCGGATCCCGCAGCGTCATCGGCGGCACGCTGATGGTGGAAGATGCCGCAGCTGCCGGAAACGAGAAATGGTACGTTGGCGAAAAGGGAGCACTGGCTGCCCACAATGCCGACGGGAATACGGCTCTGAACTATATTGACAGCGACTCCAACGGCGTGCTGGCTCTCACGCAGAACCAGCTCACCCAGGTTGATACCTCCGGCCATAAGAACCTCATCATCGGTGCTCTTGCCGGGCAAACCATCCAATACGGCGAGCAAGGCACCACGGATCAGTTGGCGGCAATCGACAACGTCTGGCGACTGGGCGGCGGCGGCGGTAATCTGGTGGTGAACTATTTGCTGACGGGCGACAATAAGCTCATTCTCGGCAATGCTCACACCAAGGGCGTAGTCACCCTCGCCAACTCCGGCAACAACTTTACCGGAGGCATTGATTTCATGGGAACAGGTGTCACTCTTGACTACACAAGCGAGGAAGCCATCCGTAACATCTCTCTCAATCTGAGTTACGGCAACCGCGTAGCCATGTCTGACCTGCTTTCCAACATCACCGGTGACTCGAACGGTATTCTGCTGCAACGGAAGGCTGATCAGGATCTGAACATGACGGCACACCAATCTCTGTTCCTCGGCTCAGACGGCAACCTGAATTACACGGGTAAGCTTCAGCTGGCAGAAGGACAGGATTACCGATTCTCCGCTGCAAACGGCACCCTGACCATCGCCGGAGAAGTCGGGGGCAATCGTAACCTCATCATCGATGCCCAGGGATACACCGGCGGCACAGTCAAACTGGAGCAGCTGAACAACTTGAACGGCAACGTTACCGTTATGGGGCAAGACAGCACCAAAACGGCAAATATCGGCAACATCACCCTGCGCATTGATCAGGATAACGCGCTGGATTCGGCTGAATGTGTCACACTGAAAGCGGGCGGCACCCTGCATATCGGCGATTCCACCCAGCGTATCAGCAATCTGGTGCTGGAGGAAGGCAGCTCTCTGTTAGGCAACCGTCTGGAGAGCAGCACCGACCCCAAAGCCAGCGAACTCCACATCACCATTGATTCTATCAATGACATCAAGGGCCTGGTTAATGTGGACACCATCCACAAATACGGCAGCAATACCCTTGAGTTGAACAACGGGGTAACCTCTGCCACCATGGGGAACCTGCGTTACCGCGCTCTCTACATCGAAGAAGGAGATGTCAAACTCACAGCGACTTATTCCAATGTCGGCTCCCTGTATCTGGGAGACAGCACGCTGCATCTGAACGGGAAAAACCTCAATCTGGGCACAGTCATTGCGGGAGACGGAGCCGTCATCGATGCCTCCGCTTCCGGCTCAACCATCGGCGGCAACGCCATCATTACCGTTGCAAGCGGAACAGCCACGCTTTCCAACGGCACCAATACGGTTACAGTCGGCGGGCGAATCGGTGCCTACGAAGGTGCCACACTCAGACTCACCGGTTCCGGAGATTGGAAGTTTACCAACTTCGGCTACAACCTCGGTGGCACACTCCGCATTGAAGATGCCTCCAAGATAGCATTCTCATACGGCACCAACGGAAACACCAGCTACAACGGCACCTCCCCCACAACACAAACCGTAACCGTAAGCGGCACCCTGGATTTGGCAGCCAGTGTCACTCATATCCAATCTGCCGCCAAGTGCGATGTACAGGAGCTGGACTTCAACACCATCAAGCTGAACGGCCAGAATCTCACTCTGGAGGAAACAACGCAGCAGGCAGTCTGGAGAATTCGGAATCTGGAAGCCTCGGAAGACACCACCATTACCTGGAACGCTTCCCACACCACCACCTCCAACTATCGCCGTGATCAAGGCGGCACGAGTTGGGAATACATCACGGAAACCAACTCCTCCCGCTTAATCCTCAACGGTGAAAACTCCTTCACGGGCAAAATCATTGCCAACCGCACGGCAAATGGGGCAGCCTACAACAGCTATGTAGAACTGGCTCATGATAAAGCTCTGCAGCACGGCACACTGGAGCTGAACGGCTACGAAAGCTCCACGATGTCACTGGCGGTCAACACAAATAATGCCCGTATCAAGGGACTCACCGGTAATGAACACTCCCTCGCGTACAGTGGCGAATCCTCGCGTATCAATCTCGACTCCGCCCCCACGGGCGACGGCAAAAACACGCTGACCATCACCGGCAGCGAGAGCTACAACTACAAGGGTGCCGTCAACGGGCTGAACATCGCCATGGACGGCACGGGAACCCAGATTTTCAGCGGCAACAATATCAAGGCGCAGAATATCACGGCTCTGCAAGGCAACCTGGAATTCACGAACGCCCCCACGGTGGCAGACACTATCACCATCGCTCAGGGAGCCACGCTGAAACTGGGTGAGAGCTACAGCCTGAACGAAGGAGTGACGCTGGCATTGATAGCCGGGAACGGCACGCAGGGCACGCTGACCGGCACCCTGGTACTCAACGGCGGCACGCTGGAATTTGACAGCACGGTGCTGAATGCCACCACCTCGCTGTTGAACGCCACCACTGAATACGGAGCTGACTTCAGCAGACAGGACATCAGCTTCAGCAACCACCAATCGCTTGAGCATGGCGTTACCTATGCCCTGCTCTCCGGCGACTGGAGCGAGCATAATGCCCGCCTGGCCGACAATATGCCGGATTACCTTGCCGGCAGCACCTTTGCAGGCGACAGTACCGGACTGAAAGTAACCATACGCTTTGCCGACGGGTTCGCAGAATGGCAGGACGATTATGCCGTGTTCAGCGCGGGAGAAACCGTCCTGTTCCGCGACCGCGAGCCTTCCCAAAATCTTCAGTTCGCAAGCGCAACCAATGCGGGAGGTCTGCGATTCACGAACACCGAAACCTACAGCTTCTCCGGCAGCGATGTCACGCTCAGCGGCGACCTGAATGTAGAAAGCGGCAAGCTGGTGCTCAACAACAAGCTGACAGCGGCGGACTACACCGCAGCCGAGGGTGAAGTGGAGATTGCCGCCTCCGGCACTTTGGTGCTGACCGATACGCAGGAGAGCACCGCCACCGTCAGCAACATCTCCGGTACCGGTACCGTGCAGATTAAGCTCGACACCACCGATAACACCTATGACAACAAGCTCGCCATTGATGAGGATTTTGAGGGTACAACCCATGTAACGGTCGGCAATCTCACGCTCACGGACAGCAGCTTCGGCAACACGCTGAAACTGGCGGACGGTGTCAATGCCCAGATAACGGCAAAAACGACCCTTGACGGGAATCTGGAGCTGGAAGGTGAAACAGAGGTTCATCAGAACAGTGGCAATCAGCTCATCGTCAATGGTAATGTGACCGGCAGTAACGGCACCTGGGATCGCAGAGGCGGCGGCACGCTGGATATCAACGGCTCTGTCTCGCTGGCAGGCTTCGACACAGGCTCTGATAACACCACCTCCAACTTCAACGGCACCACCTCCATTGCCACCGTCACGCTTGACCAGAGCAACATTACCGCCAACTTCAACGGCAACGCCACCGTGGGAACACTCAATCCGAACGGGAACAACGTGACTCTGGGTGGCACGGGCAACCTCAGCGTCAGCAACTTCAACCTGACCGGCGGCAAGAGCGTCACCATCGACGGACTCAGCATTGTCGAAAGCGCTGCACGGACGCGCAGTTGGGACAACAACACGATTAACCTGAAAAACGGGGCAAGTCTGGATAGTCGTCAGTCGTACTACAACCATAGTTCCGGAACGCTGACCATTGGCGGTAGTGATGCCAATGGTACGATGTACGTGAAAGGCCTCTGTCTGATGCCCAATGATGTCGCATATACGAAATCCGAGCTTAACGTATCCGCCGGGGCGCACCTGATTATCGCCGGTGTAACCAGCGGGACAACGGGTTCAGACTTTGTACTGGCAGTGGGTGGAGAACAATCACAATTCTCTGCCGGAGCCAATAAAATTAACGTTTATGGCACGCTGACATCTAATGCCGCCATGACGCTCTACCGCAAAGCAGCTGATGTCACCATTCAGAACGGGGGTAGATTGAATTTACTTGAAGGTCTGGTACTGAAGGGAACGGCATATAATGATTGGTTGGGGGCCATGAATGCCAATCTTCAGGTCCAGGAAGGCGGGCAACTGTATGCCGCCGGCGGTACGCAGCGCAGCGAGCTTGTCGTCTCCCTCGCATCCGGTACCACTCTGGGTGCCATCGGCTCGGCGGATTCCACCGTCACCTTCCGGAACAACATGACTCTGGGAACAGAGGGCAAGGACGGCACCTTCACCGTAGATACCGCCGCCACCACGGCAGATGACAACCTCCTGCTGACCCGCAGCGAAACCAAGGGCGTGACCGTGGATATGACCGGCAGCCTGAACCTGCAGGGCAACACTGCGGTGGAGGTCATCGGCAGCGGCACCTTCCGGCACAAGAGCGCGTTCAACAACGCCACGGCCATTCGTGTACGGGAGGGTGCTACCCTGGCAGTGGATTCCGGAGATCCGCTCACCGCCGCAACAGAGCTGAGCAAGAGCAGCCTCTCGCTGGATTCAGCCGAAGTCAGCGGCAGCGGCATCACCGTGACAGATGCGGCAACCATCCGCGCCACGGGCGGCAACAGCATCATCACCGCCACCACCACCACCACCCTGACCAATGAATCCACACTGACCTACGATGTGGCAGAGGGAGCCACCCTGCAATCCACCGGTGAAATCACGGCCGCAACACGCAGCGATCTGGTCAAAACAGGCACCGGCTCCCTGCAGCTCAATAATGGAGCAAACAGCTTCGACAACATTCTTGCAAACGCAGGCGAGCTGAGTGTTCACGGTGCTACGGCCTATGATTTGGATAACCTGCAGGTACAAACCGCCGTTTCGCTGGGCTTCTACGCCGGAGAGGTCGGAAATAAGGAAACGGAAGCCGCTGTCCGCGTCAGCGGCACCGCCGACTTCAGCAGCGGGGCACAGTTGAACGCCAACCTGACGCTGGCTACCGGGGCTGTCCTGAACGTGGCAGACGGCGGTCTTGCCATGGGAAGCACCCTGACCCTGCAGGAAGGTGTATTGCTGGGGGATTCCACCCTGGCACGCGTGCTGAGTCTCAGCGTGGGTGAATCCACAACCCTCTTCAGCGGTGTAGACGGCCTGACGCTGGGCAACACGGTTTACAGCACCATCTCAACAGAAGATGCCATTCAGGCGAGCCCATTCTTCAGTAATCTGAACGACAACTACGTGCTCACCTACACCGGAACAGACAACGGCAGCTTGAACATCACCATGCTCTCCATCCCTGAGCCGACATCATCCATGCTTGGCTTAGCGGGGCTGGTTGCTCTCACTCTCCGCCGCCGCAGAAAGTAAGGCGTGCTGAAGTACTCTGTCCCGACTTCGCCGGAAGTTGACTAACTTCCGGCGAAGTTGGTGATTTTTTGAGTAGAACCGCACGAGTCTAAGTGAGTCCTTTTGGCTGCAAGACGGGGGCAAAATGGATGCAAAATCAGCCCGGGAAGTCCGTTTTTCGTTATGAGTTGCGATTTTATAAGTTGCTGAACTCCAGGCACAAAAAAGGAGCAGTCGTTACCATGTTGTCTTGGTTATGACCGCTCCCATAATAGCCTTTTTTTGACTGTGATTTTTAGCGACTCCTAAACATTGTGTATAAATGCGTTGTGAAAATTAGTGCCATTTTCTGAAAATCACCCCGAAATTCGCCTCGACTCATAACGGGTTGCAGACAGTTTCGGAAGTTGCTTGTTTTCAGAGTTTTACAAAACACGTTAACATTACATACCAGCATGCTCATTGAGGTGATTTATGACGTGATTTAGGGATAAACATGTTGCATTCGGGTGAACTTGTCGCCCCAGGTAGGGGTACTCGACAGAGGCTACAAATGGAATGGTGAGGCTTACCCCACCCTCACCCACATCAGCTGGAAAGCTACTGGCTACCAAATCGGAGGCAATAACTTCTTCGGGCTTCCTACCAAGCGCCGAGGGTGAATAAACCTCCCCTGTCAGCCGGTTCAACTCCGGCTTTTTCTCGTTGCTATATTAGAACTTTCTTTCGCATGAATTAAGGCTTAACGGATTTTTTGGAATTCAGGTCGACTCATAACGGTTGCTGAAAGTTTTGGAAAAGACTAGTTTTCAGAGTTTTACAAAAGACGTTAACATTACCTGTTCACATTCACATTGTGGCGACTTTGGAATAAACGTGTTGCATTTTTGTGAGCTTGTTGCCCCAAAGTAGACGCAAAACTATTTTTGACTAGGATTCATAATAACTAGGATTTATAACAGTATTTATATCAGTATTTATATACAAACCATTATTTCGAATAGCTCTTCCGCTGGCTTCTGTGCTTTCATCTGTAAAAAATTTAAAATCTCCATTCTCCGTATACCGCACACAAACCTTAACTTCGATACATACTTGATTATCTCCATATTTGGAAGCAACAACACCCGAATAATATGTGATGCATCCTGAATTATCTCTGTATATTGTTCTAGGAGAGTTGAGATCTGGAGTGAAAGAAATTGCACCTACGCTTGACACAACTTTAAAGCGTGGTGAAGATTCTTGAAAATTCATTTCTAAAGAAATAAGCCCAACAATAGAATCTTCCAAAATTAAATTTTCCTGATATGTAGCTATCGTTCTTCTCCAAGTCGACTTAGAAGTATCGGAACAATTTATAGATGAAAGAAAAGCGGCATTGTTCTCCCTTATCTTATAAGTATTCAATATAAGATAAACAAAAATTATGAATGATACTATCAACACGCTAGCAATTATTGTTTTTCTCATGGCGTAAATACTAACATGTAAAAGCGAAAAAACAAGCTTTTATCTGTGAAATGTAAACACATTTTCGCTTTTTGTCCGTATGGGTTAGATGAATGATACCTAAAAAGGCTAAACTACTGCTAACCCGCTTACCTGATGTTGCGAGTTAGCAGTAGTTGCTTACTCCTATTTAAATTTGTGTTACTTTACATTAATGTATAAGTCACCATTGCGCTTAGCTTTTCCTCTTGCATTCTCAGAAAAGTCCTCAATCTTAGTAGGAATCCATTGAGATTCGGTGCATTTGCACGTTAATTTTGCTTTTAATAGGAGAGATACCGAGACATCACTCCCATAACAAGCGCCTCCGATACCCCCAACTACACCACCAATAATTGATCCCGCAGCTGCTCCAGGTCCAGATACAACCCCGCCAGCAAGCGTACCAATACCTCCTCCTATTATAGCACCTGTTGTTGCTCCGCCTGCTATTCCTCCACCAATCATAAGCGCATCTCCATAATCTACTAAAGATGCGGATACAGTTGCAGAAAAAGTTATAACTTTAGTTTCATTGTCTATTTCTTCAATGATTGTGTCGTGCTTTTGGTATGCAATATCGCCGTCGCGTCCATAAAATACAATTCTACTAGAATTCACAGGAGCTTCATCATCAATTTTAATTTTTAATGATATAGAACCAACTAAATCGTCAAACAATACGTCTTCGTCGTATGCGTTTACAACTTTGCTCCAACTCGGTTTCAATCCATTTATATCAAAAAAAATCAAAGGATTATTTTTTGCAAACAAGTAGCTATTGGTATACTTAGGAAACAATGGGTCAAAACTCAGCCATTTGCCATTTTGAGGATCGAAATAACGATAGTTGTAGTATACTAATGAAGTATCTTCATCATTGATTTCGCTAGACCATTGAATTGGCTGAATCACGTCACCGGAGATTGTCACCTCGCCATAGGGCGAGTATGAGTAGTTTGTGCGGATGCAGCCATGCTGGCCGTAGACTTCGCAGATGTTCTTTGTCAAATCCCAGCCATAGGTATACCATGTGCCGTCCTTTTGGATGGCAAGCGGACGAGTAGCTACAGGCTCAGACGGATCCCAGGTGAGGAGCCACAGGCAGGGATGATTACTGAGAGTGAGGTCGCAGCAAGCAATCTGGAGGTAACCTCGGTACAGGAATCGCTGGTGCAGCGTTACAGTACCATTGACGGTAACTTTTTTGGTAGCACGTCTGCCCATGTAGTCATACGAGCATTCCACAATAGTTCCATTATCTGCATTGGTAAACGAAGTCGGGCGGTTCTCAGCATTGTAGATTACCGACCAGATACCGGTGGTGGTTTTAACCGTTGTCTGGTTACCGGCATCATCGTAGGTCGGCTCGAAATCGCCGATTGCCGTGTACTGGTTGAGGTTGTTACTTTCGTAGGTTGTCGCAGATTCTGCCGCTTCCTGAGCCGTCTCGCGGTTGCCAATGTTGTCGTAGTCGTAGGCATAGGCCTCATTGTTCACCGTGGCTATATTCAGCTCGCTACGAGAATTGTACCCGAACGAATCATTGACTGTTGAGCCATCTTTGGAAGTGCTGCGCGTCATCGGACGACCAAGCGTATCGTAGGTGTAGGCACGAGAAGCTACGGAGGTATTGCTGCGCTTATAAAGCTTACCGATAAGCAAGTCGCGCTTCTCTTCGTAGCTCTGCGTGAGCGTCATGTTGCAGGGCATGGAAAGCGTCTGCAACAGGTTACTGCCGGGTAAGTCCACGTGCTCTTTACCGAGCTGATGGAGGTTAATCTTCAATTTCTAATATGAGAGGACGATGATCTGATATTGCGAGCCAATTGGTGGACGTTTCGATGTAGCAGTCGCGTATGCGCTCGGGCGCTGCAAAAGCGTA
>JAFWZG010000137.1 GCA_017517385.1 Akkermansia sp.
CGGCTCCGAGTTGCGAGATACTAAGTACCGGGGTACCGGCGGCTCAGATCTACAGGAGTTCAAAGTCTTTCCCTTCCAGCTCCGCCTCAAGCCCAAGCATCTGTGCGAGGTGGACGCCGAAGGCAACTGGCCCAAGATTGCCCAGATAAAAGCCGGGGCTATCATTGACTACATGGGCAAGACCCGCCCGGTTCCCGAGAATGCCACCATCTACGACTACACGGAGGGCTGGATTGATATCGGGGCCTTCTCTGAAAAGCTGGAAAAGGTGTTTTGCATCATTAAGCAGAATTACAAGGGCGAAATCATCAGCGCGGATATCGCATCTGAGCAGAAGGATTTTGTCCCATGGGGCAAGACGGAGGAGAACGCGACTGGCGAGGGTACGCTCTCAGTGTTCATTGGTACCTATCAGCTCCGCAGAATTAACGAGGTCAACCGCGCCCATATCTACCAGGCACATACAGGTACTCTGGATTTGCAGACGGTACAGGTGGAAAAGCTTGTCACTGAGGATGGCGGTTCCGGCAATGGCTCAGGGGAGGAGGAAGAGTATTACACGGCCCCGGAAAGCGAGGAGTACGAAAGCAAGCCCGCTTCACTTTTCCGCAAAAGGGATGAGCATTTGTTCATATTCAAAAAGCTCATTTGCGGCGAAGGGCTGGAGCTTGCGGACGGCGAGAATCTGAAAATCACGCTCCGCAGGGCCAATTCTGTGTGGCCTTCTGGCTCCGGTAGCTCCGGTGGCTCCGCTCCGGGTTCATCTGATGTCCCCACTATCACGATAGGCGGCGTGGAGGATATTGTGTTCGACCGTGAGATTCTGGAGCCGCTGATAGAGGCGGGGATTATCCGGATTCCGTATGCTGATACCATCAAGGAGGTTACAGGTGTCATCTCCGGGCTTGTGGTGAAATATGCTCCGGCTGTCCTGAATGATGACGGCTCGGTCACGTTTCTGGGGGAGGATGGTTCGCGCCTTCCTGATACGCCCGCGCCTGTTGATGCCGGTTCCGGCTCTGCTTCCGGTTCCGGTGCAGCGGCCTACCACAATCAGATTGTGGGGGGCGTTATCTACATCACGATACCGATTTTCCAAGAGGGCTCAGGCTCGCAATCCATGTCTGCATCTGCCAGTGGGAGCGATTCCGCTTCTGCTTCTGCAACCGGCTCAGATGGAGACACGGAATCCGCAACTGCTTCCGATACGGTTACGGCTTCCGGCTCTTCAACCGGTTCCGGCAGTGCATCCGGGTCGGCTTCGGGTTCTGCCAGTGCTTCCGCTTCGGATTCCGATTCGGCATCCGCTTCCGCTTCTGAGGCTTCCGGCAGTACCGGGGCGTCAGATTCCACGGCTGGCAGTAGTTCGGTAGCAGGCTCTTCGTCATCGTCCTCCGGCGGTGGCTCTTCTTCGTCCGGCGGCAGTTCGATACCCGGCGGCTCAGTGCCGGGCGGTTCGGTTCCCGGTGGTGGCTCGGTACCCGGCGGTTCTTCGTCCGGTTCATCCGGTGGCAGTGGGTGCTGTGGTTGCGACTGTGCCACGAAGCTGGCCGATATGCAGGCCCGCATTGATGAATTATCCAAGCGCATTGACGAGCTGGAGAAGAAGGAATGTACCTGCAAATGTGGTGACCTGCTGGCTCAGATTCAGGCCGCCGTGGCTGCTGAGGCTCAGGCCATCGCCAACAGTATCAACTATGAGATATCGGTCAATGGTACCGTGGTGACTACTACGGAATACGGGACGCTCGTAGCCGATACCACCGGCTCGGTGACGGCTAACGGCGCAAGTGCCAGCTCGAATATCCACTACTAAGCAATATCTTTCCTATGGCTTGCAACTGCTCCAACATTGACACGAACGCTATCTGCAATGCGGCCCGGCAACTCCTGCGCAAGAAGTTTGCCGAGCTGCTGCAGAATATTCCGTGTTCCCATACCAACAGGGATGCCTACTACAGCCCTTCGCAATACTGGTACGACCTAGACCGCACCGACCGCCGCACGGTCAGTACCAGTATGAGCGTGGGGCTCCGTGGCAATACCATCGTTATCTCTCTTTC
>JAFWZG010000138.1 GCA_017517385.1 Akkermansia sp.
AATAGCCATTGTAGTGCGGACATTATAACGCCGCACTATGTCGAAGTCAAGCCTAAAATTAAGTTTATTTTACTTTATTTCAGTCCATTAGATTATATTTATCCTAGTGAGGATTCTAGGATTGTCCGGGAATATACGGTATAACTCAGCGGCAGCAGCAGGGCGGTGGTAAAAAACGCTGCTACTAGGCCGGCAGGATTGTGTGCGAGTATGGGAGAGGTCATCATGCTTCCGTTAAAATTATACAGCACAAGGCCACTGCCGGTGGAGTTGGCAATGGCCTTGTTTATTACGAATAAAGGTAGAGCTTACTTGCGGCGACGGCGAGCAGCAAGGCCAGCAAGAGTAAGCAGGCTCAGCGTGGCTGTGGTCGGCTCCGGAACGGAGGGAGCAGTTGTGCCCATGATGGCTGTTACATCGTTCACGCCGCTAATCACGCTGTCAGAGGTGAAGATGGTCAGGCCGGCAATCTTGCCGTTGAAGGTTTCACGAGCGTTGCCGGAGTTACCGGAACCGATGGCGAAGGTCTGATCAGCTGCGCTGGGGAGGGCAAAACCACCCAGATTGCGTGTATAGAAGTTGTTGTTGCTAGTACCGGCAATGTACTTGGCGCCGTCAGCGGCAGCCGTACCACCCTTGAAAGAAATGCCAACAAGGGTCCAAGTGTTGGCAGTCAGTCCGACGTTTGCAGTTTCTTTATCGGCCACGCCCTTGGCGGTGTATTGAAGACCGGCACCGTTAGTGCAGAACTTGAAGCCATTTTGCTGAGCACCATAGCCGAAAATGGTTTCCACACCATTGGTGTCAGTCATATTCACCCATGCGGCGATGGTGATGTACTTGGAGCTATCCTGCAGGGCGCTGTTTACTGCATCAAGCGTAATCCCGCCGATGTAGGCACCATCGCTGAAGCTGTATGTAGTTACGGACATATCGTCCACTTTGCTGGCGCCGTTCCATGTGGCGGCGGCCACCAGCTCGTCCATAGTGGCGATCGTGGTCAACTCAACCGCAGAGGCCACGGAAGCCAGAGCTAAAAGAGCTACGAGGGTCTTTTTCATGATTGTATGATGTTTATTATGAGTTTGAGACGTTCGGGCTGGAGTACTTGTTCCTCCGCGCGACGTGATGCTGAGGTGCCTGCGCCGAACCTGCTGGAGCGAAGTATACAGTATTCAAAATGCTGATGCAAGTCTAAAAGCCATAAAAAACTATTTTTTCGCGAATTGTGACAATGAGAGCAGTATGTGAATAGCAATTTTCTGGAGGGTGATTATTTCTAATATGTGGATTCTCAATTCTAAGATTAAGACACAGCATTTTGAATGCTGTAAGCGGCGGAGGTAACAATCGCGTGGATTCTTGGCAGCGTTATATTTACTCAGCTTATATAAACTCATTCTCGTCAGGTGCTTAGTTGTGAGGTTGAAAACGTAATATGATTTGACATTCTGCAGCTTATTGTGGTACAACAACTACGTAAACTTTTTTGTAATCGCTATGCCCCCTGAGAACGCAAGAAAAAATGCACCGATTATCTCGCCAAATATCAGCCCGCGCCATGCGGAACCGGGGCTGACTACGGGGCAGCGCATTATGGGGAATCTGCTGGTGCTGCCGCCGGTGATGGCTTTGCTGACCCTGCTGGTGGTGGGGCTTTTCAGGCATTATGCTCTCGGTGCTGAGTTTTTATGGTGGGTGCTGCCTTTGGCATGTGAGGTGGTGATTGATATGCTCAGCATCACGTGGCCGGTGTATCCGGTGATTTGGCTACTTTGTGCGCTGGGGGATGCGCTGGTGAAGCGGGGTATTCCGAGGTGGCTGGTATGGTCGGTAGTCGTTCTGCTTTGTTTGGCGGGGTGCTGGCTGCTGCTGCTGACGATTCCGGCGGCTTGCATTTATACCGTGGAGTGGTATACACTTGCCACGCACATCTTGTATATGCTCAGTACCTGCGGTGTGCTGCTGTGGTTGATGTGCCGTAGAAAGTCACTTGTTCCCCGCCGCTCTCTCCTGAAGGGGCTTTATCTGAGTATTCTGATATTTAATAGTGTACTGGTTCTCTGGGCTTGGAAGGATGGTGACTTCCAACTGCGCAATACCGAGTATGCCGTGGGGCGCTGCGGTCCCCGAGCAGAGATGCATAACCCTCTGCTGGACTGATGGAGGGCGTGCCAGAGTTATGATATGCCGGTTATGAAGGAGTGGGGAATATGGTTTGGCGTGGCCGCTGCTGCCGGTGCTCTGGGGGCGTGGCTGTACCCATGGGAGACGCTGGCCTCCTGTGTGGCCAGTTTCTGCATAGGGGTGGGGTTTGTGCTGAGCTGTTTGTGCTACAGTGAGGTGTATGTTCGCCATGCCTCCGCGACGCGTGCCGGCGACTGGCTGCAGGAGCTTTGTTCTGCATGGCGTTTTACCCACCGGGGCATACTTTTATACAGCAAGGCCGCTGCCGCTCCCGTTCTTTTTCTTCCTTGGGAGAGTATTTGCCATGTCACTAGCAAGGATGGCGCCATCTGGCTGGAGGATGAGGTGAATGATAGCTTTTATCAGCTGACGGTATCCGCTCAGGAGCAGGAATCTGCGCTGGAGCGTATCCGGCAGCAGGTGGAAAAGCACAGGCACCTGCACAAGGAAGATGAGGATATAAGTGCCCCCGTGCTTTGCGCGCGCTCACCCTTTAGCGTTCCGGTGCTTCCCTTTGTGAAGATGGGAATCCCATGGCTACTGGCGGGAATCATTTGTCCTTTTATACCCGGCATGGAAATGGGTATATGCTGCATTTGTTTTGTTCTTGCAGCGGCGGTGGCTGTATCCGGGGTCAGTGAGTTGGACGATGATTTTTGTATGGAATACTACATGGGCGAGGAGCTGCGGCGTACGAAGCGCGGCATCATCGTGCGCATGAACGGAGGCATTACCTGCTTTCTGCCATGGAGTAGCATGGGCGAATGTATACGGCTTACGGAAGAAACTGTCTTTCTGCGCTTGAATGGGACGCATGATGGCATTATCTGCCGCGGGCAGGAGGTGCCTTTGCCGGTAACCCGCCATTACGGCCGTTGGCAGTGCTGGAGTAGGAGGTGTATCTCCGTGGGGCTGGTGCTGCTGTCTTTAGTGCTGGGGGTAGTGTGGTGGAGCGTCTGGGCCTGAAGCCGGAATCATGGCTGAATGCTCACCCGAGTGCCAAGGTGAACGCGGGAAAAGAGCTCCAGCATGTGCTCCGGTGAGAGGCGTATGCATCCATGGGATGCCGGGGTGCCGAGCAGGTGGGCTTCGTTCGTGCCGTGAATGTAGATGTAGCGGGCGCGCGTGTTGGCGTTATGCTCTTCCAGCCCGTTCAGCGCCAGTATTCTTGTGAGGATAACGTCATTCCCTCGCGCCGCATCCGGGTACGTGCCCACGGGGAGACGTCCTTGAAAAATCGTCATGAGCGGCGCGTTTTCGCCGTGCATGCTGTAAATCTCGAAAAGCCCGAGGGGCGTGCGCCCTGAGCCTTCCTGTGAGCCTGTGCCGTTTTTGCCTGTGGAGCAGGGAAAACTGAGCTCGGCATAGCGCAGCGTTTGCTCGCTGATGGAGACGTGAATCATAGCCGGTAAAAAAAGGGAAGGACGAAGCAAGTAAGCCCACTTCGTCCTTCGCCGTTGACGTTAGAATGGATTAATACCTGTAAGCCTCAGCCTTGTACGGGCCGTTGACGCTTACGCCGATGTAGTCTGCCTGCTTCTGGGTGAGGGTGGTGAGGTGCACACCCAGCTTAGCGAGGTGGAGGCGGGCCACTTCTTCATCCAGCACCTTGGGGAGCACCTGCACGGTGTTGGCACGGGTGCCGCGGTCCTGCCAGAGGGCAATCTGGGCGAGCACCTGATTGGTGAAGCTGTTGCTCATCACGAAGGAGGCGTGACCGGTGGCGCAGCCGAGGTTCACAAGGCGGCCTTCAGCCAGCAGGTAGAGGCTGTGGCCATCCGGGAAGGTGTATTTATCCACCTGGGGCTTGATGTTCGTGCAGATGATGCCTTCACGGGCCTGCAGGCGGGCCACCTGAATTTCATTATCAAAGTGGCCGATGTTGCACACGATGGCCTGGTCCTTCATCTTTTCCATGTGCTCGAGGGTGATGATATCACAGTTACCGGTGGTGGTCACATAGATATCAGCCATGCTGAGGGTGTCCTCCACGGTAAGCACGCGGTAGCCTTCCATGGCGGCCTGAAGGGCGCAGATGGGGTCTATCTCCGTCACGATTACCTGAGCGCCCAGCCCGCGCAGAGCCTGCGCGCAGCCCTTGCCCACATCACCATAACCGCAGATGACAGCCACCTTACCGGCAATCATCACGTCCGTGGCGCGCTTGATGCCATCCGTAAGGCTTTCGCGGCAGCCGTAGAGGTTATCAAACTTGCTCTTGGTGACGGAGTCATTCACATTAATGGCGGGGAAGAGCAGGCGGCCATCACGCTCCATCTGGTAGAGGCGGTGCACGCCGGTGGTGGTTTCCTCGCTCACGCCCTTAATTTCGGGCATCCAGCGGTGGAAGATGCCGGGCTGCTCAGCGGCAATGCGCTTGAGTAGGGCCTTAATGACGCTCTCTTCCTCGGAGGAGGAGGGGGTGTTCACCCAATCGTCACCATTTTCCATTTCGTAACCCTTGTGCAGCAGCAGGGTGGCATCACCGCCGTCATCCACGATGAGTTGAGGCCCAAGGCCATCACGGTGGCTCAGTGCCTGCCATGTGCAGTCCCAGTACTCTTCCAGCGTTTCACCCTTCCAAGCGAACACGGGTACCCCGGCTGCGGCAATGGCGGCAGCGGCTTGGTCCTGAGTGGAGAAAATGTTGCAGGAGGCCCAGCGCACATCGGCGCCGAGAGCCACGAGGGTCTCGATGAGGATGGCTGTCTGGATGGTCATGTGCAGGGAGCCGGTTATGCGCACGCCCTCCAGAGGCTTGCCGGGGCCATACTTTTCACGGCATGCCATCAGACCGGGCATTTCGTACTCAGAGACCTGAATTTCCTTGCGGCCCCACTCTTTCAGTGAGATATCCGCCACCTTGTAATCTGCTGTTGCGTTCATGTCGGGGGTGATTGTACCTTTTCTCCTGTCATTCGTCAATTCTAAGTTGACATAAAGCGGCTTGTCCATTAAATTATCGCGGTATGAAGAGACCTGCCAATTTTGTTATTCTGCTGTTATGTGTGCAGATGTCCGCGCTAAACGCCGCTCCCTCTGCCGCTGTACATGAGGCTCCATCGGTTATTCCCATGCCGGTGAGTATGCAGGTGAAGGCAGGGGAGCCCGGGTTTTCCATGAGCGAGGGCATCAAGGTGCACTACAGCGTGAGCCGCTGTGAGGTGGGGCGTGCAGCCATCCGCGCTTTTATGGCTGCTGGGCTGCAGATGATTCCTGAGGAGAATGAAGGCGAGCTCACGGTTGCCATCGAGTCCGGTAAGGGCAAGGAGTGGTATGCTTTAGAGGTGACGCCGCAGGGGATTAGCGTGCGGGTGGGCAGTGAGCAGGCTTTGCATTATGCTGCGCAGACTCTGGCCCACAGCGTGGTGAAGGATGCTGAGGGTCTGCCGGCCCTGCCCTGCATGCAGGTGGAGGACGAGCCCTTGCTGCCATACCGCGGGCTGATGCTGGACCCCTGCCGCCACCCGCAGACGGTGGAGCAGACTCGCAAGATGCTGCGCATTATGGCTCGCTACAAACTGAACCGCTTTCACTGGCACTTGGCGGATGACCAAGGCTGGCGCATCGAGATTAAGAGCTACCCGCGCCTCACGGAGGTGGGCTCTCGCCGCGAGGAGACGCCTACACTGGCCAATCATGAAGTGGGGGATGGTACGCCCACGGAGCCTTTTTACTTCACACAGGATGAAGTGCGCGAGATTGTGGCGTACGCGAATAGCCTGGGGATTACGGTGATCCCGGAGATTGAAGTGCCGGGGCATTCCAGTGCCGCCATTGCGGCTTATCCCGAGCTGGGGAATACGGATGTGCCGGGGTATGCTCCGCGTGTGGCCACCACTTGGGGCGTGCTGCCGTACACCTATGCGCCGCGGGAAAATACGCTGAAGTTTTTGGAGAATGTGTTTGCTGAGGTCTGCGAGCTGTTCCCGCGCGCGGAGTTTGTGCATATCGGCGGTGATGAAGCCCCGCGTGAGCAGTGGGACAATAGCCCCTTTGCCCGCAGTTTCATGCAGCAGAATGGCCTGCGCAGTTCCGGCCACATTCAGCATTGGTTCACCCACCGCATGGCTGAGATGATGGCCCGCCACGGCCGCCGTATCGTGGGCTGGGATGAGATTATGGATGATGGTGAAGTGCCTTCGGATGCCGTGGTTATGTACTGGCGCTCATGGGTGCGCCCTTGTGCGCTGCGCCGCGCCCTGCGTGCCGGGCATGAGGTAATTCAGTCTCCGGATTCGCACTTTTATTTTAACTTCAGCCAAGGCAAGCTGCCGGCGAACCCTCAGTATAAGCCCCATGGCTCCCTTACGGCAGAGCAGGATTGGCGCCATGTGTACTCCTATAACCCCATCCCGGAGAATCTTACCCCGGAGCAGCGCCGCCTTATTATCGGCTTGCAGGCGAACTGCTGGAGTGAAAGTATTGCGGATGGGCGCAAGCTGGAGTACCAGACCGTGCCGCGCATCTGCGCGCTGGCTGAGGTGGCATGGTGTGCCCCCACGCTGAAGAATGAGGCGGAGTTCTTGGAGCGCATCCGGGCTCAGTACCCGTGGTTCGAGGCCCAGCAAATTAATTACCGCCGGGAGGACGGCTCCCCCGCGCTTTAAGCGTGCTGGGGGATTCCCTTCGGGGCCGCAGCCAGTAGGGTGCGGGTGTATTCATGCTGCGGGGAGCCGAAGACGTCTTCCGCACGCCCGTATTCCACGATGCGCCCGCGCTGCATCACCGCGATGTCATCCGCGATGTAATGCACCACGGATAAATCGTGCGAGATGAATATCATCGTGAGGTTCAGCTCGCGGGTTAAATCCGTGAGCAGGTTCAGGATTTGACTTTGGATGGAGACATCTAGCGCGGATACCGGCTCATCCGCCAGCAGCAAGGCCGGCTCCGGGGCAATGGCGCGTGCAATGGCAATGCGCTGGCGCTGCCCGCCGGAGAACTCATGAGGGTACTTGTACATGTGCTCAGGGCTCAGGCCCACGCGGTTCATCAGCTCCGCCACGGCTGCCTCTCGTTCGCTGCGGGGCAGGGGCTTGCGGCGGCTGAGCGCTTCCACCAGAGTGCGGAAGATGCTGAAGCGCGGATTCAGTGAGGCGTACGGATCCTGAAACACCATCTGGAAATCCAGCCGGCGGCGGCGTATTTCACCGCGGCTGAGGGCGCTAAGGTTCGTGCCGTCCAGATGAATGCTGCCGCTTGTGAGTGGCTGCAGCTGCATGATGGCGCGCGAGAGGGTGCTTTTACCGCAGCCGCTTTCCCCCACAAGGCCCAGTATGCGGCCGCGCTCCACCGAGAGGCTCACCCCATCCACCGCGCGTACCACTTCGCCTGTGCTTCCCCATGTGTTCCGCACGGGATAATGGACGCTCGCTTCTCTGATTTCCAGGTATGCCATGCCCCTATTCTATCAGATGCCCCCACGCCTTGACAAATAAAAAACGCGTCTGAGCGAAACCCAGACGCGCTATCGTGAAATGATATTCAGGGTTAACCCTGTCTTCACTTACTTCTTGATGGGGGCAACGGGAGCGGGCTCCGGAGTGGGAGTCACAACCTGCTGCTGCTGCTGCTGCTGGCAGGAAACCAGAGCGGCGGCCGTAAGGGCGAGAATAGCGATGGTCTTCATTTGATCTTTACTAGTTTTGATTGTTTGAAGTGCCCCAAACATCCAAGAGTAGGAAGGAGGCGGGCTTAGTATACTCCTTTTTCTGCTCTTGACAAGCCTAAAATGAGATTTTTATGCAAAAATCTCGCTAATTGAATGAGTTAGATTTTTAGCCTCTTCCTAATTCCTTGTCTCTTTTCTGGCCGTAAATGGTTAACAAGTCTTTATTTTCAATGCGTTGGAAATAAAAAAAAGCACCTGACCGAAGTCAGGCGCTTTTTTTATGAAAAAGACTTGTAGAAGGGGGCAGGCCCCTTATAACTTACTTCTTGATGGGAGCAACGGGAGCGGGCTCCGGAGTGGGAGTCACAACCTGCTGCAGCTGCTGCTGCTGCTGGCAGGACACGAGGGCGGCGGCGGTAAGAGCGAGAATAGCGATGGTCTTCATAACTTTCTTGTCTATGTTAATTTTGGGTTTCAGTCACCACCAACCAGGGGTAGGATGGCGGTCGACACAGTATACAGATTTTTTCTCAGACGTCAAGCGTAAAATGTGATTTTTTTAAATAATTTTCATTTTTTATTGATTTTGGGCTGAAAACAGTTGCAATTTGCAAGTGAATGTGAGAGGATGAGGCCGGGATGGAGATACGAGAAACCATAGCAGCCATAGCCACACCGCCGGGAACTGGTGCGATAGGTGTTATCCGCATGAGCGGAGCCACAGCCGGGGCCGTGTTTCAGGCATGCACCGGGCGTGAGCTGAAGCCGCGCCGTGCCACGCTGGTGCAGGTGAAGGATGCCGCGGGCCTTGTGCTGGATGATGTGGTGGCTACGCGTTTTGCCGCGCCCGCGAGTTATACGGGTGAGGAAGTGGTGGAGCTGAGCTGCCATGGTGGCATGCTGGTGGTACGCCGTGTGCTGGAGCGCTTGCTGGAGTGTGGCGCACGCCCGGCGGAGCCCGGTGAGTTCTCCCGCCGTGCCTTTGAAAATGGCAAGATGGATCTCACGCAAGCCGAGGCCGTGATGGATGTTATCAGCGCCGGGAGTGATTTGGCCCTGCGCGCGGCCCATAATCAGCTGCATGGCGCTATCAGTAGCCGCGTGGCTGCGGCGGTGGACCGCCTTATTTCCGTGGCGGCCCATGTGGAGGCTTATATTGATTTCCCTGAGGAGGATATCGCGCCGGATACCACTCACCAGCTCGTGGAGGGGGTGGATGAGGTAATGGCTCAGCTGCGGGCCCTGCTGGCTACGGCGGATGAAGGTCGGCTGCTGCGCGAGGGCGTGCGGACGGCAATCGTTGGCCCGCCGAATGTGGGCAAATCCAGCTTGCTGAATGCGCTGGTCGGTTATGAGCGCGCCATTGTAAGCGAGACTGCCGGCACCACGCGTGATACCATCGAAGAAAGCGTTTCACTGGGTGGGCTGCGGCTGCGCCTGATAGATACAGCCGGGCTGCATGAGAGCGCGGACAGCATAGAGCGCGCCGGCATGGAGCGCAGCCGCCGAGCCGGTGCGGAGGCGGACCTTGTGCTGGAAGTGGCGGATGCCTCTGCCGCGCCTGCACGGCCTGAGCTGCCGCAGACGGGGGCGGTGCACCTGCTGCTGCTGAATAAGTGTGACCTGCCCGAGCACCCTGCCTGGGCCGGGGTGAAAGCCATTCGCTTATCATGCCATTCCGGTACCGGTCTGGAGGCACTTTCCTCCGCCATTACGGAGAGCTTTGTGCATGATACCGCTGAGCTGGATTCCCTTTCCGCAATTAATACACGCCACCGCTATGCGCTTCAGCAGGCGCTTGAGTATCTCTCGGCTGCTAAAGAGAATTTGCTTGCCGGCAGCTCGCCGGAGTTTACGGATGTGGAGCTGCGCGCCGCTCTGGATGCTTTGGGCAGCATATCCGGCAGGGTGGATACGGAGGATATTCTGACGCGGGTGTTTGCCACATTCTGCTTAGGAAAGTAGGCATTTTTACGGCAGTTTTTTCTGACAGGGCCTCTTTTTTGACTTGCCTTTTCATGGCGAAGTTGCTAAATTTCAGAGTGAAATTCAGCTTCACGATTCATGAAAAAAGCGATTTTACTTTCTATACTGGCAGCCGCCTCAGTTGTGGCTGAACCTCAACAGGCTCCGGCTACACCCGCCCCCGACGGCTCTGCGGTGACGACCACTACCCGCCTGTTCATCAACGGGCAGGAAGTGACGCCTCCCGCTCAGCAGCCTCAGGCCGGCGAGACGCCAAGAGCCGAAGGCGAGCTCCGCATCAGCTCCGCTGTTTTTGCTCCCGGTCAGGCTCCTCAGGTTCGCGCCCGTTGCTTCAGATTGGTTACCGGTGAAGACGGCACGACACGTGTGGTGGAGGTGGCGCCCTCCGAGTCTCAGTCCGCTCCTGCAGCCCCTGAAGCTGCTGAGGCTCCGGGGCCTGAGGCCCAAGGTGAGGTGTGCCGCCGCTGTGGCCGCAACCACGCTCGCCCTGTGCGGATTATTCGCCGTGAGCGTCCGGTGCGCCCGGGATGCTCAGCTCATCCGGCGCGTGCGGCGCGTCCTGCTCGCGCAGCTCGTCCGGTGCGCGTAGTTCCTCCGGTGCCTCCGGCACCTCAGCCTGAAGCCGCAGCTCCGGCTCCTGCTCCGGCACCGCAGGCCATTAAGGTGATTATCAATGGTACGGAAACTGTTGTTCCCTTGAGCCCGGATGGGGTGAATATCACCATTAAGCCGCTCTGAGAGCGTCCCGGACTCTTCTGATGATATGAGAAAATCCTCCGCAGCGTGGTACTGCGGAGGATTTTTATACTGTAAAATAAATCTAATTGTGAGTTAGGAAGCGCTGTCTTCCTTCTGCTCTTTTTTCTCGCGGGTGAGGTACTTCATCAGAGCATACAGGGCAGCAAGGAGCACCACGCCGGCCACGATGAGGTGAGATTCCGACTTCACGGCATCAATCAGTGTATCCGGAGATTTCAGAATCCCGGGGTGTTCGCGGCCCACTTTATCACCGAACCAAGCAAGCACCCAGCACCAGATGGCGGAGCCTGTGATGGTGGTGAGGCTGAACATGGCGAAGTTCACACGAGCCATGCCGGCCGGGATGGAGATAAGGTGGCGGATAACCGGCAGGAAGCGGGAAAAGAAGATGCCGGCGGTGGAATATTTGCGCATGAATACCTCCGCTGTCTCCACTTTGTGCCGGGGCATAAAGAAGTATTTACCGAAGCGGTAAATGAAGGGGCGGCCCACCCAGAGCGCGCACACGTACATGATGACAGAGCCGATATAGGAGCCCACTGTACCGGCCAGCACAACTCCCCAGAAACTCATCTCGGCATTCGGGAGGGCGGCCAGAATGGCTGCCGGCGGTACCACCACTTCACTCGGTACGGGCAGAATGGAGCTTTCCATGGCCATAAGAAGCACGACTCCCCAGTACCCCCAGTCTACTACCCATCCCATCCAAATGCTGATAAGTTCATGTAACATGCGGGCTATTATGCACACCCCGGCTCAAAAGACAAGCCCTATATTTACGGCAGCTGTATTTCTCATATACAGAAAAACAGGCAGAGCCGCTTTCCGCAGCTCTGCCTGTCAGAAATAATTCCCGTCGGCCGGGATATTAGTCCACGTTATCAAAGAGCTCTTCAGGCTTGAAGAAACGCTTGATTTCGGCCTCGGCGCTCTCGGGGGAGTCAGAGGCGTGGCAGATGTTCAGCATGCTGTTGGTGCCGTAGTCACCGCGGATGGTGCCTTTATCAGCCTTCATGGAGTTGGTGGGCCCAAGGATGGTGCGCACGCGGGTGATGACGCCGGGGCCGCTCAGCACGAGAGCTACCACGGGGCTGGTCTGCATGAATGCCGAGAGCGTGGGGAAGAGGGGCTTATCGTCAATTACCAAATCAATAATGTGGGCGTAGTGCTCACGCAGGATGGCGTCGTCCAGCTGCATCATTTTCAGGCCGCGCAGGCGGAAACCTTCGCCCAGAAGACGCTGCAGGATGATACCGGAGAGGTTCTTGCGCACGCAGTCCGGCTTGAAAAGTATGAGTGTTTTTTCGTCTCGATTCATGATGATATGATAAGTTCGTGGGGTTAATGTACTCCCCTCATCCCCTGCTGTCAAGCTAAAAGTGAGAGGTTCAGCGGCGCGAAGTTAGGCGAGTTCGCGTGCGCGGGCGGCAAGGGCTTCCTCGCTGTTCTCTAGGATTTCATCTTGCACCTCTTCTAGCAGTGTGCGCAGAATGCGGCCTACATCCGGGCCGGCGGGTACGCCCATGGCCATGAGCGCTCGGCCGTTAATCCGGAGGTCTTTGATGGTGAAAGCATGCTCCTCATCCATGAGCTCATCAATGAGAAGAGCGGCCTCGCGGAGCGCGTGGTTTTTCTCATCTTTCTCGTGGTCTGACTGAGCGGCCATGTCCGCCCGCTTCACCTCAAAGAGCTGCTGGATGGTGTCCTCGCCGAGTCTGCCAATGAAACGGCGCATGCCGGCGCGGGTGGTGGGGAAGTGGTTATCATGCTCGCGCACGAGTGTGACCACGCGGTTCAGGGTGGCGTTATCACTCTTTAGGCGCTGCAGAATGCACTGAGCTATTTCAGCACCTTTCTCCGGGTGGCCATAGAAGTGCCCCTTGCCATTTTCGCCGAGAGTGAAGCAGGCGGGCTTAGCGATATCATGCAGCAGCATGGTGAGGCGCAGTACTTCATCCGCCGGGGCTGCTTGCACGGCGTAGGCGGTGTGGGTCCATACATCATGGATGTGGTGAGGGTTCCGCTGGTCAAAGCCGAAGCTGGGCGCCAGCTCAGGGATGATGCAGGCCATCACATCAGGGAATGCCTGCAGCATGCTCAGCACGCCTTTGCCCATAAGCATGCCCTTCAGTTCTTTGAAAATGCGTTCCACGCTCACATTTTCCAGTAGATGGCGATTGCGGCGTATGGAGAAGGCCGTCTCGCTCTCGATGCCGAAGTCAAAGCGGGAGGCAAAGCGCAGGGCTCGCATGATACGCAGGCCATCTTCATTGAAACGCTCATCAGGCTCACCCACGCAGCGGATGAGGCCGGCTGCTAAATCCTCTTGGCCACCGAAGGCATCCACGAGGCCTCGGGCCGGGCTGTAGGCCATGGCGTTTATGGTGAAATCACGCCGGGAGAGGTCCTCTTCCACGCGGCTGACGAAGATGACTTCATCAGGATGGCGATTATCAGTGTATTCACCGTCCACGCGGAAAGTGGTGACTTCCACCGGCTCATGATTCATCATGACGGTGACAGTACCGTGCTTCAGGCCGGTTTTAATGACAGGACGCTTGCGGAAGACTCTCAGGACTTCTTGCGGTGTGGCGTTCGTACAGACGTCCCAGTCCTTCGGAGTGATGCCCAGAAGGCTGTCACGCACGCATCCGCCCACCACATAGGCCTCATATCCGTATTTTTCCAGACTTTGGATGACGTTTTCTGCGTATTCGGGTAATATAATTGAAGTTTTTTTCATATGAATGAAGGATAATGTTTAATTAGGATATACGGTTGCTGCATTTATCATATATTATTTGGAAAAATGCTTACGTATATATAGGATAATAGTATTGATTTCTTCTTTACTGCTGAGGCCGGGAGGGAGCATGATAGCGTTCCATTCCTGCCCGCGTACGGTAATGGGGCCTTGCAGCCCGTTCGTGAGAATTTCCGGTAGGCGCGAGGGTTCTTCGCTGAGCCATTCTGAGCCACGCAGCGGCGGGTAGAGACCGGGGCTGCCATTGCCATCCGTGCCGTGGCAGGCGGCGCACTTGGCTCGGTACAGGGTGGCTGCTGCCTCCTCTCGGCGTGAGGCCGCTAGCAGGGGAAGCTGGCAGCTGTACATCCATTCAGTGAGCTCTGCTTCCGCGCCCCTGCTCAGGCGGGGATGTGCCTGAGTAATGGCGGCCTGGAGGGTGGGGCGGATGGCGTTGCCGGGTTTGTGGCGTTGCAGGCTGGGGTGGAGCCTGTTGGTCCACTCATCACCATGGCAGAGGGCGCAGCCGCGCATACGGGCACAGCGCTCCGCGGGAGTAGGGGCTCCTTCCACCCATATCCACAGCGTCAGCCCTGCGGCTACCAGCAGAAATGTAACCACGCAGAGTGAGACTCCGAGAATGCCGACTTTGTTCACTCTGCGCATGAAAAATCTCTTCCGGGTGGCTTTATTCTACCAGCCCGCCTTCGAGATCCGGCACGCGCCGTACGCGGGCGCCCAGGAGCTCGAGCTTGTCGTCCAGCAGCTCATAGCCGCGGTCGATGTGGTAGAGACGGTGAATTTCCGTGGTGCCTTCTGCCGCCAGAGCTGCCAGCACGAGGGCGGCGCTGGCGCGCAGGTCACTCGCCATGACGGGGGCGCCTGAGAGGCCTTCCACGCCGGTGATGATGGCGGTGCCGTTATCCACTTTGATGTTGGCCCCCATGCGCTTAAGCTCAGAGCAGTGCATGAAGCGCTGGGGGAAGATGGTGTCCTTCACCACGCTGATGCCGGGTGTAAGGGCGAAGAGGGCGGTCATCTGTGCCTGCATGTCCGTGGGATAGCCGGGGTAGGGATTCGTGAGAATCTTGCCGCTACGGGGGCGCTCACCGGGCTTCACGGAGACGGATGTGCCATCCTCATTATATTCCACCACATGGCCGCACTCTACGAGGAGGTCAGAAATGGACTTCATGTGCTCGCGGCATACGCGGTTAAGCGTGATGCCATCACTCATGCCCATACAGCCTGCCACCATGAAGGTGCCGGCTTCGATGCGATCCGGAATGACGGTGTGCTCGCAGCCGTGGAGGCGCTCCACGCCGTGAATGGTGATGGTGCGGGAACCGGCGCCTTCAATACGGGCACCCATCTTGTTCAGGAAGTTTGCTAAGTCTACCACTTCGGGCTCACGAGCGGCGGACTCGATGACGGTGGTACCGCGGGCGAGCACGGCGGCCATCATGAGGTTATCTGTACCCAGCACGGTGGGGCCGCTGTCGCCACGCATATCCACCGTGGTGCCGACGAGGCCGTTCGGAGCTTCGATGACCATGTTGCCACCCTTCACGCGCACGCGGGCGCCAAGTGCCTGAATGGCTCGCAGGTGCAAATCCACCGGGCGGTCACCAATCACGCAGCCACCGGGAAGGGGAAGGGTGCAGCGCTTCATGCGGGCCATCATGGGCCCCAGCAGGCAGATGGAGGCTCGCATCTTCCGCACCTGCTCGTAGGAGGCGCTGGAGCTGATGCCATCCGGGGAGGCGATGCGGACAGTGCCACTGTAACGCTCCACGGAGGCGCCTAATTGACTCAGAATCTGAAGCATGTAGTTCGTGTCAGAGACATCCGGTACGCGTGTTATGCGCACGGGCTCATCCGTAAGCAGAGCCGCTGCCAAGATGGGCAGGGAGGCATTCTTGGAGCCACTGATGTTTACTGTTCCACTGAGTCTGTAACCGCCTTCGACGATGAGTTTTTCCATGGCTGTGTGTATGAGATGCTTTGTGGTTGCATGAATTCTACCATATCATGCGCAATTTGCAAGCTTTATGTGCCATATATCACCGCTCTTCGGTAATTTTATATCAAAAAAAAGCTCCGAAGTTGACCTCGGAGCTTTTCAGTAGGGCTACAGGGACTCGAACCCCGAATAGCGGTGCCAGAAACCGATGTGTTGCCAATTACACCATAGCCCTGTGTTACTTGGAACGCCGAAAGTATACGCCTCTTTCGGCCGCTTGTCAAGCTAAATTCTGACTTTTTTTAATTTTTTTGCGCAAAAAAAGTCGGTTGCAAAATGCAACCGACTTAGGAATAAACTGTTATTGTATCAGGGAGACTTAGGCAGTGGGCTGCTTGTCATCCACCTTCACGAGACGGATGGGAGTGCGGGAAACGAGCTCGCCATCAAGGGTGACGTCTACGGAGTAAACACCATCCTTCTCGAAGGGCAGACCCTGGAAGTTCATGATGAGATTACGGGTGAAGAAGGAAACGCCCTCGGGCAGACCTACCTTCAGGTCACCGATGAGGGGCATGCGCTCCTTGTCCAGCATGTTGCCGTCTTCGTCAGTGATAGCCACGCCGAGCTTGTGATCACCAATGTCCTCGGGCTCGAAGCAGAGACGAAGAGCAAGGGCGCAGTAGGGGTGGATAACGGGGAACTGGCGGGCGAAGAGAGTATCAAAGGCGCCCTGGATGCAGAGCTTACCCTGATAGTCGGCGGCGTAGTCGCAAAGGACAGCAACTTGAACGTTCATGGTGTGTACTATTTGTTGATATTGAGATTTTTAGTAGCATTCGCGACGATTAGTCGCGGAATGAAGACTCTCTGAGAGTATCAAAATTATGCACGATTGCAAGCATAAAATGTGCCTGTTTTGACATGCTGGCACAGATTATTTCAATACGCGGCCGATATCTCTGTTTGCGGCGGCGGTGATAGGGATACAGGAGATGAGGATGCAACCCAGTAATGTGTAGCAGATGAGGTGTACTTCCGGCATGATTTCCGTTAGCGTGAGAGAGTAATCTCCCAGTTTAAGTATTTGAGTTACAATCGGTTTTTGGAAGTACATGAATGTGGCGAGTGCACCGATGAATGATGCCCCCACAATGACAAGATTTTCTACGATAAATGCGCCCACTAGCATGACCGGGTGAATGCCGAAGCTCTTCATGAGTGTATATATATACTCATTTTGGCGGTATTCCATGCCGGCCAGAGCGGTAAGAAGAATACCTACGATGGCGCTAATGCCCACGCAGAAGGCCACACGGCACTGAGTTTGCTTGCTGAGCATGAGATCCATTTCCTCCAGCTGGCGCTGGGCTGATACGATGCTGCCGTGGCGTCTTTCCAGGCGCATGAAGGTGCGGAGGTAATTTTCGATGCGGCGGATATCCTCCGAGCTGTTCAGCTCTTTCGCGCGGATAATAATCTGCTGGGTGCTACGGTCTTTATTCAGGCTCGGGGGAAGGTGTTCCGGCTGTACGATGAGGCCGGCGGAGCCGATAACGCGCATGAGAGGGTGATCTTCAGGCATGATACGCACGAACGCGGGCTGGCGTATGGCGCTGTAAGTGACGCTGTTTGGTCCTGGTGCGATTCCGCTTTCCGGTGTGGCGAGGATGGTTGGGATTCCGCTGGCGGCCATCAGCGGGTAAAATTGGCCGGCGCGGCAGAAGTCAAAGGTGTACACACTAACGGTCTTCCGGTTTTCCATGGTGGCCGAGCCTATGATGGAGACCGCGTAAGAATCCGCGTTCAGCAAATCATTGATTTGCTGGCGAGTCGGCATGGCAGAGGGAATTTCATCCGCCGGAGTGAATGTGGCAAATACTAAGTCGCCACCCAGTTGCATGATTTTATCTCTTACCAACTTAGTGGAAATGGCGTAACTTCCCAGTGCGCTTAATGCACTGAGACTCAAAAAATATACCACCAGAATACGTGCCAGTGGGCTGGATACTCGGGTGAACCAGCGGTGGACGGTATCCTTAGCGAGGTACAGGAGTGTCAAAATCAATGATTTCATCTGCCAGTTCGAGCAAGCGCCCATCATGGGTGCTGATGATGCAGATGCGCTCCGCGGCATCCTTCAGCACAAGTTTTTTAATGATATCCGTATTCGTGTCATCCAGACCGGAGGTAGGCTCATCCAGCAGCACGGTCGGGGCATCCTTCATGAGGGTGCGGGCGAGAGCTGCTCGCTGTGCTTGGCCGCCGGAAAGTTTATCGGCACGGCGGTGGCGCAATTCTGTGAGGCCGAGGTCATGTATGAGCGCTTCTGCGCGGGGTTTCCACTGCTTGCCGGGGAGTACTGCCATCTCCGCAGCAAGGCGAAGGTTCCTCTCTACGCTCATAAGCGGTAGAAGGTTAATACCCTGGAACATGTAAGCTACGTCCTGCCTGTGGTAGCGGCGGCTGGTAACGCGGCGGCCTGTGGGGGTAATGATTTTGCCCTGTTTTACTTTCAAGTAGCCCGCGAGCAGCTTGAGTAAGGTGGTTTTACCTGAGCCTGAATACCCTTTAAGCACGGTGATGCCGGGGCGGAATACGTGCGAAAAGTCACTGATGACGTTGTCTCGGTGTGTGTAACCGAAGGTGATATTTTCGCAGATGAGTTCCATGGCGGTAGCTTATTCAGCATTAGGCACGAGTACGATTTCTCTCTGCCCGATGAGAAGAATGGAGTGCTGCGGGTAAAGGAGAGAGATGAGCTCTGCCCAGTTTTCGCAGGTTGCGGCCTCAGGGGTGGCCGCGAGCTCAGCCTTCTTTACGCGCAGTACGTCAGTGCCGGTTTCGTAGGTGAGTTGAGCGGTGGAGTTGCTCCCGAGCATGGAGAACGCTGTTTCATGTGCGGTTTCCGGCAGGCGGAAGTAGTAGACGAGCATGTCACCGCCATTTGAGGAACGCTCCACGCGGCGGTGTGAATAGGTGCCATTAAGGCGGCGGCCTCCGGGCAGGTTTACGGTTGCCGAGAATCGGTGCTCATCCAGCAATGCGAGGTCACTTTCTCCCACGCTGATGGTGATGTAGAAGGCCGAGTCATCACAGGCTGTGGCAAAGGGACGGCTATTATCCGTGTACTCGAAGGGCTCTGCCAGATTTTCCGGGAGGGGGAAGCTGTATTGGAGGCGTCCGCTGAAGGGCATGCGCAGCGTGAGGGGGCCGTGCTTGTTCTCAAACTCATCCCTTCTGCGGCGTTCCAGCGTGCGCAGCTCGCGTTCCAGCAGTGAGATACGGGCATCAATGTCTTGCAGGGTATCTGCTGTGGGAATTTTGTCCGGCGTAAAATCGGAGTTGTAGCGGCGTTCAGAAGCACTCAGGGAGAGGTAAAACTCGACTTGCCTGCGCTGAAGTTGTAGCTTTTGAATCTCGTCGCGTTTCGTGAGGCGGTCGCGCTCCAGCTGCAGCTCCATATCCTCCCGCTCAGTGGCGGTGCGTTCTTTGTTGGCAATGGCGATAATTGTGCCCGCCTCCAGTCTGCCGGTGGGGTCTGCTAAATCTGTGATGGTTCCGCGTTCGGGCAGAGCTATAACGGAAACTCTTTCCGGGACAATTTTAGCGGAAAATTTACTCACCAGCACAGGCTCTGCCATGAGGGGCAGAGCTACAAGCATGGAGGTGATGAGGCTGCGAATCATGGCCAGAGGCTGTTACGCACAGTTACATGGGGAAGCCCAGGCCGCCGGTTACCTTGCGCATCTCGGCTTCAGCCATATTGCGGGCGCCGGTGAGGGCATCCTGTACAGCCTTGAGCACGAGGGAAGAAAGGAATTCGGCATCGTCCGGATCCACTACGGAGGGATCGATGGAGAGGCCGGTAAGCATGCCGGTGCCATCAGCTGTGGCTTTAATCTTGCCGCCAGCGGCTTCTGCGGTGAATTCTTTTTCTGCGAGGCGAGCCTGAGCGTTAGCCATGTTTGCCTGCATGGCCTGAGCCTGCTTCATGAGTTTCTGAAGGTTCATGGTGTGATTCTGTTTTGTTTATTGTTTGATAAGAGTGGCGTGGAAAACCTCGAGAGCCTGTTCAATGAGCGGGTCATGGTAGAACTCCTCATCTGAGGGTTTCAGGCTGGGCGGAGCGGTGTTCTCCGCAGCCGGGCGCGGGGCTGCAGCGGGTTGCTCAGCTTTTGGCTTGGGCTTAGGTTGAGGCGCGAGTTCTTCGAAGTTCGGCGGCGGGAGAATTTCAACGGCTTGTGGCGGCGGGACGCTGTTATCCGTAATAATGCGCAGGCGCAGGCCGTGGCCGCAGAGGTCTTGGGCGGAGTTGCTGATGAGCTCGCTGAGGGAATCACTCAGGAGCGCGTCTCGCGAGGTGGTGTCGTCCGGGTGAATAGCGATGGTGGCCAGTCCGTCATCATCACTGATGAAGAGAGTGTGGCCGATGTCTGCCCCGGCAATGGGAGATTTTTCGCGCACAATGGCCAGCGCAGCTTCCCATTCCTGCGGGGTGAGCGCATGCTCAGCCGGTTCGGCTGATATATCCGAGGCGGGGATATCACCAAAGAGGGGCGGGGCATCATCTATGGGCTCCAGCCCGGCAGGCATGGCAGGCTGCGGCGCGGGCTCCGGTGCTTCGGGCACAGGGGGCGGGACCGGGGTTGGTGCAGCAGCTTGTGGTGCGGCCGCGGGGGCCGGCGCAGGAACAGGAGCCGGCGCAGGAGTTGAGGGTAATGCCGCCGGAAGGGTAACCGCGGGCAGCGGTACGGTGGCAATGGGGGTCTCAGGCAGGGGCGCACCATTCAGCGCACGAATGATATCACTTATATTAGCCTCTGCCAGTGAATGTACAGCTTGAATGAGGCCCATCTCCAAGTACAGGCGCTTGTTCGTGCTCCAGCGCATTTGCTCCTCTGCATGGGAGAGCACTTCCATGAGGCGGATGATTTTATCCGTCGGCGTGCGGGAAAGAAGCTCATTAAGGCTGGCGCGCCACTGCTCAGGAATAGTGCTGTGAGCCTCCTGCGGGGCTACTTTGGCGATGAGTAGCTCGCGCACTGCCCCCATGAGCTCGCTGAGCAACTGCCCCATGTCGCGCCCGGCTTCTGCCAGCTCGTGCACGAGGTGCAGCAGGCTGGGCAGCTGGCGGTCCAGCATGTATGTGAGTGCCTTAGCTACGGTGTCACGGCTGGTGACGCCGAAGATGTCGTTCACGTTCTGCTCAGTGATGTGGTTGCCGCAGAAGGAGACGAGCTGATCCAGCATGGACTGTGCGTCTCGCATGCCGCCGTCTGCCACTGTGGCGATAGCGTAAGCTGCGTCTGTATCCAGCGTAACACCTTCATTACTAGCGATGTTTACAAGGTGGTTCGCTATCGTTTCCGTCGGGATAGGGCGCAGGTCAAAGCGCTGGCAACGGGAAAGAATGGTGGGGAGAATTTTGTGCGGCTCCGTCGTGGCAAAGATGAACATGACGTGTGCCGGCGGCTCTTCCAGAGTCTTTAGCAGGGCATTGAAGGATTCCTTCGTGAGCATGTGCACCTCGTCAATATAGATGATGCGGTATTTGCCACGTGTGGGGGCGAACTGCACATTATCGCGCAAATCACGTATGTTATCGATACCGCGGTTGGAGGCGCCGTCGATTTCCTGCACGTCCAAGCTCCGACCTTCCGCGATTTCGAGGCATACGTCCTCATCCGGGTCAAAATCTACCTTCGGACCATCTGTGCAGTTCAGCGCTTTTGCAAAAATTCGCGCCGTGGAGGTCTTACCGGTACCGCGGGGGCCTACAAAAAGATAAGCATGTGCTAAGCGCTGCTGCTCAATGGCGTTGCAGAGGGTGCGCACTACATGATCCTGCCCCAGCACATCCTTGAATGTGCGCGGACGATACTTTCTGGCAAAAACCTGATAACTCACGCCATGCATTCTAGCCAAAATCCCGCGCCCGCGCAAGGATAATCTGTGACACCCCGCATTTATCTAGAGCTAAACGGAATGTGCGCCTGGTTTTGCACATTATGTGTGAATATATTAAGTTATTATATAGAGAAGTTGATAAAAAATTAAAATAAAACAATAAGAAAATATAATATGAAAGTATGGAAAATATATCATAAGGTAACGAGAAAATTAAAAAAATATTTATGATAAAAGTTTTTTAATATAATATATACTTTGTTGTAGTTTTTTTGAAAGAGAATAAATCCCCTGAGTTAGGTATGAAAAAGCGTTGGTGATGAAGTTTAAAACTTGGAAATGTCATTAGTGTCGGATTTCTCATTCCAAGTCGATGGCGAAAAGGATGACTTCTGAAAATTGAGGAGTGTCTGCAGAGAGTTTGATGGTTGAGAGATGAAAATATAAGCTGCCGTATTCCTGTAAATGAGTAGGAAAATGACAAGCGAAAAAGGAAACGTCTTTATATTTGTACGCTTTTCTTAAAATCTGAGAGAGGTTGAAATTCTAAAAAAATTAATAAATGCGGCTTCAGAACGCTCGAAAAGTAGAAAAAACGTGTTTTAATGGGATGAGAGAACTCCTAAAAATCATTTTAGTGAAATGATGAATCTAAATTTAGATGTGCTGATGAAGGGAAAATGGAAGGGAAAAACTGGGGTTGGTCTGTATTTTTTTTGAAAAAAATGACGTATTTCTTTAAAAAAAATGTAGTTTGAATGCTTATTTGGTAAAACATGCTTTACAAAACCTCTTTAAAAGCGGTGAAAATAGGTGTTTGGGAGAGTTGTCGTGGTCTGTGGTGGCGGGTTTGCTAATGGTAAGTTTTTAGGGTTGGAAATGGGTCGGGGTGCAGCGTGTTTTTGGGTCAATTTGGTGGATTGGAGGGGATGATTTACGGGATTGACGTCATTACGCATCCACCGGGGGGCGCATTTAATTTTTCGGCTCTTAATATGTGGCACATGTGTCCCAAAGTTTGGGGAAATATAGCCATTGTGTACTCAAAATCAGCTTGTTTTGCCGAATTCTCCTTGGCCGGGTATCATACAGCCCGTTCATTGTCACAAATTTTCTTTTATCCCAACATCGGCGTAAGCCGCTTACTTTTAATTCGTAAATCGTAAATTGTAATTCGTAAATCAACGTGTCCCAAATCTTTGGGACACGTATGAATATGTGGTGATTAAGGAATGAATTATCTTGATTTTTGCCAAGTGTTATGTTAAGTTGGCTACAGCAAAGGACTCGGGAGATAAATTATCATGAAAGGTATCGTACTGGCAGGTGGTTCAGGAACTCGCTTGTATCCCATTACTAAAGGGGTGAGTAAGCAGTTACTTCCCATTTTTGATAAGCCCATGGTTTACTATCCGATTTCAGTGTTAATGCTCGCTGGGATTCGGGATATTTTGATTATTTCCACGCCACAGGATTTGCCCGGATTTAAGCGCCTTCTTGGTGACGGCTCAGACTACGGCGTGAACTTCTCGTATGCTGAACAGCCCAGTCCGGATGGTCTTGCTCAGGCTTTCATCATTGGTAGGGAGTTCATTGGGGACGATACTGCTTGTCTGGTGCTCGGAGATAATATTTTCTTCGGTGCAGATTTCCGCAAGAAGTTGAAAGCTGCTGTAGATGATGCTGAGGAAGGAAAGGCCACGGTGTTCGGTTATCGAGTGGCTGACCCTGAGCGTTATGGCGTGGCTGAGTTTGATGCGGACGGTAATTGTCTTTCCATCGAAGAGAAGCCCGAGGATCCGAAATCTGAGTATGCTGTGGTGGGCTTGTATTTCTATCCTAACAGCGTTGTTGATATAGCTGCGAATATCGTTCCTTCCGATCGCGGAGAATTGGAAATTACGTCTGTTAATCAGGAATACCTGTGTCAGGGGAACTTGAAGGTGCAGACTCTTGGCCGTGGTTTCGCATGGTTGGACACCGGTACGCATGATTCGCTCTCTGAGGCTTCCACCTTTGTGGAGGTGATTGAAAAACGCCAAGGTCTCAAAATTTCTTGTTTGGAGGCGATTGCCCATGAGAATGGCTGGATAGATGCTGATAAGTTGGAGCAACTTGCTCAGCCAATGCTGAAGAATCAGTATGGTCAGTATCTGATGCACCTTGTTCGCAAGGCTCGCAGAAAGGCAATGAAAGCACAATCGTAAATCATAAATCGTTAATTCTCCTGATGAACATTATAGAAACAGCTATTCCTGGTGTTAAAATCATCGAGCCGCGCGTGTTCGGTGATGCCCGTGGTTATTTTTATGAGTCCTTCTCCGAGCAGGAGTTTCGCGAGAAAGTATGTGACACGACATTTGTGCAGGATAATCAGTCCATGTCCTGTTATGGTGTGTTGCGTGGGCTTCATTACCAGCGAGCTCCGCATTGCCAGAGTAAACTTGTTCGCTGCGTGAAGGGGCGAGTACTTGATGTGGCGGTGGATATTCGACAGGGCTCTCCCACATTCGGTCAACATGTTGCCGTAGAGCTGAGCGCTGAGAATCATCGTCAGTTGTTCATTCCTCGTGGTTTTGCTCATGGGTTTGCCGTTTTGAGTGATGAGGCTATTTTCCAATACAAGTGCGATAACTACTACGCTCCTGATTGTGAGGGTGGAGTTGCTTGGGATGATCCTGCGCTTGGTATTGATTGGAAGCTGCCTGCAGCAGATGTCATCCTTTCCGCAAAGGATACTAACCGTTGCACCCTTGCTGAGGCTCCCGCTGATTTCGACATTAACACCCCGCTGTATTAATCCACTCTTTCCGTAAATTGTAAATCCTAAATTCGTATATCACTATGAAGGTTTTGGTAACTGGTTCTAATGGGCAGCTGGGTAATGAAATGCGCCGAGTGGCTTCAGAGTTATGCGCGGAGCATGAGTTTATTTTCACGGATGTTGCGGAGCTGGATATTACTGATTCTGAGTCGGTTCTTCAGGCTGCTGAGGGGGTGGGAGTTATTGTAAATTGCGCCGCCTTTACGAATGTGGATGCTGCTGAGGAGAATGAGGCCCTTGCCTATCAGCTAAATGCTGAGGCTGTTTCAAACTTGGCTGCCGCAGCAAAGGCTCAGGGGGCTCTGCTTGTGCATATCAGCACGGATTATGTGTTCGGCGGGGATGGGAATACTCCCCGGGTTGAGGACTCTCCCACAAAACCACTTGGCGCTTATGGTCGCACTAAATTAGCCGGTGAACAGGCTGCTTTGCAAAGTGGATGCCGTAGTATTATTATTCGAACAGCATGGCTGTATTCAATCCATGGTAAGAATTTTGTGAAGACTATGCTTTCCCTTATGGAAAGCCGTCCGAGCCTGAATGTCGTATTTGATCAGGTGGGTACACCTACCTACGCAGGGGATTTGGCGGATGCCATCGGCACCATTATTAATACTCCTTCTCCGGCGGAGGGTGTGTACCATTATAGCAATGAGGGGGTGTGCTCCTGGTATGATTTCGCGGTGGCTATTGCTCAGCTTGCTGGTAGTTCCTGCAAGGTGAAGCCTTGCCACAGCAGCGAATTCCCCAGCAAGGTGCAGCGCCCGGCATTCTCTGTGCTGGATAAGACAAAAATTCGCTCAGTTTTTCATCTTTCTATTCCTCATTGGCATGCATCCCTGAAGCGCTGTGTCGCAAAGCTTCAGGGATTTACGAAGGACGATTTACGATTTACGAATTCAGATAATGGCGGCTCCGCCGCAGGAAAATAAGAAATCCGCAATCGAAAACGCCACATCTCTTCGTAAATCCAAAATCGTAAATCTCCCGTCGTTCCTCTTCGTAAATCGTAAATCCAAAATCGTAAATCCCCATGTCTGTCGAGTTCAAAGAGCGCACATTCCAATTCAGTATGCGCATTGTACGGCTGGTTGAAAAACTACCGACCAATGTTTCTGGGGATGTGTTTGGGCGCCAATTGCTCAGATGTGCGACATCGGTCGGTGCTAATTACCGGGCAGCCTCACGGGCTAAATCCGATAAGGATTTTCTCAATAAAATGAAAATATGCGAAGAAGAGATAGATGAAACACTGTACTGGCTCGAACTTATTAAACACGCAGGATTATTCTCGGCTGTAAAGATGCAGGCGATTATTTCAGAAGCAGACGAACTTTGCGCCATCATCACCTCAATCTGCAAAACAACCGCAGCCAAACTCAGACAAGCGTAACCTAACACATAAATTCGTAAATCGTAAATCCAAAATCGTAAATGAATAATATCTTAATCACCGGTGGTGCAGGCTTTATCGGCTCCCATGTCGTCCGCCTATTCGTTAACAAGTACCCGGAGTACAAAATCGTCAATCTGGACGCGCTTACCTACGCAGGTAACCTCGCTAACCTCAAGGATATCGAGGACAAGCCGAACTACAGCTTCGTGAAGGCCGACATCTGCGACTTCGAGCGCATGTGCGCCATCATGCAGGAGTACGATATCGACGGCGTTATTCACCTCGCGGCAGAGAGCCACGTGGACCGCTCCATCAAAGATCCCTTCACCTTTGCCCGCACCAACGTGATGGGTACGCTCAGCCTGCTGCAGGCTGCCCGTCAGTATTGGAACGGTAACTGGGAGGGCAAGCGCTTCTACCACATCTCGACGGATGAGGTGTACGGTGCACTCGAGCTGGATAAGCCGGAGGGTTCCGCCCCCTACGGCAGCGAGTTCTTCCTGGAGACCACCAAGTACAACCCGCACAGCCCCTACAGCGCCTCCAAGGCCGGCAGCGACCATTTCGTGCGTGCCTATCACGATACCTACGGCATGCCCACGCTCGTGACCAACTGCTCCAATAACTATGGCCCCTATCAGTTCCCGGAGAAGCTTATTCCCCTCTTCATCAACAATATCCGACACGGTAAGCCGCTGCCCGTCTACGGTAAGGGCGAAAACGTGCGCGACTGGCTCTATGTGGTGGATCACGCCCGCGCCATTGATGTGATTTTCCACCGTGGCAAAACCGGCGATACCTACAATATTGGCGGTTTCAACGAGTGGAAGAACATCGACATCGTGAAGGTGGTGATTAAGACCGTCGACCGCCTGCTCGGCAATCCCGAGGGCACCAGCGAGAAGCTCATCACCTACGTCACCGACCGCGCCGGCCACGACCTGCGCTACGCTATCGACTCCACCAAGCTCAAGAACGAGCTCGGCTGGGAGCCCTCCCTTCAGTTCGAGGAAGGTATCGAAAAGACCGTCCGCTGGTACCTCGACAACCAGGAGTGGATGGACAACATCACCTCCGGTGAGTACGAGAAGTACTACGCAGAGATGTATAAGAACTGAGGTGAGCCCCGACAAAAGCCAGATGCGTTAACGAATTTTAGGGTAGAAAACGATCCGTGTTTGGGGTAAAATAAACCGCAGACACAAAATGAGCAAGCAACGCAAACAATACACAGAGGAGTTCAAGGCAACTGTTGC
>JAFWZG010000010.1 GCA_017517385.1 Akkermansia sp.
CGTTCCGTTGGTCGACATAGGAAGCATCTTCGCTTGGGTGCGTAGGTGTGATGTTTCGGACGAGGCGCTGTTTATATGATCGATTGAAGCTGAGGTATGTGGAAATTATCGTCAGAATGGTATCTCACGCAGAGTGACCGCAGACTTTTGCAGTTGCTTATCTTGCCCCAGCCGAAACAGGAGCAGCTGGAACAGTTCCTTGCCGCGTGGGATATCGAGGAAGAGGGAGCCAACAGAGGTTTACTACTGGCCTGCTATAGGGCGGAGCAACCTCAGCTGGTGTTCAGTGATTATGTTGCGCCTCGACTGGAAGGACTGCTGCGCTTTTTCCGATTCCGCAACATGCCCCTGTTGGCCGAGTTGCATCAGGTCGTGAGGGGTTTTGCGAATCAGAACATTCGATATGCCGTGATTCGCGATGGAGCCATGAAGATGATGTACCCCGAGATGGTTCGGGACATGAGCTCGGTGTTGATATTGGTGCCGCCGCAATCCATGCCCGAGGCAAGGGCAATCCTGACAGCCTGCGGCTCGGAGCATATTGTGTTAAGCGATTCGTTTTGGGGAAAGCGTGCGCTGCGTCCTGTCATTCAGGAGTGCATCGAGGAAGCCGTGACCTGTTCCTTCCTCGGCGTACGTGTTCGGGTGGCTCGCGCCGAGGATTTGGTGTGGTTGAACCTGTTGCAAGTCGGGTTTTCCGTGCTGCATAACCTCACCCATCAGCTGCCCGCCACGCTGATTGATATCCGCCGGTTGATGCGGGCAGGTAAGGGCTTCGATGTGGATAAGCTGGTGCTCCGTATTCGGCAATCGGGCACCGGAGCCATGGTCGGACTCGTCTATGCTCTCTTTGCTGCGTACCTGCCGAAGGAGTTGTCGAACATTGCTCCGCTCAATTCCTACCCTATCAAGCAATATATCGGCGTTCGACTTCGCTTGTTATACAACAGGGCGTTCCGCAAGGGTAAAGCTAAGTAACACATGCATACTGAATCAAATGGCTGAAGAATACACCGGCGAGAAAGAGGTGGTGATTGTCAATCGACAAACTCCCGAGCAGATGGCACGTTGTTTTATGTTGCTGCGTCAGGATGCGGAGCGCCGTGGCTTTAGGGAAACATTTTTTCTGCGGCTGGGCACTAAGGTCGTGCGTATCCTGAACTTTGCACCCGAACTGAGCCGCTCCATCACCACGATGTTTGCCTGTTCATTGACCGAGCAGCTCGCTGATTACGATACCACCATTATGATGTGGAAACCCTGCTTTGACAATCAGGAGGAGCCGTCGCAGCGCCTGTTGATGGATGCGCGTTTTTCGGAAGAAGAGCCTGTTGTGATCATCGATGCTCATGCCCGCAAGATAACGGGCTATGATGCGGAGGGCAATACCCATTTCTTCGGCATCGGCAATACGATGCCCGAGGAGTTGTCCGTTGAGGGGCATTTGGCAGTTCGTTTCCTCTACCCCATTCTCAAAACCCCGACAAGCTCACTCATTCACGGTGCCTGCATCGGTCATGAGGGAAAGGGGGTGTTATTATGCGCCCGAGGCAACAGAGGAAAATCCACCCTTGCCGTGTTGGGTATGTTGCAGGGCATGGAGTATGTTTCCGATGATTATATGCTGTTGACGCAAGAGGGAAATCAACTCTACACGGACCCGATTTATTCGATTATCACGCTCTCGCCGCAGATGTACAACGAAATGTACGATGAGCTGGCGTCTTGTCGGTTCGTGTCGAACAACTGGAACAAAAGCAAATATGTACTTGAAGTCTCCGCACATCATGAGCGCTTCCGTTATCATTACCCTGTAGCTCTGTGCATGTTTCCGGAAATTACCGATGATGCCGAACCCTCCATAACTCCCTGTAGCGTTGAGGATAAGGGACGGGCTATCACCCATTTGGTGCACAGTACCACCTCGCAGATGCAGGATCAGGGTGATGCACGGAACACAGTCAAGCTTATGATGATGCTTAAAGGGCAAAAATTCTATCGTTTCAATCTCTGCCGCGACATCCGAAAGAATGTTGTCTTCCTTAGAAATTTCTTAACTAACCACTGATACAACAATGACATACCAACTCAATGAGGCAAAAATGTTTGCCGATATCACCGGCGGTCTCGCCATCATCATCAATGCAGAGACCGGTGTGTACTACGGAATGAACTCGTTTGCTTCCAGCATTTTCGAAAACATGATTCAGGGAGCTTCTCTTGAAAACATTGTGGATAATGTGGCGGCGATGGATGGAGCTCCTGCCGATTTTGGTGCCCGTCTCGATGTCTTTGTGCAGGAACTCCTTGCTAAGGAGGTCATTATCGCGGGCGAGGGCGCAGCGGCAGCTAAGGTGAATCCTGCCTGTGCTACGGAGTGTGATTTCGTTATCAGCTGGGACGAGTTCAAAGATGCTCAGCAGCTGCTGCTGGCCGATCCTATTCACGAGGTGCGCGAGGAGGAAGGCTGGACGCCGGAGTCCAACTCGCTCAATCCCGACAAGGAGGATGTTGCCCGCCGCGAGGCTAAGATGAACCACCGCTAGGCTAAGATGAAGTACGGTTGATGGCGGCGCATCCTAAAGTCAGTATTATCATCCCGATGTATAACGCATCGGTCTTTCTCCCGCAGTGTCTGGACAGTGTTTTAGGGCAGACTCTCGCTGAGATAGAGGTGCTGTGTATCGATGACTGTTCTACGGATGACACACGCGCTGTAACCGAGCACTATGCCGCTTCCGATGGGCGCCTGCGCGTTATCAGCATGCCGACCAACAGCGGACCCTCCGCCGCGCGCAACGAGGGTATGCGACAGGCACAGGGTGATTATCTCGGCTTTGTGGACAGCGATGATTGGGTGGATGTCGACTATTTTGAGTATCTGCTCAATCTTGCTGTGCAACACGAGGCAGACCAGGTTCTCCATACAAGCTTTGTCCGTGAGTATCGCCATCGCTCGCAGCCCGTGCGCTGGACCTACGAGGAATACCCCTCCGAAGGGCTGATAACTGATAATGCTTATTGCGCCAACAACCTGTATTGCATGCCTTATGCCCGGCTTATCTCCCGAGAGCTGGTCGAGCGCTGCGGCTTGAGTTTCCCGATAGAGCTCCGCATGCATGAGGATGATTTCTTCCACCGCACCGCTTGCTTGGCTGCCCGTCGGTGTGTCGTCGGCAGTGGACCCCTATATCACTACCGCAACACGGAAGGAAGTCTCTCTAACACCAACGATTCGCCCATCCGCCACCGTCTTCGCCTGTTGCGAGCTTTGCGGGATTATTATGGTGAGGGTATTTGTCAGTCGACTTTCCGCCTGAGGCTGTTCGGTCGCATGCTCTATTCGCAAATCACGGCGGAGGATTACTCCGAGGTGAAGCTCTACTTGCAGGAGCTTCGCCCCTATTTAGCGCAATCGGGTGCTTTCTGCTCGGATTTCGATCGCTATGCCATGACCCATATCAGGGAATCGCAGAGTCACGCCGAGCTCATGAAGCGCATGGGCGCTGACCCATGGGTGAGGTACCAGACGCTCCAACGCATTCGGAACAACATGAATATTGTCGTATCGGTCATTATCCCCGTTTACAATACGGGGCGTTATCTCACTCGCTGCCTTGAGAGCGTTTGCGGGCAAAGCCTGCGAAACATTGAAATCATTTGCGTGAACGATGCTTCCTCCGACGAATCGTTGATCATCCTGCGTCAATTTGCCGCCGAGGACAATCGCATCCGAATTATTGATTTGCCGCAAAATGCGGGGGTCAGTCACGCCCGTAACATAGGCATTGAAGCCGCACGTGGGCAGTACATCTATTTCATTGACTCCGATGATTGGCTGGATGCGGATTATCTGGAAACCATGGTTCGCACCATGGAGACACAGCAGACGGACATCATTATTAATACATCCTTTGTCAACGAGTTTGATGACCCTGCTAAGAAGCAGTATTCTAACTTCGATTTTTGTTCCAAAACGGGGGAAATGATGGAGGCTCGCACCCTTCAGCGAATGTTCCCGCCGAGCATTTGGTCGCGTCTCTACAGGCGAAGTCTGTTAACAGAGCAGGGAATTCGTTTTCCAATGATTAAGGGTGGTGAAGACATTTTCTTCGCCTATGCCTGTGACCTCGTGGTCGGTAGGATCTATGTTTTTGCCGGACCTCATTATCACTACTACCAGCGGGCCGACTCGGCTATGCACACGGCATCCCGAGGCTTTCACTACATCGAAAGCTTCCGCCTGCTGTGGCAGTTCCTTTGCCGGCGGGAAATCAGTCTCGCCGGCATCAAACTCTTCTACGTGGAATCGTTGATTTTGGATACCCCCGAGAAATACGACTTCACACGTAACTATCTGCGTGAAATCCGGGAGCTCGTTTTGGCAGAGCCGTCGATTTACAATGTACAGGAGTTATTTTTAATGGAGATTACCGAGCGAATCAGCGACTACGCCACGTTCCGCGCGAACTACAACCCCAATATCTCCCTCAGCTTCATCCGCCACCACATAAATCATAAAAGATGAAACCGCTCGTCTCCATCATCATCCCCGTTAAAAACGGCTCTAACTTCCTGCAGGAGGCGCTTAACCACATCAAGCGCCAGCAGGTCGATACAGAAATTATCGTCATCAACGACGCCTCGACGGATAACACCGCCGAGATTGCCGCAGCGAATGGTTGCATCGTTATCAATCACAAGGTCTGCAAAGGGCAGGTGGCGGCCAAAAACACCGGTGTTCACAAGGCTAAAGGAACCTACATTATGTTCCATGACCATGATGACATGATGCGCGACGGTGCGCTGAAGGGCCTTCTGGAGGCCATGGATGCCGAAACCACGGCGGTGATGGGTATGGTGAAGGATTTTTATACCTCCGGTCTGACCGAGGAGCAGAAGCATCGTTCACCCATCAAGGCGGAGCCCTACCACGGGCTCTTTACCGGCGCTGTGCTGACCCGTCGGGAGGCCTTCGAGATCATCGGCGATTTCTCCGAGAGCATTAACGCCGGTGAAATCATGGAGTGGGAGCACCGATTATCGCAAAACGGATTGATCATTAAGAAGGTTGACCTTGTTACATGCGACCGCCGCATTCACGCCACGAACTACGGCAAAACAAACCGCGAGAAGGAATTCCGGGATTATGCGGCCGTGTTGCGGGCGAGAATCCTTAACGCGCGACAGTGCGCAAAATAAATAACATCTTTGTATTGACTGATACCCATATGTTAACGCTTCAACAGACCGAGCACATGTTCTTTACCATCCTCCGGGCACATTTGGGGTTGGCACCGCGCCCCGAAAGCTATGAGCTGACCGAGACGGAGTGGCAGAAATTGCTGGATTATTCTCAGGTTCAGGGCTTGGTAGCTGTCATTTATCACGAAATTGTCAGCCATAAGAGCAATCTGCCGCTGCACGTTAAGGCGCAATGGGTGCTTAAGGTTGTGCCCTGTAAGCAAAAGAGTGTTAAACAGCATGAGGCTCTTCTTCGCCTGCGCGATTTGCTGGCAGCCCGCTCCATTGAGCTCGTTCTGCTGAAGGGGGAGGCGTTGGCGTTGCTCTATCCGCATCCGGAGCTGCGCAGTTGCAATGACATAGACTTTTATACCATGGGGCATTTCGAGGAGGTCAATCAGTTGCTTTTGGAGCAAGGCGCCACGGCGTTGCCCGAGACCGGCAAGCACTCCTCGTTCTTGTGGGAGGGGGTGCATTTGGAAAATCATCGTAAAATCAATGACGATGATTATAATGAGGTTCAGGAGTCGATAGCGCGTTACTTGGGACCGGGAATAGACCGCAATCACCTGAGTGATCCGCGGCTACCAGGTATCCTGCTTCCGGATGCCGACACCGGAGCTTTGTTCCTGATGGTACACATGCTGCGCCACGCTCCCTCAAATGAGATGACGTTGCGCCAGATAGCCGATTGGGTGGTGTACCTCAAGCGCTATGGAAACTCGCTGGATTGGGGGTATCTCGACAGGGTCTGGCGAGAGGCTCGCATGGAACACTTTGTGGGGATGGTGGTTCGATTCTGTCGGGAGTATTTCCGCTGCGACAGCTTTCCTCTTGACTATAGCAACACGTATAACGAGGAGGAATACCGTTTGGTGCGTGAGGATATTCTGCACGGGGAGCCCTTGCCTGTGCGGCATAGTGATTCGCGATATCGGCAGGTGCGCGCGCTCACCCTCAACCGACTCCATTTCCGCCGCATGTACAATGTCGTCTATCGTGAAAGATATTACAAATATCACCGCTGTTTTGTCCTCTTCTTTTTCCTGAAGAAAATCCTGAAAATCGGACCTGTGGTGCGTGAGCATGCAGTGGAGTAAACAAGCTGTGTCGAGAGAGGAGGGGGGCGTAGAGACGCATCCGGAGCTCATGGAGCAACTTTGTGCAGGGGGGACACGTGGTCGCCCATGATTCGTATTCCCATGTGCATGTTCGTATTGCCGGGCTACCTGAAATGGCTTTCCGAAAACGGCTGGACAGCCGGTGTTTTGACTCCTGAGTTGCGTTAGTCGCTTTCCGGAGCGTCACGACAAGGCAGGGTCGGGAGCAGATGCTCTCGACCCTGTCGGTATCCTTTCATAGTGCCGCGTTCCGGGAATCCGCGTTAGCAAGCTCAGCAAGAAGACGCATTACGCATTTACTGTAATTTTTCTGTTCGGGCGTAAGCCACACATTACAGTCAATTCCCTGTTCCGCTTTTTCACGTAGGTAATCAATAAGGTCATGGTATGAGGCTATTCCTCGTTCACGAATATCGCCGATTGTTTCATTTATATAGGCTTTGAAAACGAGTTTAAATTCCGGGGTGAGGTCAGTGGCAGATACGACAATCTTAAAAACGCGCTGTAAGAGTAGCTCGTTTTTATGGGTGTTGGGTGTTTTTAATGTCATCGTCGCAGTTATTAATCTCATTATAACATCTGTTCTCCCAAACACCACTTTTTTCTCTAACTATTATTTATCAAGGCTCTTGTTTAGATTTGACTTGTGGCCGAGCCCATTCTTCATCAGCAAATCCGAAAAAGGGCAAAAAAACTCCACAGCTGGCAAGTTTCCTTCTTGCCAGAAGGCGGGGGATTTGGTAGGACGGCGGGCATGAAATTTTTGCATGCGTGTCTTGCTCTGCTTTGTGCAGCGAGCGGGAATTCGGTATTACAGGCGGAAGAGGAGGTTTCTGAACCGACTGGGTACCGCTTCTACAACTACTGGCAGAATGAGGAAACCGGGGAGTTAGAGGGGCTGGGAGATTTATCATTTACCGATAAGGTGCATTTCCGCTTGCTGGATACCCCTGAGTGGTATAGTTATGAAGTGGATGTAGATGTATATGATGAGGATGGCGAATCCCCGGCTTATATGATTCTGGGGAATTTTACGCTTGCTCAAACAGATGCCGCAGACCGCAAGGTGTGGGGCGTGGTGACGGATAAAAACGGAGTAATACAAGGGGCGACCACAGCCACCGGCGCAAGTGATGGCAAACTGACCTTTGATTTCTCCGGTAGTGCTGTTACACTGAAAACAGGCGGTGATTATATTCTGCATTTTGCAGACGCCGGTACGGCACCGAACAGCTTTACCGTGGGTGATACACTGACCGCCACCACAACGGAGCTGGGGATAGCCTCTGCTAATTCCGACTGGGGTGCGGTATGGGATGATGAGAGCCAAGATTGGATTGAGGCTGATCCCGGCATGGAAGAAATCTTTTTCTACTTCTACTGTAACAGCCCGGAGTTAGGATACCCTGAAGGAGCAGACTCCGAACCTGCGCCTGCAGTGGATATTCAGGCCTATGGCGTTGTGCCGGAGCCGAGTATAGCGGCTCTCAGCCTGCTGGCTCTCTCCGGGTTGGCTCTTCGCCGCCGCAGACGCTGAGTTTCTTTATACTTCACGTAAAAAGCCACAGCATACAGTGCTGTGGCTTTTTTGTACTTCGTGCACCCCATCTCACCTGCCCTTCAGGTTGTAGATTTCGGGCAGGACTTCGTGCATATCAACCGCGGGGGCGATGGCGTCACGAATGAGTTCCATGGGTTTGTAGGCATCAGGGGCTTCATCTATGGCGTAGGCGAGGCTGGTGGTGAACACGCCGTGGGCGGCCATGTCAGCGGCAGCGGCGGCGGGGTCTATGCAGGCACGAGCCTCGGAGCGGGTAAGTATTCGCCCGGCGCCGTGGGGTGCACTGCTGTTCCACTCAGCATTGCCACGGCCGGTGCCAATACCGATACCATCTCTCATGTTAAAGGGGATGACAACGGGCTCACCGGCAGCAGCACGGATAGCACCCTTGCGTAGCACCATTTCCTCGAGGTCGAGATAGTTGTGCATGCTCACCATTGCGGCACCCTCCACATCTTTGAGCACCGGCAGCTTGTGCACATCCGCAAAGTAGCGCGCCACGGCCTCTCGGATAATGAGGTGGTTAAGCCGCGCGAACTGCTGGCAAGCATGTACACAGGTGAGATAATGCTCATAGTGGGCACTGGCACGGTCCAGATAAGCCATCTCGGGGGTACCTCCATAGCCCTGCTGTGCGCGATACTCGGCCGCGAGGTGCTGGTATAGCTTATTGACACGCAGGCCGAAGTTGCGGGAGCCACAGTGAACCCCGAGGTACACACAGCCCGACTGCAAAGAGCGGTTCATCGAAATGAAGTGGTTACCACCGCCCAGCGAGCCGAGCTGAGTGAGCGGGGAGATGCCGCGCCCCTTCTCGCCGTCTTCAGCCAGCAGACGCTCAGCATCTTCTATCAGCTGCACAACATCCTTGAAACGATTGCGTATACTGCGCAGAGGAAGTGCGGCACGATATTCCCCCACACCCACGGCTACATTGGTGCGTATGTAAGCATCAAGCGCGGCAAAATCAATTTCACCAGGCTCACCTAAAGGGAACAGCGAGACGGTACAGCCGATGTCTACCCCGAGCATATTCGGAGAGACTGCACCGGAGTTGTTAAGCCGCTGGGTAAAGCCCACCACGCAGTTGTTGCCGGCGTGCGTATCAGGCATGATGGCTATGGTACTGCCCTCACTCACTGGGGCAGCCAGTATGTGGTAAATTTGGCGGCGGGTATCGGCGTCAATTTCATCTATCATCACGCGAGCCGTCGCATATTGTCCTTGGATAGTAATCATAATATGGATTTTCTTTTATTGGTTCTTTATTGCATAGGGGGATATGGCGGGTTGTTCCCGGGGTAGTATGAAAAGCCCCAAAATGAGGGCAAAAAAACACCGGGAGCCACTGGGTAGCTACCGGATTGTCTGAAAATCCTGCGGGCTGAAATTACCCGCCGTGTCTATCGGTTCGTCCGATTCAAGACGGCGTGCCAAATAACACACCGTTCGGACTGTAACGGGTTATTGCTCAGCGCAGTTCCGTCACGGGGCCCTCCCAAGTGGGGGGCAGAGTATTGGCAGTGGCGGTTACAGCGGTAAGACCCAGAATGATGGCGATTGTCTTGATCATGTTGCTTGTATTCCTTTCGTTATTTTTTACCTTGCAAGAGGGCAAGGCAATGATACTCTTTTTTCCTAATACGTCAAGCGTAAATTTGAGAAAAAAATAAAAAAAATCAGGTGTAAACGAAAAAAATTAGATAAAAACGCAAAAAAGTTGTAAGAAAACAAAAAAAAACGGCGTACCGTGCACGAGCGCGCGAGGAAAAAGCAAACTTTTCCCCGCAGAAAGGCAACTGCACCACAAAGGCCGCAGACACGGCGGCGCACGGGTGAATTAAGACACACAGAAGGCGCTCACAGCGTGGCTTTTGGCTTGACGAAGAGGCTCTCCGGGCGTATATTTTCCCGCGAGCAAATTATGAAAGAACAGATATCAAGCGTACAAGCCGCCGCTCTGGACCGTATTGCCGGTATTACCGACATGAAGGGCCTGGAGGATGCCCGCGTGGGCATACTTGGCAAAAAGGGAACCCTGACTCAGGTGCAGCAGGGCATGCGCGACGTGCCGAAGGAAGACAAGCCGGCCGTGGGCGCTATGCTGAATGAGGCCCGCGCCATCATCACTACTGCGCTGGATGACCGCAAGGCCGCTCTGCAGGCTGAGCAGGATGCCGCCGCTGTGGCAGGTGTGGACTTCACCATGCCGGGTGCTACGCTGCCCGCAGGTGGTCTTCACCCCATCACCATCGTGCGTGATGAAGCCGTGCGCGTGCTACGCCGCATGGGCTTTACTCTTTCTGACGGTCCTGAGATTGAGGATGAGTGGCACTGCTTTGATTCTCTGAACACTCCGGACGACCACCCCGCCCGCAATGAGAAGGATACCTTCTACTTCGACAGCGGCAAACTTCTGCGCACGCAGACCAGCACCGTGCAGGCCCGCACTATGGAGAAGCAGGCACCGCCCGTGCGCATCATCTGCCCCGGCTCTGCTTTCCGCCGTGACGCTATCGACGCCACCCACCTTTCCGCCTTCAATCAGATTGAAGGCCTGTATGTGGATAAGAACGTAAGCGTGGGTGACCTGAAGGGCACGCTGGAGTACTTCCTGAAGGCCCTTTTCGGCAGCGACACCGCGGTGCGCTTCCGCCCGCATTTCTTCCCCTTCACGGAGCCGAGCTTTGAGATTGACGTGCTGCTGCAGGCAGCTGGTCAGGCCCCCCGCTGGATTGAGATTGCCGGCTGCGGCATGGTGAATCCCGCCGTATTCGAGAACATTGACAAGGCCACAGGTAAGACGCAGTACAGCGGCTGCACGGGCTTTGCCTTCGGCATAGGCCTGGAGCGTCTGGCCATGATTCGCTGGGGCATCCGTGATATCCGCTTGCTCATCGAGAATGATGTGCGCTTCCTCGCCCAGTTCCAATAAATCCTAACCCTTTTTTGATAAGATACAATGAACGTTTCACTTAACTGGCTTGCAAGCTACATAGACCTGGAGGGCCTTGGCACTCAGGAAATGGCCGATATGCTCACCTTCGCCGGCATCGAGGTGGAGGGTATTCAGGAGCGCGGCGTGACCACGGATTTGGTGGTAGTAGCGCAGGTAATGGAGAAGACACCCGTGGAGGGCAGTGATCACCTGAACGTCTGCATGGTGGACGCCGGTGAGGGTTCCCTGCGCCAGATTGTCTGCGGTGCTCAGAATTACAAGGTGGGCGATAAGGTGCCCTGTGCCCTGCCCGGCGCAGTACTGCCCGGGGGCTGGGAGATTAAGGATGGCAAGCTGCGCGGCGTGGAGAGCCGTGGCATGCTCTGCTCCGCCTCTGAGCTGGGCCTTCCTGATAAGGAGCACGGCCTGTGGATTCTGCCTCAGGATTACACTGTGGGCACGCCTGTGCGCAGCTTCGTGGGCACGGATACCATCTTCGAGCTGGAAATTACGCCGAACCGCCCTGACCTACTGAGCCACTGGGGCATGGCCCGCGAGCTGGCCGGCATCACCGGCCGCAAACTGAAGGCTGACCCCGCCTCCGCTGCCATGGGCGCTGTGGAGACAAAGCCCGCCGGTGATTTCATCACCCTTTCCGCCACGGATATCTGCCCGCTGTACACGGCTACACGCATCAGCGGCGTGAAGATTGGCCCCTCCCCCGAGTGGCTGGCTGACCGCTTGGTATCCATCGGTCTGCGCCCCATCAATAACGTGGTGGACATCACGAACTACTGCCTCTTCGAGCTGGGCCACCCCCTGCACGCTTTTGACGCCGCTAAGCTGACAGGCGGGCTGAACATCCGCCGCGCTGCCGAAGGCGAGCAGTTTGAAAGCCTCATGAATGAGACCTACACGCTAAAGGAGGATGACGTGGTTATCTCTGACGCCTCCGGTGCCGCTCTGGCTCTGGGTGGTGTGATGGGTGGCCTGAACTCCGGCGTGACCGCTGAGACCACGGACATCGTGCTGGAGAGTGCTTGGTTCGCCCGCAGCAACATCCGCTTCACGAGCCGCCGCTTGGCTCTGGGCTCTGATTCTTCCTACCGCTTTGAGCGCGGCACTTCCCCGTGGAATGTACTGCGCGCCGCAGCCCGCGCCACGGAGCTCATTCTGGAGTGCGCCGGCGGCACCGCCGAGCCCGTGCTTGTGGGTGGACAGGCTCCCTGTCTGGTACCCGAGGAGAACGCCCCGAATGCCACTGTGGTAGAACAAGGCAGCGAGGCCAAGATTTACTACGCACTCGATCAGGTGCAGCTGGATTGGAAGGAACTGGACGTGATGACGAACGGTTCCATCCCCCACACCGAGGCCACCACCATCCTGAAGAACCTCGGCCTGAAGAACATCGATGGCCGCGGCACATGGGACTGCCCGCCTTGGCGCTTGGACCTGAAGCGCAGCTGCGACCTTCTGGAGGAGATTGTGCGTGTGTACGGCATCGATAACATTCCCGCCACGAACACCGCCATCTTCGTGGAAGAGAGCGCTCATGACCGCGCCAATGATTACCGCATGGCACTGAGCCGCAAGCTCGCCGGCGCTGGTTTCTGGGAGGCTCAGACCTTCAAACTCATCGCTGCCGAGAGCATCGACCCCACTATCGCCAGCGTGGAGAATGCCCTGCCCATCAAGCCGCTGATGGATGGTGATGTTATCCGCGTTTCCCTCCCCATCTCTGAGGACCACTCCACCCTGCGTCCCTCCCTGGCTCCCGGTCTCATCTCCGTGGCCGCCCGCAATATCAACCAGGGGCTGGAAGTGCTGCGCTTCTTCGAGTGCGGCCGCGTGTTCCGCAACACCGGCGGCGGCAAGGGCAAGGACATCGAGAACGAGGTGCTGGGCATCTTCATGGCCGGCAAGCTGAGCCCCGCCAGCTGGGCAGACACCAAGCCCGCCACAGCCGGGTTCGAGCACATCCGTGCCGTGCTGGACATTCTGGTGCCCAAGGCCGTCATCACCCTCGTGCCCGCCAAGCAGGCCCGTGAGAACGCCGCTGTGGGTGCAGATATCCAGATTAACAATCAGGCCTGCGGTTACATGGCTCGCCTGTCCTTGGCCAAGTGCCGCGCCCTCGGCTTGCCCATGGAGTGCTACTACGCCGAGCTGGATCTCCGTAAGCTGCAGCAGGTGGCTACCGCCCCCTTCAAGGCGGCAGACCTGCCTCAGTTCCCCGGCTCCTCCCGCGACTCCTCTCTGGATGTACCGGCTGATACACGCCATGCAGACATCATGAAGGCTGTGGAGGCCGCCAAGCAGAAGCTGCTGGTGAGCACTGGCCTGAAGGATGTGTTCTGTGACCCGACCGGCGAAAAGCTCGCCACGGACCGCAAGGCCATGACCTACACCTTCCTTTACCGCGACGCGAAGAAGACTCTGACCGCCGCTGAGGTGGACGCCGCTCACAAGAGCGTGCTCGATACCCTCGCCGCCAAGGTGAAGGGCCTGAGCTTCCGCTAAAGCCCGCCAATCCACGGATTTGCAATGAAGAAAGCCGCGGTCCTCATAAGACCGCGGCTTTTCTGTAAATTAGAAGAGCAAAATAACGTCACCCCCCCACATCAGGTAGCAGAGGAAAGAATGCTGACGCAGCGCGACTTTCCTGCGCGGGTGGCAGCCTCCAGCGGTGTAGTGCCATCATTATCAGCCTGAGATGCATCAGCACCATTCACACTCAGCAGCAGCATGAGGCAACGGAACTGTCCAGATGCCGCTGCATGGAAAATAGCCGAACGGCCGGCATTGTCCTTGCGGTTCACGTGCGTATCATCTGCGGCGAGCAGCAACTTTAAGCACTCATAAGCACCGCACTCAGCCGCCAGCATGATAGGGGTCTTCCCAGCAGCGGTGACGGGTGCATTCACATCCACGCCCAAGCAAAGCAAACGGCGCAGAGTCTCAACATCACTAGCCTGAATACAGCGCGGCAGCACCTCGGTGTAGCGGTCGGCGGTAATGCCCATGCCGGCAAGCACCTCAGCAGCTTCCTTCTTAGCGGTATCGCCAATGGCATTTTCCAAAAGGCGAATGATGCTCTCATTACCTATAGCGCGAGCCTGTTCCAGCGGTGTACGGCCAGAGGCATCCGGCTGAAGTGCATCAATACGGGAATTATTCAGCAAGCGGCGCACAACCTCTTCACGGCCATTACGCACGGCCACACAAAGCGCGGTATTGCCCTTGGAATCCTGATAATTGGGGTCCACATCGGCCCTGCTGGCCAAGGCCTCCAAGCAGTCCACATCCGCCCCGGCCGCAGCCTGCACAATGAGCGAGCCCCCCGGCCCCTCTGCATATACTGAGGTGCCGGGCAAATGGAGCAGGAAATTAAGAAACCCCGTACCGGAACAACGCACAGCCGAATGCAGCAGAACAGAATTAAATGGTATCCAGCTCAGGCCCAACATTAAACCCGCTATCCCCCAGCCGAGGAAACGCAGGGAGCGCTTGCGCGGCTTCTCCTCATGAGAAAAAAGCCCGGTAATATCACGATGCCCCAATTGCGCTGCAACTTCGGCAGCAGTCTTTCCCTCCTCATTCCGGAACTCAGTACGCACCTCATGGCAAGCCAGCAGGTGCTGAGCCGCCTCCAAATTCCCATGAACCGCTGCCAGAAGCAAGGGGGTATTCCCCTTTATATCCGCCGCGTTCACATCCACCCCTTTGGCGGCAAGCAGCATGAGCATACAGGAAATATGCCCTTCTCTCACAGTATAATGCAGCGGGGTGAGACCTTCCGCATCCGCAGTGTTCACAACAACATCCGGAGAGGCAAGCAAGCGCAACATGCGCCCGGAAGCACCATATTTGGCAGCCAGGCAAAGGGGAGTGCGCCCCTTCTTATCCTTCATGTTCACATCTATCTCCGGAGCTGCCAGCAGAAGGGGAACACAATCCGGGTGCGACCTGTGCAGAGGAGTCAAACCTGCTTCATCCCCCTTATTCACATTCGTAGCCTTAATACTCAGCAAGTATTTCACACACTCGGTGTGGCCCTCATAAGCGGCACGGTGCAAAGCGGTATAGCCCTTGCGCCCTGCAGAATTCACATCCACCCCTTTTTCAATAAGGCGGCGCAGCTCGCCGAGATTACCGTTTTCTGCGGCCTTACGCAGAGCCCCGCCCTCGGTCTTAATCCCCCCCTCATCCAGAGCCTCAAGCCATTCCCGTGCAGCCTGCCAGCGGTGAGCAGGCCTTGGACGAAGAGATACATCAATATGCTTAAGGAACTCTTGGCTGAAACGACTAGATAATTCCGCCCTTCCGGCAAGCGGGATGTAGGGATCATCCACGACCCGATCCAGACACTCGGGCAGCGTTTCACCAGTAATCAGGAAATAACATGTAGCTCCCAGAGAATAAAGATCAGACCAGCTCCCACAATCCCCCTTGCTCTTCATCATCTCCGGCGGGGTATAGGAGCCAGAAATGAACTTAGGGAGAGGCCCCTCACTATCCAAGGAACGCGCACTACCGAAATCAATAAGAACCGGGCTATTCTCACCACAGAGGATGATATTCTCAGGCTTAATATCACGGTGGAGGAACTTGCGACCGTGCAGGTAATCCAAAGCCTTCAACAGCTCTCTCAAAATGGGGCAAAGCCAATCCTCGCTTATCCTGTTTGCGGGAGGGGCGGCCTTCTGCAGTTCAGTGCCCCCCAGATAAGGCATCACGTAATATGCCGTATCCAATGCTTTGAAACTTCCCAAAACTTTCACGATGTTGGGATGATCCAGCCTAGAAAGCATGGCAGCCTCATTGATGAAGCTTTGCAGAGACTTTGCAAACCTCTCAGCGTCTTCTCCGGTTCCGGGTTCCACTTTCAGAGAAGAGGGAGTACGCCGGGCGTACTTACATGGCAAGCATTCCTTTATCACAACTTGCTTACCATTCCTCTCATCAACAGCCTTATAGGTGATACCAAAACCACCACTTCCCAACACCTTTTGCACCTTGTAGTTTCCAAGATTAACAGGCAGCGGCAGCGCCATCGGTTCTACAATATCACCGTTCTGTATAGCATGAGGTAGTTGATTTGCTGAAGCCATCATATAAATGTCTGAATAGTTAGGAACTTGGGGTATTACGAATAAAGGGTGTCAAGGCTGAGCGGAGCGCAGCAGCTCCAAAATCTCTGTATACTCAGCAGCTTCAGCCAAATCCAGCGCAGAGCGCCCGAACTTATCTCTCATCCCCGGAGCTACACCGGGAGCCGCCAGCAGCAACCGTACACATTCAACATGCCCGGAATCAGCCGCCACACTCAGCGGCGTCAGGCCATGAATATCAGCTGCATTTACCTCCACGTCGGGAGCCGCCAGCAGAAGCTGCACGCACTCAGCGTGCCCATTTAGAGCAGCCTCATACAGAGGCGTTTTGTTTTCCAGGCCAGCTTTATTCACGCCTATGGCCGGAGTATTAAGAAGGCACTGCATGCCATCAGAGAAGCCGTTACGTGCAGCCCAGAAGAGTGGTGTGCAGCCATTCTTATCCTGCCGATTAACATCGGTACCGGGAGCAGCAAGCAACAACCGCACACACTCGCTATTATTCTTGTAAACAGCCCAGAAAAGAGGAGTAAAGCCTTGTGAATCCGCCCTATTCACATCAATCTCCGGAGCAGCGAGCAGAAGCTTCACGCACTCTGCACTTCCATTGTACACGGCCCAGTTCAAAGCAGTAAAGCCGGAGGAATCAACGGCGTTCACATCCGCCCCAGCCTCGATAAGACGGCCGAGCGTCTCCGCGTCGGACACCCGGGCAGCCTGCGCTATCCCAGAGCTTCCCCTCCGGGGCTGACTTGCATCCGCCATCTGCGGGCCTGAACCGGCCCCAGCCGGAGCCTCCACCGCCTGCTCCGGGGAAAGATTCAACAAGTAAACACCAGCCCCCGCCAGCGCGGCAAGTACTGCAGCGGCAGAAATAATCTTCACTCTCCGGCGAGATTTCCCAGCATGGATGCATACCGGTTGAGCGAGCACATCCAGCTCCTTAAGCCACTCATCAGCAGATTGCCAGCGCGCTTTCATCTCCGGAGAGAGAGCCTTATCAAGCATCCCAAGAAGTGCAGCGCCAAACCTTTCCCGAAGAGCGGGGCGAGAACTAAGCGGCTTCCAAGAATCAGAGCTGATAATCCGCTGGCCGGCAACGGGCGGATACTCACCCGTCATCAGACGGCAACAGACAGCTCCCAGCGAATAGAGATCCGAACAGGGAGCAGGCTCTCGTGAAGCCACAAAATACTCCGGAGCCATGCAGGAAAAGGCATTCCTATCACGCGCAAGAAACTCGGGCTCTTCCCCATTAAAAAGCTCAGTACCAATGAGGACAGGTGAGCCATCCCTGCGCAAGACGATATGGTCCATCGAAATACGGGAATGGAGCAATCCCTGCCCATGTAAAGCAGAAAGAGAAGTAAGAACGGCTGTCAGAAACCTCCTGAGCCAATCCTCAGTAATACGGTCAGGCGGCATATCTAGGCACCCCAGAGAACTACCCTCCTCGTAAAGACGCACATAATACGCAGAGCCTAGGGCGGTAAAAACTCCCCATGGAGACGGAAACCCGGGCAGCGAAATACCCGACAGCGTATTCCCGCGGCTGACAAACTTCTGCAACCCTGCCCTAAATACTCCTTCCGCCTCCCCCCCCGAAACGGGAACCAGCTCCATCTCATCCGGAAGGCGGTAAGAACAAGCACTCGAACAGAACTCCTTAATAACAACGGCCTTCTGATACTCAACATCCAGAGCCCGGTAGGTAATACACCCCTCCCCCAGCCCAAGCACCTCAACTATCTCATAATGGCCCAAACAAAGCCCAGCGGGCAAAGCCCTCTGAGCTTCACCACCCACAAAAGATTCAGCAGCTATGCCGCACTCATTCATATCATCTAACTAACTGACATTTTATCGGACACCACCGCCGCTCGATTCGTTCAATAATTCCGGATATTTTTACAGCTTGCCAGCAACACTATCAGCCACCCGCCGACTTCAGCAGACTCACACAAGCGCTATGCCCCCAAACCTCAGCTAATTGCAGAGGAACTTCACCAGCCGCATTCCGGCAGCAAACATTCACACCCGGCACAGAAAGCAGCAAACGAAGAGCCTCCGCCTGCCCGGCAAGAGCGGCTAGGTGAAGGGGAGTCTGCCCATCTGCGCCACAGGCACAGACATTTACCCCCGGCACAGCCAACAGGTAGCGCAGAATATCTGCCCTGCCATTCTGAGCGGCCACCCGGAGAGCCTCCTGCACCTGTTCGCAATCCTCAGGGCCACTGAGAAGGACAGCCACACACGCAGTATGCCCACCCTGCACAGCCAGCAAGAGAGAGTTGGCCCCTTCAGGAGTCACCGCATTCAAATCCGCCCCCAAATGCAACAGAACGCGCACTCGCGAAGTCTGGCCCGCAGCAACGGCCTCTTGCAAGGCCTCACTCAGCTCAGCAGGCCCGGGAACAGGCCCTGTCCCCAAAGCCTCTTCAAGCGCTTCCTCCGGCACCCCATCACGCTCCAGCAGCTCCGTCAGCATGAAGCGAAGGTTCTTTTTATCCTCCTCTGCAGCGGCCAACTTCTCCTTCAGAACACGAATCTCGCGGGCCAAATCATACGGGCGCGGGTCGGGCAGCGAGCGCTGCCAATCTTTGGCGGACTGCCAGCGGTCAGACGTCTCCAGCATCAGCGCCTTATCCACCCCTTCCAACACAGCAACCGAGAAACGCTTGCGGAGTTCAGGATCGTCCGCAAGGCGGGGCATCTTATCACCAGAAACGATACGAGATACGGCTTCCTGCGGATTAGAACCTGTAATCAGGCGGTAACAGGTTGCCCCGAGGGTGTACAAATCCGTCCAAGCACCACGTTTCCCGCCTTTTGTAACCTGTTCCGCCGGCGTATACCCGGGCGTACTCACCTTCGTGGCAGAAACCTCCGTTTTAAGAGCACGCGCTGTACCGAAATCAATGATGATGGGCGTGCGTCCATCTTTCAGAAGAATGTTATTAGGCTTAAGATCACGGTGCAGAAGGTTCTGACCATGAAGATAATCCAGCGCTCCCAGAAGATCATAAAGAATAGGCACAAGCCACGCTTCATTAATCACATTCGGCTCCGGAGCGGCATTCTGCAAATCACATGCTCCCACCCACGGCATCACATAATAAGCTGTACCTAAAGCCTGAAAACCGGCCACCACCGGCACAATGTTCGGGTGCGAAAGCCTCGCCAGCAGGCGGGTCTCCTGAATGAAACGCAGGATAGACTTCTCATACAGAGCTTTGGCATCCGGCCCCCCCAGCGGGCTCACTTCCAGAGTGTCCTCACACCGCTTGGAATAATAAAAAGGAAGATTCTCCTTAATGACCACCTCATCGCCGGTCTGGGTATCCTGAGCAAAATATGTGATACCAAAGCCGCCCTGCCCCAATTTTCGGACAATGCGGTACTTACCCAGCACCAAACCGGGCGGCAGCGCAAGGCCGGAAGCCTCGTTCCGTGGTAGTGTTTCGTTATCCATAATCAGAAAACAGTGTGCGGATTACCCCTGATAGCGGAGGCTGAATCAATAACCGGCACCGGAGCTTTAACGCTTAACTGCAGCCCCATGATTATCTCATCACCTGAGCCGCAGTATAGCACATCCATTCCGCTACGTCAAGTTATCATAGCGACAAACATATTCACTCCACGCGCATGGAATCTCACATCTAACCTCCGCATCCGAGCGGCATCGCAAGTGAGTGAAAAATGAATAGTTTCACACTTTTTGCTTGCCAGAACGGAGGTGGCAGGGTACAATGTGCGCGTGAAATGCGGGGTGCACCCGCACTTAAGAACGATAAACAACAGATAAGTACCATGCCTGTACCTACACAAGAACAGTACATCAAGATGCTTGATACGGCCAAGGCTAAAGGCTATGCCTACCCGGCCATCAATGTGACCACCATCGAGGTGATCAACGGCGCCCTGAAGGCTTTTGCCGAGGCTAAGTCCGACGGCATCATCCAGATTTCCCTGGGCGGCGGTCAGTTCGCTTCCGGCACCGCCGTGAAGGATTCCGCCATCGGCGCCATCGTGCTGGCTGAGGCCGTACACCGCCTCGCCGAGCAGTACAACGTATTCGTTGCTCTGCACACCGACCACTGCCAGGCTGACAAGGTGGACAGCTTCCTGCGTCCCCTGCTTGCCGAGAGCAAGAAGCGCATCGCCGAGGGCAAAGGCCCCCTGTTCAACTCCCACATGCTGGACGCTTCCGCTCTGCCCATGGCTCAGAACCTTGCGCTCTCCAAGCAGCTGCTTGCCGAGTGCGCCGAGCTGGGTATCGTTCTCGAGATCGAGATCGGTGTTGTAGGCGGTGAGGAAGACGGCGTGGACACCTCCGGCGCTCCCGCTGAGAAGCTCTACACCTCCCCCGCTGACATGCTGCAGACCTACGAGACGCTCAACGGCGTTGGCGAGTTCATGCTGGCTGCTACCTTCGGTAACGTACACGGCGTATACAAGCCGGGTGCTGTGAAGCTGAAGCCCACCATCCTGCGCGACGGTCAGGCTGTGGTGAAGGAGAAGCACGGTGAGGATATGCGTCTGGTATTCCACGGCGGTTCCGGCTCCGACCTCTGCGACATCCGCGAGGCTATCTCCTACGGCGTGGTGAAGATGAACATCGACACCGACACCCAGTACGCTTTCTCCAAGCCCATCGTTCTGCACATGTGCCAGAACATCGATGGCATGCTGAAGGTTGACGGTGAGGTGGGTAACAAGAAGGTATACGACCCCCGCTCCTACCTGAAGAAGGGTGAGCAGGGTATCGCCGAGCGCCTTCAGGTTGCCGCTGATGACCTTCTGTCCAAGGGCCAGACCCTGTACGGCCAGATTTAATTCTGACGGATACAATTCCTTCAAAAAGCCCTGCGGTGAGAACCGCGGGGCTTTTTTCATAGCAAGAAGCTTAGCAAGCCACACTTCTACCTTGACAATCCAACATTCTCAAGCGTATAATGGCGGCCATTACCGTGAGCACGAAAACTAAAAACGAGAATTGGAGCAGCAACCTGGGCGTAGTACTGGCAGTAGCTGGCAGCGCCATCGGTTTCGGCAACTTCCTGCGTTTCCCCGGGCTGGCAGCCCAGTATGGCGGTGGCGCATTCATGATAGCGTATTTCTGCGCCTTCCTGCTGATGGGCATTCCGCTCAGCTGGGTGGAATGGGCCATTGGTCGCAAGGGCGGTAGATTAGGCGGGCACAGCTCGGCCTCCATTTTCTACCTCATCTCTCAAACCAAGTGCTGGAAGTACCTCGGCCTCGTTAGCATCATCGTGCCTCTGGCCATCAGCATGTACTACATCGCGCTGGAAGGCTGGACCCTCGGCTACGCATGGCATACAGCTGTGGGTGATTTGAACCTGAGCACAAGCGCAGAATACGGGGATTTCTTCACGAAGTTCACCGGGCTTACAGGTGACGGCTCCGTGTTCACCGGAGGTGAAAGCACGCTGCTCATCTTCTTCCTGCTGGCACTGGCTGCCAACTTCTACCTCATTTACCGAGGTGTTAACAAGGGCATTGAATGGTTCAGCAAAATCAGCATGCCCATTCTCGTCATCACGGCCATCATCATCCTCGTGCGCGTCCTGACCATGGGCACTCCGGATGCAGCCCACCCCGAGCGCAACGTAAACGAAGGTCTCGGCTACATGTGGAACCCGAATAAGGTGATGCTGGTGGACACTAGCGCTGAGGCGCCCAAGACCATCGGCATGGTACCGGCCTCTGCCACACCTGAAGAGGAAGCTGCCCTCATATTCCGCCTGCAGCAGGAGTACCCGGAGGCAACCATCGAGCGCGAGGAAATCACGCTGATGAAGGGCCTGATGAACCCTGATATGTGGATTACCGCTGCCGGGCAGATTTTCTACTCACTTTCCATCGGCTTCGGCATCGTGTGCACCTATGCCAGTTATGTACGCCGCCGCAAGGACATCGCCCTCGGTTCTCTCACGGCAAACGCTGCCAATGAGGTGGCTGAAGTAGGCTTGGCCGGCATGATGATTATCCCTGCCGCCGTATCCCTGCTCGGAGTTGCAGCAGCTGCAGGTACAAGCACCTTCGGCCTCGGCTTCAATGTACTGCCGCAGGTATTCAACAGCATGCCCGGTGGCCAGATTTTCGGCACACTCTTCTTTGTTCTGCTCTCCATCGGTGCCATCACGAGTGCCATTTCCATCACACAGCCCGCAGTAGCCTTCGTGGAGGAGTTCTGGAACCTCCGCCGCGTACAGAGCGTGAGCCTTATTGCCATGCTGCTGGGCATCGGTTCCGTCATCGTCATCTGGTTCACGGATGGCCTGCTGGCACTGGATACGCTGGACTTCTGGCTGGGCACACTGAGCCTGTATGTGAGCTCTGCTCTCTTCCTCATCGTCTTCCGCTTCATATGGGGCACCCCGGCGGGGCTTGCCGAGCTGCGCAGCGGCTCACTCATCCCCATCAACCGCGGTATCGCCTTCCTTATTAACTGGGTTACACCTGCCATTATGATTTTCATCTTCTTGGCATGGCTGTACCAGAATCTTTTCGTGAAGCAAAGCTATCACATCACCAACCTGCTGGAAGGTAAAATCGGCGCTATTCTGCCGCTGGCTTGGGTTCTTATCGTCACCATCTTCTTCTGCCTCGTGGCTCACACGTCCGCCCGTTTCCGCCACCGCAATAAAGATTTAGAAACAAAATACGACCGCGAACCCTTCTCATAATTCAAACCTCACCCCCATCTGACACCGTGTCAAAACAACCTAAATCCGAAAGTTGGAACACGAACCTTGGCGTGATGCTGGCAGTAGCCGGCAGTGCCATTGGCTTCGGTAACTTCCTGCGCTTCCCCGGCCTGGCTGCCCAGTACGGCGGTGGTGCCTTCATGATAGCCTATTTCTGTGCCTTCCTTCTGCTGGGCATTCCCATCAGCTGGGTAGAATGGGGTATAGGCCGCCGCGGTGGCAGCCTCGGAGCCCACAGCACAGCTGCTATCTTTTACCGCCTTTCCGGCTCCCGCGCTTGGAAATACCTCGGCATCATGGGCGTGCTTGCTCCGCTGGCTCTGGCCATGTACTACATCTATCTGGAAGCATGGACTCTCGGCTACGCTTGGCACACCGCCATAGGTGATTTGAGCCTGAGCTCCACAGAAGAGTACGGCAACTTCTTCGTCAACTTCGTGGGTCTGCCCAGTGACGGCCACATTTTCTCCGGAGAAAGCAGTGCGCTGATTTTCTTCCTCATCGTGCTCATCATTAACTTTTACCTTATCTTCCGCGGTGTAAGCAAAGGCATCGAAAAATTCTGCAAATGGAGCATGCCCGTGCTCATCGTCACTTGCCTTCTGGTGCTGATGCGCGTGCTGACCATGGGCACACCTGATCCCGCACACCCCGAGCGCAGCATCAGCCAGGGCCTTGGCTACATGTGGAACCCGGATAAGACCATCCTCGTGGCCGTGAATGAGGCTAAAGACCCCCGCACCGGCGAAGTCACCGAAACAGGGCGTACCACGGTGGGGATGATACCTGCAGGCGCCACTGCCGAACAGCAGGAAGCCCTCATTGCTAAGGTTAAGAGCGAAAACCCCGGAGCCGCCAAAATCGAGACTCGCCACATCAGCGTACTCAGCGGCCTGCTGAATCCGCAGCTCTGGCTTGCGGCCGCCGGTCAGGTATTCTTCTCCCTCTCCGTAGGTTTCGGCACCGTGTGCACCTACGCCAGTTACATGCGCCGCAACAAGGACGTAGCCCTGAGCTCCCTGACGGCCAATGCCGCTAATGCTGCTACGGAGGTAGGCATGGCCGGCATGATGATTATCCCGGCAGCAGTAGGCTTCTTGGGTGTAGCGGCTGCAGCAGGCGCCAACACTTTCGGCCTCGGCTTCAACGTGCTGCCTCAGGTATTCAACAGCATGCCCGGTGGCCAGATCTTCGGCACCCTCTTCTACGTACTGCTCTTCATTGCCGCCGTCACAAGCGCCATCTCCATGCTCCAGCCGGGCGTGGCATTCTTGGAAGAGTTCTGGGGCCTGCGCCGCATCCAGAGCATCTCACTGCTGGCCATGCTGCTCACCTGCGGCGCTCTGCTGGTGGCTTGGTTCACCACGGATCTGCTGGCACTGGATACGCTGGACTTCTGGTTCGGCAACATCTGCCTGTACATTACCACCGGCCTTTACCTCTACCTCTTCTCCGTGGTATGGGGAACAAACAAGGGCATGGCTGAGCTGCGCCACGGCTCCTGCCTGCGCCTCCCCCGCGCCGTGGGCTTCCTCGTCACTTGGATTACTCCCATCCTCATGTTCACCATTTTCGCAGCATGGGTCTTCCAAAACATCATTGATAAGCCCTGCGCCTACATCACAAACATTCTGGAGCTGAAACCCGGTGCCATTTTCCCGCTGGTATGGGTACTGCTGGTGGCAGGCTTCTTCGCCTTCGTCATCCGCACATCAAACAAGTTCCATAAGAACATTAACAAGCCGGAATAACCCTTAACCCACCTTTTCTGACAAGATATGACAATCGCCGGTATCATCACCATGCTGCTTTCCTGCGGCATCGTATGGGGCCTTTTCATCGTCTGCTGCGCCAAGCTGGTGCAGAATGACAAGAAAGAGGACTAACCCCTCGGCTGCCCTGAGCAGCCTCAACACTTCCCGCCGCGCATACCCCAAGGTGTGCGCGGCCTTTTTTCTACGTGACAAGCGGGCAAAACTTGTTATAATGATTAGCATGTTCCGCCTTCTTCTACACTTGGCCCTGCTGGCACTGCCGCTGATGGCAGCAGAACGCCCCCGGGCAATTGTCATCTTCTACACGGATGACCTCGGTTATCATGACACCTCCACCTACGGCTGCGAAGGTATACCCTGCCCTAATCTGGACCGCCTAGCAGATGAAGGGCTACGCTTCACGGATGCACACAGCACCCACTCCGTATGCACCCCCTCGCGCTACTCCCTTCTCACCGGCCGCTATGCATGGCGCCGCCGCGGCACAGGCATACTGCCGGGGGATGCAAAACTCATACTCCCCACGGAGGATGAGGAAGCCTCCCTGCCTTCACTCATGCGCAGCGCCGGTTACCGCACAGCCGTCATCGGCAAGTGGCACCTCGGCCTTGGCCGCGGAAGCGAGCCCACGAACTGGAACCGTCACATCTCCCCCGGCCCGAATGAAGTCGGCTTTGACCACGCCTTCATTCTTGCTGCCACCGGTGACCGCGTGCCCTGCGTTTACCTCCAGAATGGGCACGTGGTGAATCTGGACCCGGCGGACCCCATCAGTGTGAGCTACAGCACCCCCTTCCCCGGTGAGCCCCTTGGCAGCACCCACCCCCAGCTCGTGCGCCCGTTTGCCCGCAGCAACGGCCCTCAGCACAACTGCAGCATCATTGACGGCATTCCCCGCATTGGGTACATGCGCGGCGGCACATCTGCCCTCTGGAAGGACGAGGACATGGCGGACCGCCTCACGGAAGAAGCCATACGCTTCATTGCTGAAAGTGCAGCCATGCAGAAGCCCATCTTCCTGTACTTCGCCACGAATGATATCCACGTACCGCGCGCCCCGCACCCGCGCTTTCAGGGGCGCAGCAGCATGGGCATACGCGGTGATGTGACTGTGCAGATGGATGACTGCCTCGGGCGCCTCCGCGCGGCCCTCACCGAGCATGGCTACAGTGATTGCCTGTTCATCTTCAGCAGTGATAACGGCCCCGTCATTAATGATGGTTACTTTGATGGCTCCATTCGTGACTGCGCCGGCCACAATCCCGTGGCCCCCATGAATGCCGGCACTTGGCGAGATGGCAAGCTTACCGGCGGCAAATACGGCATCATGGAAGGTAGCACCCGCGTGCCCTTCATCGTCTCCTGGCCCGGTCGCACCGGCACGGGAGACTGCCCGGCACTCATCAGCCAAGTGGATCTCGCTCGCACTCTGGCAACCCTTGCCGGCGCCACCATACCGGAAGGAGCCCTGCCGGACAGCCGCGACCTCCTTCCTGCCCTTCTCGGACAGGACACCACGGGCGCCCCTCACATCATTGAGAGCAATAATGGAGTCATGCTGGCCCTGCGCCGAGGACCATACAAATACTACCGCCGTGGGAGGACTGACCACCTCTACGACCTCAGCACCGACCTGCAGGAACAGCAAAACATCGCCCCGCAGCACCCGAAAATCGTGCGAGAAATGCAGCAGCAGCTCCAAGAGCTCACGCGCTGAAGCATCCCGCCCTCATCTTTACCGTACAAGCCCTGCTGCTTGCAGGGCTTTTTTTTGCATTTACCTTTGAACATAACAGGCAGAGTATGCATCGTACAATATGAAAGCATATTACCGGCCATCATCATTCCGGATAATCACACACACCACCTAATATACCGCCATGAGCACAACCACAGCAAACAAACAGAACCGCACCATGAATAAGAAAACTCTCATTACCTTAGCCTGCATCTGCGGAGTTGGCGCCTTAGGACTGGGAGGCGTCCTGCTTGCCCCCCTCCTGCACGAGCCTACCATTAATGAAGCTTGCGCTGCGGCCCGCATCTCTACAGAGGATGATACTGTCAGACAATATCTGGAGAATGGAGGTGACGTCAATGCCCGAAATCACGAAGGAGAAACCATTCTGATGTCTGCCTGTATGTTTGATCAGGCCACGGCAGCAAGTATCGCGCTATTGAATAATGCTGATATTAACCTGACAGATAACGAAGGCAACACAGCTCTTCACATCGCAGCACAATTCGGCAGTCCTCGCTGTGTGGAACGCCTCCTCTTGGAAAAACCGGCAGAGCTGAGAAACAACAGTGGATTTACTCCGCTCATCAGTGCCTGTGCCTTCCCCATCATCAACCAACGAGACACCCATGATGAGTTTGGCAGCTCTCGTTCCGCCTGCATCATCAAACTCCTTCAGGCCGGGTCTAACGTCAATGCAACGGATAATTCCGGCATGACAGCCCTGCACTACGCCGCGTGGTATGGCAACCTTGCCGCCATTCAGTTCCTGTTGGACGGAGCTGCTGACACCACCCTGAGAGACAAAAATGGCCAGACAGCTGCAGACATCGCGGCTGAACGCGGCTTCCAAAACTGCGTTATCAAGCTTCGCTCCGCAAACCGCTAACCCACTTGCATAAAGCTCCACTCCTCGCAGACGGAGAAATTAAGTAGGGGGACTTTCGTCCCCCTCTCACACCACCGTACGTGCCATTTATGGCATACGGCGGTTTCCAATCAGCGTTTGAGGAGTTGATAAAAAGAGATATATCCCTCTGCTCGCAGCCATGCGTTATCCATGCAG
>JAFWZG010000139.1 GCA_017517385.1 Akkermansia sp.
AATAGCCATTGTAGTGCGGACATTATAACGCCGCACTATGTCGAAGTCAAGCCTAAAATTAAGTTTATTTTACTTTATTTCAGTCCATTAGATTATATTTATCCTAGTGAGGATTCTAGGATTGTCCGGGAATATACGGTAGAGCCTCACTCCCCCGGCTCCCACGAGGGTGCGCGGTATGTAGCTGGCACGGGGTATGCTTCTGCTCTCGCTGTAGTTCTGAAGGGATGATGGTCTGTTTACTTGTTCGTTGTTCATACTGGAGTGAATGGAAGGACGGAGCATAACACCTTCTACCTGTTTTTAGCAATTTTTTGTAACAGCAAATTCCTCCTCTATTTATTTTCTGTGCGTTGGATTGTTCTGGGGTGCACCATGGGGCGAATCCGGAATAACCACTGCCGCGTTTCTCCTCCGCTGAAAAATACAAATGAACCGCTGCGGCGGAGAGCCTTGGGTGAAGGTAGCATGAGCTCAGCATTTCCGCTGGCGTATGCCCGCCTAATCCATGAGCTCCGGTAGAAGCTCTTCAGTTTCGCAGCTATGCCGTAGGGGACGAATAAACAAAAAAACGCTGCTCCGGAGAGCAGCGGCCCTTTGTTAAATCAATGTGCCTTTCGCAATGATTACTTGCGGCGGCGCTTGTCACGCCAAAGTCGCTTTAGCGACGGCGACGGCGGCGGCGAGCGGCCAGGCCAGCGAGAGCCAGAAGGCTCAGAGTAGCCGCCTGTCTCGGCGTAGGGCATAAGCCCGAAGACGGATGGTGGGCTCCCGTCTACGCGTCCTGCCTTCGGCAGTCTTACTACGCCGAGGCGAGACGCCCACCTAGCAAGGGGGTTACTTGCGACGGCGGCGCTTGTCACGCCAAAGTCGCTTTAGCGACGACGGCGGCGAGCAGCCAGACCAGCCAGAGCCAGAAGGCTCAGAGTAGCCGCCTGTCTCGGCGTAGGGCATAAGCCCGAAGACGGATGGTGGGCTCCCGTCTACGCGTCCTGCCTTTGGCAGTCTTACTACGCCGAGGCGAGACGCCCACCTAGCAAGGGGGTTACTTGCGACGGCGGCGGGCGGCCAGGCCAGCGAGAGCCAGAAGGCTCAGAGTAGCCGTGGTGGGCTCGGGGATAGCGGGAGCGATGACGATGGAGCTCACTTCATCAGCCGTCAGAGCCTTGTTCCAGATGGTCACATTATCGAGAACGACGGAGTCTTCTCCAGAAAGTCTGCAGCCACCCTCCCATCTACCACCAAGCTGCGTGCCGATGAGGCCAGTATCCGTATTCCAGTTGGTCCACTGATCAATCTGGATGCCATTCTTGTAAATGGTGAAAGTCTTGCTTGTGGAATCCGATACAAATGTATAGGTAGTGGTAGTAGTAAGGCTTTCAGCGGCAGTTAAGCCCAAATCAGTAGAGTATGCGCTAACCGAGTTGTCACCATAGGTAGAACCATCAAAATACTCTGACCAAGCATTGGAGCTGGTGCCATGAGAATTGATAAGAGTAAGGCTTCCCGAATCAGACATTCTGATTAGCAATTTGCCATCATCCCAGCCGTATGCGTGATGGGAACCGGCGAAGCAGGCAACGACAGTCTCGGTGTCGTTAATGTTGATGTTAGCAATGTCAAAGGAAATCGTGAATGATGTTCCGGTGCTGAGGGCTGCATATACATCACTACTTGCGACGAGGGTCTGAGAGTCAGCCCAGCTTTTTGTAACACCAGCCTTCTGAGCATCAGTCATTTCGTCATAACCGATGGAAGCGGCAGAGGCGATGCCAGCCAGAGCCATAAGACCGATAAGCGTCTTCTTCATATTTGTAATAATTGTGTGTATGAGTTAGTAGGATTGGCAGCTCATGCAGGGATACCCATTCCCACGCGCGTCGGGAGGCTGAGAGACCTATCCCAAGCTGCTAGTGCGTAGTTTAGCTGTTTTTGCGTGAGAACGCAAGCGGAAAAACCGTTTTTTCCGGAAAAAAATCAATTCGCATTGCCTCAAAAATCCAGTCACCGAACTGACACTTCCCACGAGTTCGGCTGACACGTGAAAAGCTGGATGCCTCATAAATCAGACACTAATATATACACATGTTACTCAGAATGAGTAAATAAGCAATAATAGAGTTACTGAATTCTAACGCAGTAAAGTATCGAAAGACACGCTCCCGTAAAGCTAAGGGCGAACTTCTGAAGCAACTAATGGAACTAACTGGTTACAAGTCGTCTAAAAGCATTATTAGATACTATCACGCGCTCGAAAACGCAAGCGAGTGGAGAAGAGAGGGCGTCTGCCCATATTGCAACCCTGCGACATCGAGCTTATAAAGTCAATTTGGTTGAAATCCGACCAGCCTTGCGGTAAGCGGCTCCATCCCATGCTGCCAACGTGGCTTCAGGCCTACTCAAAACGATACAAAATTGACGAGGAGTCCAGAAATCAACCCTCAAAGCATTCCTCGAGGCCAACCCCATCATTGCAGCAGCATACGATTTTAAGGAAAAACTATGTAAGCTACTTAACAACAAAAAGAGAACAAAAAAACAATGTCTCTCCCTCATACGAGAACTCAAACACTGCATGGAGCAGATGCGAAGCGAGTCAACCAAGCACTTTCATGCACTGGCTAAAACGCTTAGCTATTGGTTTGAACCCATCATCCGTATGTGGCGCTTCTCAAAAAATAATGGAATCACGGAAGGCTTCCATCGTAAGATAAAAGGAATTCAACGGCGGGGCTATGGCTACAGAAACTTCCAAAATTACAAACTAAGGGTATTAGTAGAGTGCGTACATGGCCGATGACTCAAATAACAGCGTTCCCACACTTTTTGGAGTTGACCCGTATTTTTCCGGTCGTAGTAATCTGAATCTCCCTGTTTGGCTCGGTGGGAAGCAAAAGCTATGCTTTAAGATGGTTCTTCAAAAAGCAAAGAAACCGCTGCTCCGGAGAGCAGCGGCCCTTTGTTAAATCAATGTGCCTTTCGCAATGATTACTTGCGGCGGCGGCGCTTGTCACGCCAAAGTCGCTTTAGCGACGACGGCGGCGAGCAGCCAGACCAGCCAGAGCCAGAAGGCTCAGAGTAGCTGTGGTGGGCTCGGGTACAAGAACGTAGGACACCTTGATGCCGGAATCATCCTTCGTCACGAAGTAGGAGGGAGCGGTTGCTTCTGCAAGTGCCTCCAGAGAGTCTACAGCAGTCATTGTGATGCCATTAGCATCGGTGAAAGCGTAGGTGGTCTGAGTGTTGTCGAAGCTGACCATGGAACCCTTGTTAACCAGAACACGCTCCTGAATGCCTTCTTTGATACCAGTCAGTTGTGCGGTAATGGAGCTTACCTTAGCATAGTTCATACGTCCTGTATTCTGAGCCTGAAGAGTGACAATGCCAGTGTCGTACAGATTCATGGCAAAGCCCTCGCCGCCCTGTGTGCGAAGGCTGTAACCCAATGTGAAGCTGCCTTTGTTGTCAAGTGTAACGATTCCGCCATCATTGCCACCATAGTAGGAGTAGATGGTAAGCGCGGACGTTTCATCAATGCTGATATAGGCGCCGCCCTGGAATTTTTGGATGCGCTGGAAGGTCAGATTAGTGCCATTGGTAAGGTACAGATCCAAGCTCCAACCTTCGAGGGTGAAATTGTCCTCGTTACCGACACTACCTGTTGCGCCGGAAATATAGATGTTGCCCCACATGTTAGAGTTTGTCATACCGGGGCCGTTGCCTTGGAAGGTGTCCTCTGCGTCGATAGTCCAGTTGGCGGAGTCTTTCCACTTGTCGGAATTGACTTCACTGCCGCCGTTCCAGACATAGTCGGCAGATGCCATACCTGCCAGAGCCATAAGAGCGATAAGTGTCTTTTTCATTGTTATTAGTACTAATAATGTATGTGTTAGTAGGATTGGCAGCTCGTGCAGGGGTACCCGTTCCCACGCGCGTCGGGAGGCTGAGAGACCTGCCCTAAGCTGCTGACGCAAGGATACAGGATTATTGATGCTGATGCAAGCATAAAAGTTGTAAAAGATTAGATTTTTATGAGTTAGGGTGATGAAGTTGTATATGAGAAGCGCCTTTATGAATATCTCATGTTTTATAACTCCTTGTTTTTCAACTCTCATAT
>JAFWZG010000011.1 GCA_017517385.1 Akkermansia sp.
CGGAACCCCGGGTACCGGAATAAAAAAACATGAACCCCGTCTAGGGGTGGCATAATGCGTGGCATTAAATTATTGCGTTTTTACTCATTGGCCCTTGCTGTTCGCTTTGTTCCAAGCGTTCTCCGAGACCTTCGTTTTTAGGAGGGTAAGGGGAAATTGCTTGTCATGGGCTGTGGACGTGATATACTTATGACAGAAATACGCCATGAACAACATACCCCCAGCCGTTACGGTTATCAATTCCTCCGAACTTCCGAAAGGATATGAGTTGTTGAATTATGTCATCGAGCGCAAGCTGGGGCATGGTGGTTTTGGGGTAACATATTTGGCGCATGAAGTTGTGACAGATAGGACTGTGGTGATAAAGGAAAATTTTCCTCGGGAATGTTCTCAGCGCCACACAACGAATTTGACGGTAGGCCCGTCATCTGCTGAGGATAAAGAGCTCTATGAGTGGGCTTTGACACGCTTTCTGGATGAGGCGAAGGTGCTTGTCCGCCTGAGTCACCCCGGTATAGTGCCTGTGCTGACGGCGTTCAAGGCTTTGGGGACGGCGTATTATGTGATGCCTCAGGTGGAGGGCAAGGAGATTCATAAGGCGGCTCCTTCTCCGCAGACGATAAATGAAGAATGGCTGAGCCCCGTGCTGCAGAAGCTTCTGGAGGCTCTTGATTACCTGCATGGGAAGGGCTTATTGCATCGTGACATTAAGCCTTCGAATATCCTGTTGCGTGAGGACGACTCACCGCTGCTTATCGATTTCGGTACCGCGCGCTCATCTGATGCAACGCATACTCTCACGCGGATTGGCTCTCCGGGCTTTAGTCCATCAGAGCAGTTCACTGCTCATGGCAAGAACGGTGCGTGGACGGATTTGTATTCGCTGGGCGCCACATGTTATTACCTGATTACCGGCGAAGTCCCTCAGGACGCCGTGGGGCGCATGGAGGAGGATGAACTCCTATTGTTGACCGAGCGTAAAGAATTACAAGGACGCTTTTCCTCAGATTTCCTTGGTACTATTGATAAGGCTATGCGTGTACCTCGCAAAGACCGCTGGCAGAGTGCGCAGGAATGGCTGGAAAAACTTGCGCCTGCCCATACTCCGGTTCAGCCTCATACCCCCGAGAAAGATTCTCCAGCCGCCGAGCCCCTGACCACCCAGCAAGCGGATGAACCCGATGATTGGAGTTTAGGCTGCTTACCCACCGGGACATTCTTTCTCTGCATACTAGGCGGCTTGGGAATTGGTCGGCTAATCGGTGGGGCAGACGGCGGTGCAATAGGCGCGTTTATTGGCTTTGTAATAGGCGTGGTGGTTTTATCTATGACAACATCGAAAAGCGGTAGAGCAGGAAATTAAACTAGGGTACTCCCACTGATGAAACCATGCCCGTTGAGCTTAGTTGAAAATGTTTGCTAATGGCCATCTGCATGATATAATCATGTTTGAAGTACGCTATGAACAACATACCCACCGCCCAGACTATTGTGTATTCATCGGAGTTGCCTCCGGGGTTTGAGCTGGGAGCTTACGTTATAGATCGTAAACTGGGCCAAGGTGGTTTCGGCGTGACCTATCTGGCGCATGAAGCTGCGACTGATAGGCCTGTAGTGATAAAAGAAAATTTTCCGCGGCAGTGTTCCCACCGCGATTCGGTGAGTCTGATGGTGGGGCCGGCCTCTAAAGAGCAGGCTGCTGAGTTTCAATGGGCGCTGGACCGCTTTTTGGACGAAGCCCGCATGCTGGCTCGGCTGAGTCACCCCGGGATTGTGCCGGTACTGACCACTTTTGAGGCATTGGGTACGGCGTATTATGTGATGTCACCGGTGCCCGGGTAGACACCATAAGGCGGCACCACCTCCTGATGTAATCAATGAGGAGTGGCTTTTGCCTATTCTTCGCCAGCTGCTGGAAACGCTTGAATACCTGCACAGCCAGGGTGTGCTGCACCGAGATATTAAGCCTGCAAATATCCTGCTGGAGCATGATGGAGACCCGGTGCTGATAGACTTTGGCACGGCTCGTGCGCTGAACTCTGGTTCCTTGCCTCTGATGGGGACGCCCGGTTATGGGCCTTTGGAGCAGTTTAGTGATGGTGATAAGAATGGCCCCTGGACGGATTTGTATTCTCTGGGGGCTACCTGTTTCCGCCTTATTACCGGCAATGATCCGCAGCGGGCCCTTTCCCGCGTGGTGGAGGACAAGCTGCCGCTGTTGTCTCGAAACGATGAACTGCACACGCGTTTCAGCCATGAGCTTCTCACCTCCATTGACATCGCTCTGCACATGTCTCGCCGGAAGCGCTGGCAGAGCGCTCGTCAGTGGCTATCCTATTTGGAAAATGCCTCTGTTCCCACTCAGCGGGTAGCTCCCGTAGAACTTCCTCGGCCCGTGCTGCCTCCGCCTCCTCCGGCAGACCCGGAGCCTGACATGTATTGGGATGGGGAGCAAATGCGTGAGCTATATAAAGCTCGGAAGAAAGCTCAACGTAGGGCTATGATGGAGGACGAAGAAGCCCAAAAGAAAGGATGTCTTCCTTTCGGCTGTACCCTCTATCTTATTTTCTCGTTTATTTGTGGTATCATTGGCGTTATTGTTGCCATAGATGAGGGGAGAACTAGTTTCGGAGAGATTGGTAAATCCTTCTTTGTCGGATTCTGTGGGCCGACGTTTCTTATTTTGATGTTTTTGTTCGGCGGAAGAAAGTCCCGTTGATATTCGCCCTCTTTTTAGGCTTCTTTGATGTGCCGTGTGGATAATAAAAAAGTCCACCCTCGGTGCGCACCGAGGGTGGGGAGAGAAAATTAATTTGAGTTGAAGGTACTCAGGTCGCGATCCTTAGCACCCTCAGGTCATTATTGACCGGATACACGAGTGTAGGGCACATCGGACTGGAAGCCGAGCTCTTCGGGGAATTCGGAGAAGCCGGACCATACATTGTACTCCTTAAGGCCGCTGCGACCGCAGCTACCCTGATAGGGAGGACGATAGGTGCACTTGTAGGTGGGTGCCCAGAAAGTTACAAGCTCATAGAGGCCATAACCCATGCGGGTAATGGTGCGGGTGACACCCTCAACGATACCCACGGAGGCGCCGGCATAGTTGCCCTCAGCGGAGTTCCAGCGGATGACGGTTACCGGCAGTTCCTCGATGGCGTAGAAAATGTTACCGAGGGCGCGGCCAAGCTTGCGTGTGGCGGTGTACTCAGACGCGGGGGGCGCCTGAATGTCGGCATAAGCTGTGCCGAGCATAGCGAGAAGAAGTGTAGAAAGGAGTAAGCGCTTCATGACATAAATAGTGATATCACATTGTTTCTCCCTATGCAAGCAAAAAGCCCATTTTTCAGGAAAAAAACACTAATTTTTCATGAAAAAGGCCGCAGGATGAACTACGGCCTGAGGAAAAAGCGTGTCAGCGGGTTTAGAGCTTAATTTCAGTCTGTCGCTCTTCTTCCGTGAGGTAACAGCCGGGATCACTGCCGAACCAATGGCCATTAGCGAAGGCTGCACGTGTTCTGAAGCCGCCACCGCAAAGGGCGAAGTGCTTGCAGGTGGCACAGGGCCCGCTGAGCAGTTTCTGGCGTTCGAGGGGATTTTCCGCTCCGCGGAGTTTTTGTAGCTCTGCAGCGGAGGGCTCTGCTGATGCTTCCCACACGTCTGAGAATTTCTGCGTTTTGACATTACCGAGGGTGACACTCTGCCAGAACTGGTCCGGGTGGATGTTGCCTTGGGTATCAATGTTAGCGATGCCGCGGCCGGAGGAGTTGGCGCCGCCGCCATTCCAGCCCAAGAGCTTCAGCGTTTGGGCGGCAAGGGGAGAGCGCTCGCGGAGCTGGCGCAGCAGGATGTATATGCCGTCCGCCGGCTGTGTGACGGTGAGCAGCTCGCGCGTTTGCCCGGCGGCATGCCAAGCTTCAGCGCGCGCGATGAGCATATCCAGCGCGGCCCTGGCTTCTTCCGGCTTCAGGCTGGCCACATCCACCCCACGGCCGGTGGGTACGAGGTGGTAGAAGCAGACGCGCTGAATGCCTTCGTTCTCGATGAAGTTCAGGATTTCCTCCATGCTCTGCACATTGTTACGCGTGAGCGTGAGGCGCAGGCCTGTTTTCTGGCCCACTTCCTCGCAGCGTTTGAAACCACGGATAGCGCCGTCAAAGGCACCTTCCACACCGCGGAAGGAATCATGCACGGCACCGATACCGTCCAGAGAGATGCCGACGTATGCCACGCCGAGCTTCTTGAACATGGCTGCATACTCCGGGGTAATGCGGGTGCCGTTCGTGGAGATGGTGACTTTCAGCCCTCTTTTTGTGGCGTAGCGGAGCAGCTCAGGCAGGTGCGGGTGGAGCAGGGGTTCGCCACCGGAAAGTAGCAGGGCGTTCACTTTGTAATCCGCGAGATCATCAATGACGGCGCGGCACTGTTCCAGACTGAGTTCACCGGGATATTTCTGCGCATGGGAGTCCGCGTAGCAATGGACGCAGCGCAGATTACAGGTGCGGGTGATATTCCACACCACGATGGGTTTGCGCGTGCGAGATGAAGTGGGGGCGCAGGCGGCTGTGCTGGCGTGGGGAGAGGCAGAGCCGTGTCCTAAGCCATAGCGTATGTGGTCTGCGGGCTGCTCTGCGCCGCACCATAAGCGTGTGATGTTAATCATGGACGGAATCGTGTGAAAGTTATCAGCCTTTGCGAAGGGCTGCGGGGATGTAACTGCAGAGCGGCTCAGCGGCCATCATGTCTCCGCAAGTGCCGAAGGCGCGGGCGCGGGAGCCACCGCAAACTCGGCGGAACTCGCAGAGCCCGCATTTGCCACCGAGGGCGTCATCATCCCTCAGCTGAACGAAAATGGGGTGTGTGCGGTAAAGGGTGGCAAGGTCATCTGTCCGCACATTGCCGGCGGTAAGGGGGAGGAAGCCGCTGGGCTGAACCTCGCCGGTGTGCGAGATGAAAAGTACGCCCTTGCCATCACGAGTGGGGATGAGGTGGCGCGGGGGCTGACCGCCTTTCGTGGCCGCTTGCATGAGCACGCGGCGGTAGTGGTGCCCCTCAGTGGTCTTGATAGCGAAGGGTAGGGTGCTGCGCAGGCCTTCCAAGCGCTGCCATACGTTCTCCAGCTGCTCGGCGGTGGGCAGGTCTTCCAGTGAGGCGCGCCCGGTGGGCACCAGCACGAAAACGCTCCATACATCCGGCTTTATCTGGTTCATGAGCTCGATGAAACCATCCAGCTCCGGCAGGGTGGACTGTGCCAAGGTGGTGTTTACCTGAAGCTGGATTCCGGCGTCCATCGCGGCTTGAGCAGCCTGCAAGGTTCGCTCGAAGGTGTGAGGCACGCCGCGGAAGCGGTCATGCGTCTCGCGGGTGGCACCGTCCAAGCTGAGGCTCATGCTGACTACGCCCGCCTCTTTCAGCCGAGCAAAGTCGGTATTGATGAGGCGGTTAGTAGCGGCGGGGCTGAGAGCCACGCGCAGGCCGCGCTGCGTGGCATAGGAGATGATCTCAAAGATATCGCTGCGCATCATCGGGTCACCCCCGGTCAGCACAAGCATGGGAGGTGCCAGCTCCGCGATTTTATCCACCAGAGCCATGGCTTCATCATGGCTTAGTTCATCGGGGTGAGCCTGCGGCTGGGCAATAGCCCGGCAGTGTTTGCAGGCCAGAGCGCAAGCCCGAGTCACCTCCCAGAAGAGGATGAAGGGGCGCTCGGCCATGTCTACCCGAGGGAACTGAGGATGTGAGGCCATGGTTTCCGGTGTGGCTGGAGTATATCCATCAGCGCTGAAGGGCGCTCTGCAGGATGGACTGAATCATCTGAGCGCGCTGCTGCTGAGTGGTGGTGGGTGTAGAGGTGGCAGGCGTGGTGGTGGCAGAGGGGAGGGGCTGGGCATTGCTCAAACCGCTCAGGAGGCTCTGCAGCTGGCTCACTGTGCTCTGCTGAAGGCATTCAGTGTACTTCTTGCCACCCTGCCAGTTGTTGAAGGTGAAGCGAGCGTAGGAGGGAACGGCGTTCTCCGTCTTGGCTACGCGCAGGCGCTGCCAGCCGCGGGTGAAGTAGTCGTACTGGTCGTCAGCACCGTAGTACATCATGCCGGTAAGCTCTTCAGAATTAATGAGGGTGGCAGTGGTGGGGGTGAAGAGCTCAGTGCGGCTAACTGTCTTGGTGGCGCAGGAGCTCAGGGCAAGGGCAACGACGAATACGGAAATGAGTTTCTTCATACGCGAGCGTATATACCATAACACCCCCTTTCAGTCAAGCCGAACTTATTGCCACTTTTAGCTTCACTTTCTCAGGGAAATATGCTTAAATAGCGTTGTTATGAGTGTTGGAGACGGGCGAGAAGGTAAAGTACGTGCCGCGCTGCATGGCAAAGGGCAGCTCGGTGGTAGCCTTGCTGGCCTTAGTCTTCCGCGTCAGATTATCCATATTGCACTTTGGCCGCTGCTGGAGCAGGTGATGAGTTTCATTTGTGCCTCCACATCACTCTACCTTGCCACGCACATGAACACGCCTGATGAGGTGACGGAGCAGATTGCCTCCGGCATCGGCGTGACGGGGTATGTCATGTGGCTGGGCTTCCTCATGCAGGGTGCCGTCGGTATGGGTGCCACCGCCATTGTGAGCCGTATGACGGGTGCCCGAAAGTTCGGCGAGGCGAATTATGCCGCTAATCAGGCGGCTGTGCTGGGCCTGCTGGCCGGTGTGCTTTCCGCGCTGCTCATGTACCTGACCGCAGAGTTTCTTGTTACGAAGGCACTCACCCTTAGTGATTATGCTCAGGATGTGGCGCTGATGTACATGCATACCGGGTGCTGGGTGGCGATTTTCTCAGGCATCGTCTTTGCTGTGAATGCGGCATTGCGCGGCGCCGGGGATACGCGTACGCCTTTCTTCATCATGCTGGCGGTGGATGGACTGAACATCGTCTTCAGCGTGATGTTCGTGTACTGCTTTGGCATGTTCATAGAAGGCCTAGCGCTGGGGATGGTGGTCGGTATGGCGGTGGCTGCTGGCATTCTTTTGGGCATTTTGGCGAGCCGTGCGGCAAAGATGCGCCGCTGCCTGGCCGGCTCCTCGCTGGATGAATATGCGGCAGGACAGTCAGCCACCTACGTGCCTCCGCTGTATCTGAGTCTGCAGCAACTTCTGCCGAATCTTCGCACCATGTATCGCATTCTGAGCATTGGCTTGTCTCAGGCGTTGGAGATTGGCGGTATATGGCTCATTCAGATTTACGTGCTGCGCGTCATTTCCGGCTTGGGGGATGCTTATGTGGGGGCGCATACCATTGCCATCCGCATTGAGAGCATGAGCTTCCTGCCGGGCTTTGCTATTGGTATGGCCGGTGCCACGCTGGTGGGGCAGTATCTGGGGTCCGGAAGTGTGCGCTTGGCATTGGAGACTATCCGCAAATGTGTGCGCTACAGCGTGGTATTCATGGGGCTCATGGGCGTGGCGTTCTATGCTTTCCCTGAGATTTTCGTGAAGATATTTGCCTCCAATTCAGAGGGGTTGATGACTGCGACGGTTCCTGTGGTGCAGGTATTCCTGCTGGTGGAGCCATTCTATGCGGCCATGCTGATGCTGAAGATGTGCCTTCGCGGCGCGGGTGATACCCGCCGTGTGATGTATGTCTCGTACGGCTGCATGGGCTTTTTCCGCGTGGGCTGCCTTTTCTTGTGGAATTGCTTCTGGCCGGAGACGCTTTCGCTCGTGGGCATTTGGCTTCTTTTCTCCGTGGATTTGGCGGTGGAGTATCTTGTGCTGAACCGCATGCTTGTCAAGCTCAAGTGGGCCAGAAGAAAGGTGTAATCTTCTTAGAGCACTTTGAGAAAACAAAGCCCGGGGTAGTTATTGCCATCCCCGGCTGGGGGCGGGTTTGGTTGTGTTCCCTGATGGGAGAATCCGCATTTTTGCAGCACACGAATGCTGGCGATATTCGGCTCGTACACATAGGCTGTTACCGTTTTGGTGCCCGGTACTAGCTCCGGCAGAAGTTCCAGAAATTGCTCAACCGCCTGTGTGGCAATGCCGCGGCCATGCCAAGAGGCGCCCAGCCAGTAGCCCAGCATGCAGTCCTGCGTTTCGAAATCTGGACGTACACCCACGCAGCCGACAACTTTGCCGTCAAACAGAATAGCCCGTTGCGGCTGCACTTGTTCCACTACTTTCGTTAGAAAGGCCTCAGCATCTGCCAAGGTGTACGGATTAGGCAGCCTGCAGGTCAGATAGCGCAGAACCACGGGGCTGTTCATGAGCTCAGCGACACGCGGAGCATCTGTCAGGCTCCACGGGCGCAGGGAAATGTGGGTTGTCACGGTGGGATTTATCATAGTTCCGAGTGGATGATGTCACGCACCTTGGCGTGAACTTCATCAATTGTACCATCGGCCTCGATGCGGAAGAGCCAAGGCATCTCCATGGATGAGTATATATCAGAACAGGCCTGAAGGAAGCTCTCATTTTCGAACGCGTCCTTCCCGTTGCCTCGGGCGTTCATGCGCTCCATGGCTAATTCCACGGGGATATCCAGCCAGAATGCCACATCCGGGATGGTGGCGAACTCTTCGTTCATTTCGCGTATGTCCTCCACGTTCACGCCGGTGGCACCCTGATAGGCCATCATGGAAAGATAGTAGCGGTCCAGTAGCACCCAAGCGCCACGCTCTAAAGCGGGCTCGATAAGCTCTCGCACATGCTCACGCCTGTCCTGCAGCAGGCAGTTGATTTCCTCTTCTATGCCCAAGCGTTCGCCGCTCAGTGCTGCATTTCGCACTTTCATACCCCATTCGCCGCGGGTGGGTTCGTAATCCGTTATTACTTCCTTACCCTGACTGCGCAGGTAGTCGGCCAACAGCTTGATTTGGGTAGATTTGCCCGTGCCGTCAATGCCTTCAAAGACGACCAGGCAGCCCCTTAGGTGAGGTGAATCAGGTTCCATAGCGGCATGAGACTAGCACAGAGCTGCCCTTCATTCAAGCCCAAAAATAAGAATTTTCTTTCTCTGGCAGTTCTTTATACAGAAAAAGACGCATCTTTTCAGATGCGTCTTTTCAGAAAATTTCCCAGACGGAGAAGGTTTAAGCCTCAGCAGCGGGGGTTACGGCAGCGGCGGGAATCTCTTCCTTGTTGGTGAAGCGCCACTTTACCTTGTTGCGCTTGCTGGCGGAGCGAGCCTTGCGGCGCTTCTCATCCATGGGGCTCTCGAAAGCGCGACGGCGGCGCATTTCCTCGAGGATACCCTCGGTGTCCAGCTTGGTCTTGAGGCGCTTAAGAGCGCGGTCGATCGGTTCTCCTTTACGTACGATAACGGAACGCATGATATAATTGATTGTGGTTGATAGATTGTCCGGGAACGGGCAGGGAGAATACCTCATTCCGTTCCCTGTGTCAAGTATTTTATCACGCTTTTGTCATTTTTTTGTGTATTCAGGACGAAAAGTGCTGATTTTACAGCACTGTGTACCCTTGCTCTGTGATGGTGGCGTGCAGCGTGGCGAGGGGAATATCCTGCGTGGTGGTGAGGGTGACGAGTTTGGCCTTGTGGTCCGCCTTGCAATCAGCCACGCCCGGGATGGCGAGCAGAGCCTTAGTGACGTGGGCCTCACAATGGGGGCACATCATGCCGTCTACTTTAATCGTAATGGTATTCATGGTTTGAGGGGGGAGAGGATGGAAGCGGTGTAGTCTCAGTGCATTAGTGACCACGCAGAAGCTGCTCATGCCCATGGCGGCTGCAGCCACGGCAGGGTGGAGAACCCAGCCGGTGAAGGGGAAGAAAAGCCCGGCGGCGAGGGGGATGGCGAGGCAGTTGTACAGGAGTGCCCAGAAAAGATTGCCGCGGATGTTTCTCAGCACGGCGTGGCTGAGGCGCAGGGCCGCCACGGTGTCCATCAGGTTGCTGCGCACGAGGATGATATCCGCGCTTTCCATGGCGATATCCGTACCGGCGCCGATGGCCATGCCTACGTCTGCTCGCGTGAGGGCCGGGGCATCATTAATGCCGTCCCCCACCATGAGCACGCGCTGCCCCTCGGCTTGCAGGCGGCGAACGAGAGCGTCCTTGTCCTGGGGCAAGGCATTGGCGTGCACTTCATCTACACCGGCCCGGCGGGCAATGGCCTCCGCCGTGTGGGCATTATCACCGGTTACCATGAGCACACGCAGCCCCAGTTTTTTCAGCTCGGCAATGGCGGCGGGGGCCTCCGGCTTCAGCGGGTCTGTCACGGCGAGTGTCCCTATCATCTCTTTGCCATGGGTAAAGAAAAGCGGTGTTTTGCCCTGAGCGGCAAGAGCTGAGGTATCTGGTGCGGTGAGCCCCATTTCCTGCATCAACTCCGCATTTCCGGCGGCACAGGATGTGCCGGAGAGAGTAGCCGTGATACCGCGTCCGGGGTGATAGGTGGCATTCGTGATACAGCGTGGCGTGAGGGCTGCCGTGGCTTTACGTACGGCCTCGGCCAGCGGGTGGTTGCCCTCGCTTTCCAAATCAGTAGCGAGCCGGAGTAATTCTTCCTCCGTATGTCCGGCGGCGGGGATGATATCTGTCACGCGCGGGTGACCGGTGGTGATGGTTCCGGTTTTATCCAGCAGCACTGCGGTGGCTCGGTGGGCATTCTCCAGAGCTGTGCCGTTCCGGAATAAAATGCCGCATTCTGCGCCGCGCCCGGTGCCTACCATGATGGCCACCGGCGTGGCAAGCCCCAGCGCGCAGGGGCAGCTGATAACTAACACCGCAATCGCGCATGACACCGCAAAGCCCACTTCGGCACCGCTCAGCAGCCAGCCGGCAGCTGTAAGCAGAGCAAGGCAGACCACGATGGGCACGAATACCCCGGAGATGCGATCCGCCAAGCGGGAGATGGGCGCCTTAGTGGCAGAGGCTTCGCCCACCAGCGAGATGACGCCCGCCAGCTCGCTCTCCGCTGTTGTTTTATCCGTGCGCAGTCGGAGAGTGCCGTGGCGGTTCACTGTGCCGGCATATACCGTGCTACCGGGGGATTTTTCCACGGGCAGACTTTCGCCGGTGAGGGCGGCTTCATCCGCTGCCGAGATTCCTTCCATTACCGTGCCATCCACGGGGATGCGTTCGCCGGGGCGCACCAACACTAGCTCGCCGGGTTGCACGGCATCTGCCGGCACGGTCTGCGCTTGCCCGTCCCGCAGCACAGTCGCCACTCGTGGCATAAGCTTCATCAGCTTCTCCAGTGCTCCGCCTGTCCGGCTGGTGGCTCTGCCTTCCAGCCACTTGCCCAGCGTGATGAGCGTTACAATCATTGCGGCACTTTCGAAATAACAGACTCCGCGGTGATGGAAATATAAATTAGCCAACCCATCAGCCATGGCGGCACCCGCACCCAGCGCAACGAGCGTATCCATATTCGCTGCGCCTTTCAGTACGCCCTTGAGGCCATTACTGAAAAAATGGCGGTTCAGCCACAGCACAGGCAGGGCGAGCAGCAGTTGCACCACATCTGAGAGCGCGCCGTGCCACAGGTGGTGCACCAGCATGAGCGGCAGCAGGAGCGCTACGGAGGAGAAAAAGCGGCGCTTCAACCCTGCGTCTTCTCGTTGCGTGCTCAGGCGTTCTCCGGTGCAGAGTGTGGCGCCATAACCTGCGGCCTCCACGGCGGAGATGACGCCTTCCGGCGTTTGTTCTTCGGAGATGTGTACCCGCATGCTACCGGTCAGCAGATTCACCTGCACACTCTGCACGCCGGGTAAGGGAGCCACGGCGCGTTCCACTCGGGCTGAGCAGGCAGAGCAGCTCATGCCGGTTACCTTAAATAAATACTCACTCATACCCCTTGGTAATAAATCTTTCTTCACCCGCTTGCGATTAGCTGATAAGCGCCCTCATGGTCTGCATCTTCGCGTGGGTTTCCTGCCATTCGCTTTCTTCATCAGAATCCGGCATGAGGCCACCACCGGCGTACAGTCGGCAAAAGCCCGGGAATATCTGCATGCAGCGCAGGGAAACGTAGAGCTGTACGGCGCTTTTATCCCATGGCCCCAGATACCCCGCATAACAGCTGCGGTTAATGTCCGGAGTGGAGAGCAGTAGCTCGCGGGCAGTCTCCACCGGCGAGCCGCATACAGCTGGCGTGGGTGGCAGCTGTGCCAGCACGCGGAGCAGATTCTCCTGAGGCATGCGCAGGTGGAAGCGTGTGCAAAGGTGTTCGATATTGCCGGCGCGCAGGTTCTCGGGGGCGCTCTCGCTGATTTCGTCGGCCAGCGGGGTGAGGATTTCTCGCACGAACTCCGTTACCAACGCTTGTTCTCTGCGGTTTTTGGAATCCCAAGGCAGGCGGCAGGGCATGCGGGTGCCGGCCAGTGCCATGGTGTGCCAGTCCGTATCATGTCCGGTGATGAGCTGTTCCGGGGTACAGAAGAGCCAAGTGCCGTGCTGGGGGGTATGCACCAGCGCCTTGAACGCCTCCGGCCGGGCTTCACAGGCTTGCATGAAGGCTCGGCAGGGCGAGAAATCCGGAGTCACAGCCTCATCTGCCGTGCGGGCCAGCACTATTTTTCGCACGCGCCCGCTGTGAATGTACCCGGTGTACAGCTTGAAAAGTTCTGCATATTGCTTGCGTGTGGTGGCTGGGCGCTCGGGGGCTAGTTCCAGTTCCGTCCAAGCATCTGCCGTGGCGGGCGGCTCTTCCAGCTCAGCGGGGATGAAGAGCTGCTCTCCGGTAAATGTCGCAATGATGAAACCTGCACCTAGGCTGACGGTGCTCTCCGTGCGGCCATCTGCGGCCATGCAGAAATGAGCCTTCTTTTCGCCGGGCAGGGCATACAGGGCAAAGGCACAGTGCCGCTTGCACAGTGCATCCACTTTTTCTTCATTCCCTGCCTGCATGGCCTCAGTTTAACACAGCTCTCACTTTTTGGCAACCATGAAAAGGAACAGCGCCTCATTCCGCGGGAGGAAATGAGGCACTGAGAAGTCGGAGCCCTGAGGCTTATTGCGCGGCGGGAACCGCCGGCACATAGATGGGGCCGGGGCGGAAAGCCTCAGCGGGGATGGGCTCGCGGGGCGTTTGTCGGCCATTCTGCGGGCCGCGGTTCCACTCCATGCGGAGGGTGCCGGGGGCGGATTCTCCCTGTACCACGGTGATGGTGACGGGGTGCAGGCCGGCGGTGAGGGGGATGCCCTTAAAGCCGGTGCGGGTGGCGTCCAGCTCCACGGTGTTAGCGGCGGCGCTTTCGGTGGCGGTGGCGCCGGGGGTGTAGGTGGCGTCAGCGTCGATGAGGTTGAAGTTGTGCATCTTCACGAAGGCGCGAGAGCCGGGCACATCACTAAGGGTGAGGTAGAAGTGCCAGTGGTGGCCGGTGGTGGGCACATTGATATAACCGGTGAAGGTGGTGATAGTGCCAGCGGACAGAGTGATGCCGTTCGGGTTCTCAATCTGCAGGTCTGCTGTGGCGGGGGCATCCACCGCGGCGGGTACCCAGGGGGCTGTGGCTCGCACTTGCTGCATGTAGAGGCCGTGGCCGCCATCAGTGGTGGCATTCGGCGCAGCGGGGACGAGGTTCATATCATAGCTGCGGAAGCCACCGCAGGAGTTGTTACGGCGGGGCGCCTGCGGATCACGGTAGTAATCATAGGCTCGGCGGTTCCAGAGGGCAAGGTTGCAGAGGAAACGCTGCATATCCGGGCTGGCGGATTCCGGCAGGCGGGTGCTCTCGTGGGGGTCTGCCTCCGTATCATAGAGCTCCCAATCTTCCTGACCGGTGCTGATGCCGGTGCGGAGGGCTTTCAGCCAGCGGCGGGTGCGGTGGTCAAAGAAGATGAGCACTTGCTGCTCGCCGCGGGTGCGGCCACGCTTGTCGGCAGTGTAGTCGCGGTACTGGGCCATGCCGCCGCCAAAGGCGTACTCAGCATACAGCACACGGTTCGGCTGGGTGCTGAGCGTATCATGCCCCTGCAGCAGTGGCAGCAGTGATGTACCATCACAGCGCATGGGCGCGGGAATGTTTGCTAAGTCACACACGGTGGCCATCCAGTCTTGGAACTGCGTGGGGGTGTTGCTGATGAGGCCGCTGTTCACGATGCCCGGACCGTACACCACGCAGGGCACGCGCAAGCCGCCATCAAACACATCACGCTTGATGCCATCGTGGTTGCCGTAGCTGCGGAAGAAGGAGGGGTCCTGCGCCGGTGCTGGATGCCCGGCAAAACCACCCACGGCACCCGGCTCATCATGGGAGCCGTTGTCGCTGGTGAAGATAATGACGGTGTTATCCGCGATGCCCAAATCCTCGCAGAGCTTCACGAGGTCGCCCAGAGCTTCGTCCACTCGGGTAATCATCGAGGCGTGGCGGCGGGCGGTCATGAGCTTGTGGGGGGCGTTATTGCCATAACGCTCATTGGCGTAAGCCTGCCAAGCTTCACGGTACTGGGGGTGAATGAAGCTGTCCCAGCTTTCGGGCTGGGCCGTGTTAATCATTTTGCCGGGGGTGCCCAGCCACTGCACGCCACCATTCAGACCGCCGCCGGCGGGGTAGGGGCCTGCGGGAATACCCAAGCGGGCGTGAGGCGCCACATAGGTAAGAGCCAGAAAGAAGGGTTTGGTACTGTCCGCCTCGTGCTGGTCCACTATCCACTTTTTCGCACGAGCGGTGAAGAGGTCCGTGCAGTAGCAGCCGGCCAGCTGGTCGGTAATCATCTCGTCCCCGTCCCAAATGGCGTTGCGGTGTGTTTCGGGGTCCGCATTGCTTTCCTCCAGCGGGTAGTGACGATGCCCCGCTAAGTGGTTATTGTAACCAAAGAAGAAATCAAAGCCGCGCAGGGTGGGCCAAGCGGGGCTTGTGGTGGGGGTGCCGCCGCTCTCGCGGCCGCCGCCTATACCCCACTTGCCGATGAGGGCCGTACTGTAGCCGGCGGCTTTCAGCACGCTGCCCAGTGTGTGGCCGTTTTCCAATGCGGCGTCAAAGCTGTTATTGCGGATGACTTCTGCGTGCCCTTGGTGAAGGCCGGTGAAGAGGGAGGCGCGTGCCGGGGCACATACGGGGGCACAAGTGTAGTGGCGGCGCAGCTGAGCGCCCTGTGTAGCAAGGCGGTCCAGCGTAGGGGTGTCGATACGCGGCGTGTCTGCATGCTCTGCCGGTTGGTTGAGCCCCAAGTCACCCCAGCCCATGTCATCCACCAGCACCAGTATGATATTCGGCTTCTGCTCAGCAGCTGCAGCCGGGTGCAGCCACCCCGCCACTAGCACCATCACAAGCCCTGTGAAAAATGCTCGTTTCATACTCCGAGATTCTAGCATATGTTCCCCCCTGAGGCAAGGAAAAAACAGTCCATAGCTCGGTGCACTGAGAAAATGACGTTGCTACATTTTTTGCTGTATTTTGTGGTCGTGCTTGCCCTGACCGCGGGGAGATTGTCCTCCATTGCCATCTCCTTGTAAAGCTGCTTCTTCCCGAGGAAATCTCTCTTTTTGTCTCAAAAATTACGTCATCTCGCACTATGCGCTTGCTTTTGTGTGCTTTCAGGGCTATAATGCGCCACGCGAAAATTTTTCAAACCTCTAGTTATTATGGAAATCAGCATCAACAAAATCAGCGATTGTCAGGTTAGCCTGAGCGCCACCGTTCCGGCCAGTGATGTGGCCGCCGCTAAGGACTCCATCCTTGCTGCCTACTCCAAGAGCGTGCGCCTGCCCGGCTTCCGCCCCGGCAAGGCCCCCAAGAGCGTGATCGCCAAGCGTTATGCCGCTGACGTGAACGAAGAGCTTGAAATGCGCCTTAAGAGCGACATTCAGGACAAGTGCCTCGAGCAGAACCCCGATCTGAAGGTGCTGGACTTCGGTACCCCCGAAGGCACCATCGCTGAGGATGGTTCCTACACCCTTACCGCCACCCTTACCGTGGTGCCCGAGTTCGAGCTCCCCGAGTACATGGGTATCGAGGTGACCGTTCCCACCACCGAGGTGACCGACGCCGAAATCGACGAAACTCTTCAGAAGTTTGCTGAGTCTTCCGCTAAGCACGAGCCCGTAGAGCGCGCCAGCGCCAAGGGTGACATCGTGGTAGTGGACTTCAAGACCACCTGCGAGGGCAAGCCCACCGCCGAGTACTGCGGCAAGAGCGTTGGCTTCCTTGAGGGCCGTGAGGATTACTGGGTAAGCCTGCAGGATGAGCGCTTCATCCCCGAGCTCGCTGAGGGCCTTGAGGGCGTTTCCGCCGGTGAGTCCAAGGACATCGTTGCTAAGCTGAAGGAGGACTTCCCCATCTCTGACCTCGCCGGTAAGGAGGTAACCTTCTCCTGCGTGGTGAAGGAGGTGCGTGAGAAGCAGGTTCCCGCCGTGACTGAGGAGCTTTTCGCTGCTGCTCTGCCCGGCAAGACCATGGAGGAAATCCGCGACATCGTTCGCGAGAACCTTAAGAGCAGCAAGGAGCGCAGCAATGATGAGGCTAAGGCTGACCAGATTTCTGAGAAGCTTGCTGACCAGCTCACCTTCGCTCTTCCCGCCGACCTCGTGGAGCGTGAGAACGAGAACACCGTGCAGCGCAAGCTTTACGCCGCTATCCAGGCCGGTAACTACGACGCCGCTAAGGACATGGACGCCATGCGCGAGGAGGCTAAGGCTGAGACCGAGCGCAACCTCCGCGTGTACTTCGCTCTGCAGGAGATTGCTCGCCGTGAGATGATCTCCGCCTCCGATAACGAAATGCTTCAGGCTATCACCAACATGGCTGAGCAGGCCCGCGAGAAGAACCTCAAGAGCTTCATCCGCAAGCTGCAGCGTGAGAACCGCATGACCGGTATCCGCCTTTCCATCATCACCTCCAAGGTGATTGACCTCCTGGCCCGCAACGCCAAGGTGACCGTGGAAGAGGCTAAGTAAATCTTACTTTAGTTCATATACCAAAAAGACCGCAGCCTATCACAGGCCTGCGGTCTTTTTGTCGGTACGCTTCTTCATGGAAATCGCCGCCCTTGCCGGATTTCTTCCAGCGCGCTGAAGCCCAGCACCGGTGCCAGCAGGCGCGTCATCGGGGTCTCCAGTGCCGCATTGTAATCATGCACCAGCCGGTTGTAATGCTGCGTTTCCGCGCTTTGCATGAGGTGAGATACTGCCACCGCTTGGTACAGCTCTTGCAGATGAACGCTCGCCCTCATCTCCGCGTTGGTTTCCACCGCACGCCCTGAGCTGCGCATCATCACTTGCAGGCGTTGCTCTGCCTCGCTCAGCCTTGTTCCGCTCCCTTGAATGGGCGCTCCGTGCAGTGCATCCAGTGCTCTCCCGCTGTCTGTCACCCAGCGCCTCATTTCCCGTGCCAGTTGGTCTTCCTTCGGTATGTAACTCGCCAGCACCGTCACAAAATCCCCCAGCCGCTCATTGCGCCGCCGCGTCGCATGGTTCCATTGACTCCACGCTCCTTCCACTCGCTTTTTCAGGTGCTCCAAGCGCATATATTCTCCCACCAGCCACGCCATCACCGCCACCAGTAACGCCAACGCTGCTATATAGTTCATGCCTCCCTTTTATCCTAACACCTTCCCCCTTGCAAGTTGTTAGTTAAAACAGGTGGAGAAGCTAAAAATATTTGGTGCAGTTCTTGAACAGTTGCTGCTGGATAGCGCTCATATGTATGTATAATCTATACAAACAAAATGAAAACTTTAGAAGAAATGATAGATAATGAGGGGCTAGTGATAGATATATCCTCTCGCATGAAGGTGAGGCCGGAGCTTGCGGCTTTAAGCAATCTGGGGTACAAACCGTTCACAATGGATGGCGTGGAGTTTCAGAGTTTGGAGGGATTCTTGCAGTCTCTGAAGACGGATGATGCGGAGCGCCAGCTGGAGATATGCGGAATGAGTGGACCTCGTGCGAAGAATGTGGGCTCAGAGATAAAGTGGAAAAAGAAGCAGACGCTGTATTGGCAGGGGCGCGCGTATGGGCGCCACACGGAGGAGTATCAGCAGCTAATCTCACGCGCATTTCAGGCGTGTTACGATCAGTGCGAGGATTTCCGCCGCCTGCTGGCTCAGACGGGCAATGCCATTCTGGCGCACAGCATAGGCAAGGATGATGCTACGGAAACAATCCTGACAATTGATGAGTTTGTGGGGCGCCTGACACGCCTGCGTGAGTACGGCTCTTTGTTCTGAAAATATGACTGATGAATGCCATTTTCACAGATAATCCTGATTATAATCCCGCCACGAACACGTATGACATTCGCACGAGTGTGTACCCCTCAACCCTGTTGAGCAACTTTGCGCCAAATGCCTTCGTGTTCGATGGCGTGGCTTGTGCCTCGCTTGAGGGCTTTCTGCAGAGCCTGAAGGTGCAGGATAGTCAGTGCCAAGTCGAAATCTGTGCTCTCGTTGGTGGCCGTGCCATGCGTGCCGGACGCCGCTATGACTGGAAAACCGCCCAGACCCTTTATTGGCGCGGTGTGCCTTTCCCTAGGCTTTCTTCTGACTACCGGCGGCTACTCCAAGCCGCCTTTCGCGCTTGCTATGAGCAGAACCCTGATTATCGTGCCGCTCTTGCCTCAACGGCTGGCATGAAGCTAGACCACTCCATCGGAAAAACAGACCCCACTCAAACGGTGCTCACCATCGAGGAATTTACCGATATCCTCACATGGCTTCGAGATGAGCTACCGGAGGGTGGCTGCATTACATCTCCTGCAGGAATCTGAGGGTTTCGCGGAGTTTATCCGTGGGTTTGATTTTGGTGAGGCGAGGGAAGCGGCGATCCAGCAGGATGGTGAAGTTAGCGGAGTTTCATTGGCTTATGTCCATGTAATCCGTCCACCGCTCTTTTGCGTAAGCCATGATAGTTGAGGCGTAGGGCAATGTGCTGAAATCCTGCAAAAGTTTGATGGCTTTTGAGATAAGTTCAGCTTGCTCTTCCCAAAGTTCATATTCGATAGCGCACTCTATTTCTTCTGTAAGATTATCAATTTGAATGCGGTTTTCTATAAGGGATTGATAGCGCTGTGCTACCAACTCTGGGGCATTCAGATTAAATGCTTTGATTGTGTATTCTGCTCGAGCTCGGTTGTTTTTTGGAAGGGGCCTAGCGTATACACCGAATGAAGAATCAGACACGAAAGTGATATATTCCTGTGGTTGTTCGGAACGAGGGTGAATGATGTCCTCAGTATGCCTTCTTTTGTAATCTTTGTATAAACCACAATGTGAATCTTTTTTGCAGGAAAGGAAAAGATTATCCCAGTTGAATGTTTGCTCAGGGTGGTCATTCCTTCGGTGGAAATGATCAATGTGAGCTATGCCTTTGGGGAGGTTACCATCGTCACCGGTCAGCTTACATTCGCAATAGGCACAGAGTCCGTTTTGCTCTATAGCTTTAGCTTGTCTCAAAGCGTCACCTTGCGGGGATGTTGAGAAATCGTTTCATGATACCCCCTTCTTTCGCGCGGTAATCAGCTCGTCATGAAGGGGGTGACTCTGTGAGGGAATATGCCTCATAAAATTTTGCGTTTGTATTTTGCCGCAATAGACTTGCGATGCTTTTCTCCGGCAAGGCGAGCATTCATTTCGGTGACTAAGGGATGAGTTTCTCCGTAGTGAGCAAGAGTTTGCTCGTATACGTGTTTGAATGATTCTGATTCAATATCTCCCTGTTGTATGTAGACTAAGCAGTCCAGATATGTAGAAAATTCCGGCACATTAATAGGCGCGGCCTGAGCCCCCATGACCTCTCTCACGATGTTTGCAGTGGGGCAACCCCGAGTTTGGTCGCGCGGGTGTGTGGTTTGCAATTCTCCGTTTTGAGTTTGCAAGATGTATACGTTGTCTTTGTCAACAGTTGATATAATCTCGGGTGAGTGAGTGGTGACGATTAGCTGTACGTTGGGAAAAGTACGTCGCAAATCTTCAATAACTCTATATTGCCATTTGGGATGCAGGTGGGCATCGATTTCATCTATCATGAGTATGCCCTCACCATTAAGCGGATCAATATCGGAATTTTGATTGGCAATGGAGAGTCGACGTGCAAAATCCGCAACGAGGGCGACCATGCTGCGGTAGCCGTCAGAAAGTTGGGAAAAGTCTAAATCCACATTACCCTCGTCGGTTGTTTCGGTGACGACAAATCGTAAGGGAGATGCTTCAAAACGAGGTGATGATATTTTTCTTTCAGAGTTTTCAAATACCCTTTCGATTGCTCTGCGTACGGCATCAAGCTCTCTGCTGTAGTATTGTTTATTGTATCGTTGATTACGCAGTTCGACAGTTTCCTCTTGATTGAACCAACTGAGAAAAGAGTTGAAGTCAAGCTTGCTCTGCATGGCATCCACATGAGCCATTAAGGGGGTGCCGGCAAATGGAGGTGTTTCGATTGATGAAACTGCCTCTGTCATAGTTGAGAACGTGTTGCGATCGGTACCGTATTTTGCAAAGGTGGGAATTGCTACTGCATTTTCTGACTGCATGAGTTTTGCTAAACTCTGTTCCCCACTGTGGTCACTCATATCCTGTATCTGTTGAAGCATGTTTCCATTACGCTCCAAATGGTAAAACTGATGCTTTAATTCAGCTATTGTTTCTGATATGTGCAAGTAACCTTTGAGGCTGCTGTTTGTAGTGCTTCTTGCGTACTCTGAAAAAAGTCCTTTGATTGCCTGCTTGTGACGTTCGCCAAAACGTGCAGAAATCGGATGTAAGAAGCGGGCATCTTCTCCGATGGCTCTGTAAATACCGGATATCAGGATAGCTATGGAATCTATGATGGTTGTTTTACCACACCCATTGTCACCCAGAAATACGCAGAGATTTGGGTGAAGCTGGATATTTGCTTCCTTGAAAAGTCGGAAGTTGTTCAAATGTAGCTCTGATATGTATGTAGGCATGTCGTACAGAGAACTTTTATTTCTTTGATTATAAGGCTCGATATAAGAATTGTCAATGCGTATTTTGAGCGTCACATCTCCTGCAGGAATCTGAGGGTTTCGCGGAGTTTATCCGCGGGTTTAATTTTGGTGAGGCGAGGGAAGCGGCGGTCGAGGAGGATGTAATCCTTATTCCGGGTGAGCATGAGCTTTTGGCCGGAGATTTCGACGTTCGAGATATTGCGGCGGGAGGCGATGATTTTGATTTTGTGGCAGATGAGGAGGTTACGAGCTTGGCGGGGGAGGCGGCCGAAGCGGTCAATCCACTGGCGCTCGAGGTCATCTACATCATCTTCCGTGAGAGCTTTAGCGAGCTGGGAGTAGCAGGCCATGCGGGTTTGGGTGCTTTCCACCCAAGCCTCCGGGATGAAGGAGCCGATGAGGTTTTCCGCGTTTGGTCGGGTAGAGAGTACGGCCTCGCTCACGCAGAGGAAATCCGCCTTCAGCTGGGCATCTGCGCGAATGGCGGGTGCTTTGCCCTGAAGGCGCTCGATGGATTGGCGCAGCAGCTGGCAGTACAGCTCAAAGCCGATGGCGGCGATGTGGCCACTCTGCTGGGTGCCGAGGAGGTTACCTGCGCCGCGGATTTCGAGGTCGCGCATGGCGATTTTGAAGCCGCTGCCGAGCTCGGTGTACTGCTTGATGGCGGCCACGCGTTTGCGGGCATCGGAAGTGCAGAGGGCATCCGGCGGGAGGAGGAGGTACGCATAGGCTCGGTGGCCGCCACGGCCCACGCGGCCGCGGAGCTGGTAGAGGTCTGCGAGGCCGAAGCGGTCTGCGCGGTCAATGATGATGGTGTTAGCGTTCGGGATGTCGATACCGCTCTCGATGATGGTGGTGGAGAGGAGCACATCCGCCTTACCTGCTACGAAGTCACGCATCACGCACTCGAGGTCGCTCTTATCCATCTGGCCGTGGCCGATGACGATGCGTGCTTTTGGCACGAGGCGCTGGAGGGTTTCCGCCACGCTGTGGATGCTTTGCACGCGGTTGTGCAGGAAGAAGACTTGGCCGTTTCTGGCGAGCTCTCGCTCGATGGCGCGGGCGATGAGCTCCTCGCTGTAGGGGCAGACGGCGGTCTGTACGGGCAGGCGGTTCAGGGGGGCGGTGTCAATGGTGCTCATGTCCCTTGCGCCCATGAGAGCCACGTACAGGGTACGGGGGATGGGCGTGGCGGAGAGGGTGAGCATATCCACCATGCGGAACATGCGCTTGAACTGCTCCTTGTGGCGCACGCCGAAGCGCTGCTCTTCATCAATGACGGCTAGACCAAGATTCTTGAATGAGACGTTTTTGGAGATGAGGCGGTGTGTGCCGACCACGATATCCACATCACCGCTGCGCATGCCCTCTATGATTTCTGCGGCTTTTTTGGCGGGGGTGAAGCGGCTGAGGAGCTCGATGCGGACGGGGTACTCGCTCATGCGGCTGCGGAAGGTGCGGTAGTGTTGGTCCGCCAGCACGGTGGTGGGGGCGAGGATGGCAGCCTGTCGTCCGCCGGTCACGCATTTGAAGGCGGCGCGGATGGCCACCTCCGTCTTGCCGAAGCCGACGTCGCCGCAGATGAGGCGGTCCATGGGGCGGGGGGCTTCCATATCCGCCTTGCACTGGTTGATGGCGCGGAGCTGATCCGGCGTTTCGCGGTAGGGGAAGGATGACTCAAACTGCCACATCCACGAGGAATCCGCGGGGTGGGCATAGCCGGTGTTGCTCTCGCGCTCAGCCTGTACCTCCAGCAGCTGAGCGGCGTAATCCTGCACGGCTCGCTCCGCTGCCTGACAGGCGCGGCGCCAGCGGGCATCACCCAGGCGGGAGAGTTCGGGCGCCTTGGCACCGAGGCCCACATACTTGCTCACGAGGTGGCTCTGCTGCAGGGGGATGCGCAGCAGCACACCGCCGGCGTACTGGATGTGCAGCTCCTGCTCACCGGTTTTGTCATCCTGCACGATGCCTACGAAGCGGCCGAGGCCGTGCGCGGAGTGGATGACGAGGTCGCCCGGGGCGATTTCACGCAGCGGGGCTTGCGCGCGCTCGCGGCGGAGGCGGTCCTCGCGGTCATCGCGCTTGCGGGCGCGGGGGGAGGAATAGCGGCCGAAGATTTCTGCAGCGGAGAGCACGGCCAGTTTGGCACCCGGCACGGTGAAGCCGAAGGGGAGATCGCCGTCCCGGCTCTGCACGGCACGCCAAGCTTCATCCTCACCGCATATCTCTTCAAAGCGTTTTTTCTCACCCTCATGCGGGAAGAACATGACCACGCGCCACTTTTCCTCACGCCACTTCAGCAGGCTCTGGCGGGCGAGGGCGCGGCGGGCTTCCTGCATCACGAAGTCACCGGTGTCAAAGCTGCCCAGCGGGGTGCCGAAGAAGGCGAGGGGGTCCTTGGCGTTCAGCTCATCCAGCTCGGGGAGCACATCCACGACATCCGGCGGGTTCTCGAACACGAGTACATCACCCGCCTCACCACAGCCGGGCAGGGAAATAACCCAGTCTTCCTTGACAATGAAATCCCGCAGTTGGCGGTCCGCCGGGGGCTCATCCAGCACGAGCTCGGCCTCTGGCAGCTTGCGGAAGGAGAGCTGGCTATCCACATCAAAGGCGCGGATGCTTTCTACCTCATCCCCGAAGAATTCCACGCGCAGCGGCCAGGGTGACTGCAGGGGAAAGACGTCCAGAATGCCACCGCGAAGGCTCCACTGGCTACGGGCCGTGACTTGCTCCACGCGCTCAAAACCATGCTCTGTGAAGGCTTTGCTGAGCCTCTCGGGGGAATATTCCTCACCGGTTTTAAGGCTGATGGTGGTGCCCTCTGCCGCCTCGGCAAATACCGGGGCCGGCTGGTTCAGCGCGGCAGCGGTGACGACTACCACCTGCGGCGCCAGCGGCGGGGTTGAGATGGCGCGCAGGGCTTCCAAACGCTCGGCTGCGAGGTCCGGGTCACTCAGGCCGTTATTGACATGAATTTCACGCTCGGGGATGAAGACGCAGGGGGCATCCCACAGCGGGAGCTCGGCTGCCACGCGTTCCTGCATGGGCAGGGCATCCGCCACGGCCCAGATGCGCCGCGGGGTTTTACTCTGCTCAGCCACTAAGGCCACCAAAAAAGCAAAGGCTGCCGGGCAGGTGCGGGGGAAAACCAGCGGTTCATCCCGTGTGCTACGGGTACACAAAGAAGCGAGCTCAGCGCTGAAAGCTGAGCTGCGAGTGACGTAGCTTGTAATCCGGAAGGACAAAGGGGACTGCGAGTACCGGTGCATGCTTCAGGCACCCTTTGCCGGGCACAAGTGCACTCTGTGCCCGGTGCAGGGGGTAATCCCAAGCGGGTAACTCGCGATTACAGGCGAATGGCGGCGCTGCTCCATGTGAGGCCTGCACCGAAGGTGACCATGAGGACGATATCGCCCTTCTTGGCCTTGCCGGAGCGGACGGCCTCATCCAGTGCGATAGCACAGGCGGCGCCGGAGGTATTGCCGTACTTCTGAAGATTGATGAAGACGCGCTCCACGGGGATGCCGAGGCGCTGTGCAACGGCATTGATGATGCGGAGGTTGGCCTGGTGAGGAATCACAAGGGCGACTTCTTCGGGCTTAATGCCGGTGCGCTCAATGAGGGAGAGCGCGGAGTCTTTCATGTGCGCCACGGCGTAGCGGAACACCTCATTGCCGCGCATGGCAAGTGTGTACAGCTTCTCGTGGATGTTTTCCTCGGTGGTGGGGATGGCAGAGCCGCCACCGGGCACCAGCAGGAGGTCCGTGAGGGTGCCGTCCGAGCCGATGTCGGAGGCAAGAATGGCGCTGTCACCTTCCTCGCCTGTGCCGGTACGCAGCACGGCAGCACCGGCGCCATCACCAAAGAGCACGCAGGTGCTGCGGTCTTCCCAGTTCACGATGTGGCTGAGCTTTTCGGAGGAGATGATGAGGGCCGTGCGGGCCTGTCCGCAGCCGATGTACTGCACAGCAGTCTTCAGGGCGAAGAGGAAGCTGGAGCAGGCTGCGGAGATATCAAAAGCAGCGGCGTTCACTGCGCCGATGTTTGCCTGCACATAGCATGCGGTGGAGGGGGTAAAGGTATCCGGCGTGACGGTGCCGACGATGATGAGGTCAATCTCTTCAGGGGTGACTCCCGCGGCCTCCATGGCGCGCTTGGCGGCCTGCGTGGCCATATCACTCGTTCTCTCACCGGGGGCGGCGATGCGGCGCTCTTCAATGCCTGTTCGCTCGATAATCCACTCGTTTGATGTGTCCACCATCTTCTCCAAATCGGAGTTCGTGAGGCGGGTTTCAGGTACGTAGGAACCAGTGCCGATGAGAGCCACCGGCAGACGCTTGAAAGGTTTAGTGAGATCGTTCATAGCTTTTTGCACTCCTGTATGATGATATACTCTCTCCCTCTTCGGGACGCCTTCAGTTTAGCATAAAATTAGAGTGAACGCTAGCTTTTTTTGCGATTTGGTAAAAAAAATTAGAGAATTTAACACCTTGGCGTGCCGGAAATCATGTATGTTGATGCTTACAAGTGAAGGAAAAGCGTGTTATTACATGCCGAGTGTATGTTATGCCATTTCGGTGAGAGCTCGCTTTTCTTTGATTTCTGCCAGTAGCGTAGCCTAGATTCTCCATAGGAGTAAGAGGGTAGAAGGGCGGAAGAATGCAGGAATGGGGGCTGCGGTGGCTCTGGTTATGTCATCATTAGGATGCTCGGTATATAAGGAGCTCGATTGAATGCCAGTGTCTTATATGATAAAATATCAAATGCTCAAGAAAACTTAAATAAATATAACACTTGCCAAAATCAAACGAATGTGGTATATTGGAGCGCATGAGGATAATTCGCGCAGCAGTACTGGCGGCATGTGCCGCTGGGGTGGTGCAAGCCGGTGCCGCCACCGTGGGAACGGGGGCTGGCTGGCATTATGGCCTGCCGGATACGGGCATTTTGCCGAGTTACGGAAAGTTTGAGTGGTTCACCCGCATGGGGGAGCGGCATGGTCGCGGCTCTGAGCTGAGCTTGGAGAGCTATGCGCTGACACTTCCGTTTTCTGATCCCCGCCGTACCGGCTGGGGGAATACGATGGTGAATGTGCAGTTTGACGCTAAGATTACAGTGGCTAATACCGGCGGCTCGCTGGATTTGGCTCACAGTACGCTGTATAACTTCGCGCTGCCTGTGATTTTCATCACTACGGAGCCGAATGGTAATTACTGGACCTATGGTGTGGCTCCCGAGCTGGCCTCGGATTGTGACGCCGTGCGCACGGGTATGGATCTTACCGGTTTTGTGATGTACACCATAAAGCACAGCGAAAGCTTTACGTATTCCGTGGGGCTGGCCACGTCTCCGCGCTTTGCAGAGTATTTTGCCGTTCCGGTGGTGAACTTCACTTGGAAGCCGAGCCAAGACTGGACAGTACGCCTTAAGGGCTACCAGTTGGAGGCCATGTATCAGGCCACGGATAGGCTTGCCATCGGCCCCTTTGTGGCGAGTCGGGGCGGTATCTGGGCGGTGGATACGGAGCGGGGCGACCGCATTTTCCGCGTGCGCTCGCTGGTGGTGGGGGCCGGCATGGAGTATGATTTTTCAGAGCCCGGGCAGACCAAGCGCATTATCACGGCTGCTGTGGGTTCCACGCTGACCACGAACGCTCAGTTCTTGGAGCGAAATGCCGGAAAGGACGCTTGGGAAAGTCACCATTACAGGCCGGCTCTTTATGTGTCCTTCGGTGTAGATTTTCGATTCTGACGCGCTGATTTATCTGCCCGTCAGAAAAAGAAGAGAGAGAGAAGATAGCAAGGCGGGCCAGAAGGTCCGCCTTGCGATTTTTTGACGGATGTACCACGAGTAGAAGATTACAGTAGTTTCCGAGTAAAAAGGAAATCCCCGCTTCAGCATGTGCGAAGACGGGGATTTTGGAAGGTGTTGAAGAGCCGGGTTAGTTCTGTGCGTTTTCTTCCTGAGCTCTTTGTGCGGCTTCTTCGCGCTCAATGGTGTGTTTTCTCCAGTCCGGGAGCACGGAAGCGGCCGGGCCGCTGGCGATGCGGTTACCCTGAGCATCCACGATGTAGATGGCGGGCGGCAGGAGGAGGTACTGGTGCACGCCTCCGGGCATCTTTACCATGGCGGGATTATGAATGGCTGCGAAGGGAGCGTTGTTCTTCTCCAGATATTCGCGGGTGGCGGCAAGGTCACCGTCGTAGCTGTCGAAAATCACATCCACGATGCCGGAAGCCAGCATCTGAGCGTGGGCATCTATCACCTGCGGCAGGATAGCATGGCAGTGGCGGCAGGTGGAGGAAGAACGGAAGACGACGTAGTACTTGGCCTCCAGATTCGGACGAGCATCCGTGCCATAGGTCTGAGCCTTAAGGAACTGGGGTACAGGGGCTGTGGGCTCAGCATCATTAAAAGCGCGCTGCAAGCGAGCGGCTCTGCGCTCAGCGAGTCTGCGGGCCTGTGCGGCGCGGGCGGCTTCGCGGCGTTGCTGGGCGGTCTGGCGCTGGGGACGTGCGGCACGCTCGCGACGAGAGCGGGAGGAGCTGCTCTGGCGGTTCTCACGCTGGGCCTCGGCTTCCGGGGCTACCCAAGTGCAGAGTCCAAGCAGAATGGTGAGTGTTGCGATGATGTGTTTCATACGGGGAAAATGGTGATTAATCGTTGTTCTCAGCAGAGACAGCAAGAGTTACCCACTCGGCAGGCATGCGGCAGGGACGGCCCTGAGGCATTTGAACGAGAGCGAGGCGCTGCAATACGCTGACGCAAAGCTTATCATTCTCTGCGCGACGGATTTCGGTGCGTACGTACATGGAGGATTTCTCGACCTTCTCCAAGCAGGTGTTCACGTGGATTTCATCAGCGAGGAAGGCAGGGGAGTGGTAGTGTACTTCGTGGCTCACGAGCACGAGGTGGCGTCCTTCCTTTGCCATAGTGCCATAATCCATGCCCAGAGTGATGGCCATTTTGGTGCGGGCTTCTTCTACCCAGCGGAGGTAGGCGAGGTTATGGACGACACCGCCGGCATCGGTGTCGTAGTACATAACGCGGTAGTTCAGAGTGTATTGCGATTTCATGTTACGGTGTCGGTTTGGTGGTTTAATGATGAGTGTTTGAAAGTGCTAGATGCCTTCATCCAGCATGGAGAACATATCCAGCTGGGTGATATCGGCTGTGGGTTCGGCGGCCGGCAGGCCGTGTTCGCGGGCTTTCTTGCGGCGTACTGTCTTGGGCTCGCGGGTACCGGCGCTCATTTCCAGATGCGTGAGAATCTGCTTAGCTCGCTCGATGATGGGGGCGGGGAGACCTGCAAGGCGAGCCACCTGAATGCCGTACGATTTATCCGCCGGGCCGGGCAGTACCTTGCGCAGGAAGACGATTTCATCTTTCCACTCGCGCACTTCCACGTGGCGGTTGCTCACGCCGGAGTGCGTGTGTTCCAAGTCCACCATTTCGTGGTAATGCGTGGCAAACATGGTGCGGCAGCCGGTGACATCATGCAGGTGCTCCGCAACGGCCCAGGCGATGGAGAGTCCATCAAAGGTGGCAGTGCCTCGGCCGATTTCGTCCAGAATGACGAGGGAGCGCTGCGTGGCGTTGTTCAGAATCAGGGCTGTCTCACTCATCTCCACCATGAAGGTGGATTGCCCGCGGGCGATGTCATCACTGGCGCCCACGCGGCAGAAGATGCGGTCCACGAGGCCGATTCTGGCGGATTCCGCGGGCACGTAGGACCCCATCTGCGCCATGAGGGTGATGAGGGCCACTTGGCGAATGTAGGTGGACTTACCTGCCATGTTCGGGCCGGTAAGGATGAGCACGCGGTCATGCTCCTCATCCATCTCCACATCATTGGGCACGAAGGCAGTATCCGTCTGCACCTGCTCGATGACGGGGTGGCGGCCATTGCGGATGTGCAGCACGCGGCTTTCATCCAGCACAGGGCGGCAGTAATTGTAGCGGCGGGCTGTCTCAGCGAGGCTCAGCAGCACATCCACCTCAGCCAGTGCTTCAGAGCTTATCTGGATGCGGTCTATGTACTGGCCTACTTCATCACGCAGCTGGCAGAAGAGTTCATACTCCAGCTGGCGGGAGCGCTCATCCGCGCCGAGGATGGTGCCTTCCATGCGCTTGAGTTCATCCGTGACGTAGCGCTCAGCGTTGGCAAGGGTCTGCTTACGCACATAGTGGGCGGGCACTTTGGCGTAGTTGGCCTTGGTGACCTCGATGTAGTAGCCGAAGACGTTGTTATAGCGGATTTTGAGAGAATCAATACCTGTAGCGGTGCGTTCGCGGGCCTCCAGCTCTGCCAGCCAACCTTTACCCTCTCGGGAGGCGGTTCGCAGCTCATCCAGTCGGGCGTCATAGCCATCACGAATCATGCCGCCTTCCTTGATGGTGACGGGCGGTTCATCACAGATGGCGCGCTCCAGAAGGGCGGTGAGCTCGGTGAAGTCTCCGAGGTTCTGCAGCAGCGGTTCGAACAGGGGCTGGCGCGTGGCCAGTGCTTGCAAATCTTCTGCGATATTCGGCAGCAGGCTCAGAGAGGTGCCCAGCGCGAGCAGGTCTCGGGCGTTGCCGGCGTTCTGAGCCAAGCGGGACGTGAGGCGCTCCATATCTCGCACGCCCTTGAATGTGTCACGCAGCTTGCTCATCAGGAAGGACTCGCTAAGGAAGGTGGCGATAAGCTCCTGACGGCGCAGCAGTTCGGCGAGGTCACAGATGGGGTGCAGTACCCAGTCTCTCATTTTGCGGGCGCCCATGGGGGAGGACGTACCATCCAGTGTGCCGAGCAGGGTGTTGCGCATGCCGCCGCGGGCTTCCACAAGATCCAGATTCGCACGGCTGGCTGTATCAATGAGCACGGCGTTATCCGTGGGGCGCAGGGCAATGCGGCGCAAGTGGTCCGTGCTGCGGCGCATCTGGTGCTTCAGGTAGTGCAGGATGGCCGCCGCCGCGCCGATGGCAGCCACTAGGTGGGCACAGCCAAAGCCTTGCAGAGAGTGCACGCGGAAGTGGCTTTCCAAGAAGGGACGTGCCACGCCGGGAAGGAAGGTGTACCCATCATAGTACTGTGTGACGGGCAGGCCGGTGAAGAGGTCTTTCTGCTCATCGCTCACTAGCATTTCCTGCGGGCGAATGCGGTTGATTTCCTCGGACAGGGCCTCGCGGGTGTCGTAATCTACCACGGTGAACTCGCCCGTGGTGTGGTCTGCACAGGCAAGTCCCCATGTTTTCTTGTCTTTGTAACAGGCAATGATGTAGTTGTGCTCGTTCTCCTTGAGCAGCGTGAGATCCGAAAGGGTACCGGCAGAGATGATGCGGGTAATCTGGCGCTCTACGAGCTTGCCCGGTACGGGGTCTGTCATCTGGTCCGCAATAGCTACGCGGCGTCCGGCCTGAACTACTTGGCCTATGTAGGCCTCCGCAGCATGGTGCGGCACGCCGCACATCGGGATGGACTGGCGCTTGGTGAGCGTGAGCCCCAGCGCGGCGGAGCACTCCACCGCGTCTTCAAAGAACATTTCGTAGAAGTCGCCCACCCGGAAGAAAAGCCACACGTCATCCGGCAAGCCCTGCTTCATGCGCAGGTACTGTTCCATCATTGGGCTTATCTTGCAATCGTCCGCCATAATCTGCGAGTTGAGTCTAGCAGATGCCCCCTTGAAAAGCAAGCCTTTTCCCGCTGCCCGTTGGCAGAAATCATGCCTTCAAGGCTGAGGTAAAGAAAAAGGCTGAGCCTGATGCCGCTCAGCCGGATAAGTGACTAGGGATGATAGCTTCGGCTCGGACTATGTTAGTCTCGATGATAGGGGCTGCCTGCCAGCATAGTGTGCAGGCGGTAAATCTGCTCCAGAAGGACAACGAGCGCCAGCTCATGCTGCATGGTGTGGCGGCCCAGAGAGAGCACATGGTCGCAGGCATCACGCAGCTCCTGTGTGTGGCCATCTGCAGCACCGATGAGGAAGGCTACGTGTTTGACCGCGCGCATCTGCCATGTTTTGGCGCGTTTTTCCAGCTCTCGGGAGGTCCAGTTTTCGCCGCGTTCATCCATGGCGATACGCAGGCAGCCTTTGCTCGCTTCCAGCAGGCGGGCGGATACCTCTTCTGAGCTGCCCGCTTTCACATAGCGGATTTCCACTTTGCCGAGCGGGCGAAGACGCTCCTCAAAAAACTGCACCCCCTGCCGCGCATAGGCGATAGAGGGTTTAGCTGCAGCGAATATGATGAAATCCATGGCGGGAGAATCAGGCGTTCAGCAGGTAATGGCGAAGCTCGTCCACTGAGCCGAATACCGGTGCGGGCCATGCTACCAGCTCACTCACCTCTGCATACCCCCAAGCCACCAGCGCGAGGTCACAGTCGGCGTTTTGGGCGGTGCGGGCATCGTACAGGCTATCGCCCACGAGCGTGATTTCACTGGCAGGGACGCCCCAAAGGGAGGCGATGTGGTGGATGGAATCCGGAGCGGGCTTGCGGGGGAACTTTCCTGTGTATCCCATGATGGCGGTGAAGGGGATATGCGGGAAGAGTGCGCGCACCATAGGCTCCGTGACATCATGCGGCTTGTTGGAAAGCACGGCAAGCTGGGCGCCTTCTGCGGAGAGCAGCGTGAGCATATTGGCCACCCACGGGTAAGCGCGGGTGAGCGGGTACTGCCAGCACTGCGGGTAATGCTTGCGGAACTGAGCATGCATGGCCTCCAGCTCCTCAGCCGGAGTGTGGGCGGCATCCTCATACCCCAGAGCCTTGCCGCACAGGTTCGCCGCGCCGCTGCCTATCATGCGGCTGATGGCTTTCAGGCTCAGCACGGGACGCCCCAGCTCCTGCAGGGAGCGGTTCACGCCTTCGGCAATCCCTGGCAGAGAATCCACTAGGGTGCCGTCCAAGTCAAAGACGATATGGCGTTTCATCAGTGCAGGAAGCCTCGCTCGGAGGTCTTGAGGAACTCCAGAATGCGCTGTACGTGAGGATTGTTCACGTGCTGGGCTTCGCCCTCACTGAGCAGGGTTTCGATGTTGAGCGTCATATTGGACTTCTTGTCCAAGAAGAGCTTGCGGTAGGCGTACTTGATGGCGCGGATGTCGTCTTCAGCGAATCCGCGGCGTTGCAGGCCCACGGTGTTCACGGAGCGCAGTAAGCCGCCCTCGGCAATCATGTAGGGTGCTACGTCCTGTACCACTCGGTTGGCACCGCCCACCATGGCATGCTCGCCTACGCGAACGAACTGGTGGAGGGCTGCGCAGCCGCCGATGATGGCCCAGTCATTGATGATGCAGTGGCCTGCAGCTGCCGCGTAACCGGACATGATGACGTTGTTACCCACGTGTACTTCATGGCCGCAGTGGCTGTTGATGAGGAAGAGATTATTGTTTCCAATGATGGTCTTGGTCTCGGGAGTGGTGCCGCGGTTGATATTGCAGTTCTCACGGAAAACGTTGTTGTCACCCACCTCCAGATAGGTCGGCTCGCCCTTGTACTTCAAATCCTGAGTCTTCAGGCCGATGACAGAGAAGGGAAAGAACTCATTGTTCTTGCCGAAGGTGGAGGGGCCACCGATGACCACGTGGCTGTGCAGCACGCAGCCGGAACCCATTTTCACGTGAGGGCCCACCACGCAGTAAGGCCCAATTTTAACATCGTCCGCAAGTTCTGCGGTCGGATCGATAATTGCCGTAGGATGAATGTCCGCCATGGCTTCATTCTAACCCTAACACCCATCTCCTGCAAGAAAAAAATGAGGTGTTATGGAAAAAGCCTGTAGAGAAGTGGCTTGACAATACGCTGATTTGGTGTATAGTTTTTCGTGAGGGGAAGGTATTATCTGCTGAGTGCAGTCTATCTGCTCCTTGTAATAACGTACTGATAATCGGCTGTGAAGAACTTTCTGCTGCTACTGCCTGCTGTGCTGCTGAGCGCTTGCGCTACAGGGCCGAATGTGAATGACTGGAAGGCTGAGCCTGCTCCGGTCGCGGGGGAGCGTGTTCATGTGCCGGTGTACGAGGTGGAGTTCCTCCCGGTTGTACCCTCCGTGCCGGGTACGGTTATCGTAGGGAAGTTCCGTATTCTGAATAATGCCACGCTGCCGTATGAGAATGAGGACTACGTTCAGGCAGTGAAGGAGAAAGCCGCCCACATGGGTGGAAACACCATCGTATATCCCCGCCCGGGTGTGACAGAAGCCGTGGTGGCATATGTGCCGTTGGAGACCGTGAATTACCACGGTGGGGACGAGGCGCTGATAGATGCCGGCATTATCAGTATGGAGTATTGATTTTTCAGAGCTTGTTCGCTCCTATGCTGCACCCGCAAGCCGCGGGTGCTTTTTTATTCTTCATCACTATCCGTGACGGTACGCGGCACGAAGCGCATGATTTCGGCGTGGAAGCTCAGCGGTACATCACCAGTGGGGCCGTTTCGGTTCTTGGCCAGCAAGAGGTTAGCTTCAGTGCCCACTTCCTCGCGTTCCTCATCGTCCTCTGCATAGTAGCGGGAACGCCACAGCAGGCCAATCATATCAGCGTCCTGCTCGATAGCACCGGATTCGCGGAGGTCACTCATCATGGGAGTACCCTTGTTCTTACCGGTACGATTTTCCGGGCCACGGTTCAGCTGGGCGAGGGCAATGATGGGAAGCTTAAGTTCTTTGGCGAGGCTCTTCAGGCCGCCGGAGATTTCAGCGATTTCACGTTCGCGGCTGTTCTGAGCCTGCTTGGTGTGAGAGCGCATGAGCTGGAGGTAGTCAATGCCGATGGCTGCCAAATCCGGGTATTTACGCATTTGGCGGCGGGCCTTGGCTCGCAGCTCGGAGATGGAGATGGCCGCGGTGTCATCAATGATGAGCTTACTGTTTTTCAGCTCGGTGATGGCGGAGCGGAAGCGCTTCATCTCATCATGATTGAGCTTGCCTTGGCGGGCTTTGAGGTCCTGCTTGTTGATGCCGCTGCGGGCGTAGAGCAGGCGCTCCACGAGCTGCTCACTGGGCATTTCGCAGGAGAAGGCCATCATGGGTTTCTTCAAATCCAGCACCACATGCTCCACGATATTCAGCATGAAGGAGGTTTTACCCATGGCCGGACGTGCTGCAATGATGAAAAGCTCGCCCGGTTTCATACCGTTAATCATTGTGTCCAGCTTAGGATAGCCCGTGGAAAGGCCCAGAATGCCGCCGGAGGTGGACATCATGCGCTCCAAGTTCGTCACCGCTTTATCGATGTCAGCCTTGAGACTCCATTCCTCGCCCTTGGCCGAGTTCATGCGGATTTTCAGCACATCCTGTTCAGTCTGGTCCAGCAGCTCGTCAATTTCAGCTTCGGAGGTGAAGGCGGAATCCGAGGCTTTATTGGCTGTGAGGATGATGCTGCGGCGGATGAACTTTTCTTTAAGTGTTTCGAAGTGGACGTTGTAAAGAGCCGTGGTGGTGGCGTACGCGAAAATGTCGGTCAGGCCAGGGAGACCGCCTACGGCCTCCAGCTGCTTATGGTCTGTGAGTTCTTGGGCCACTGAGACGATATCCAGCGCGATACCTTTTTCATAACGCTCACGGAAGAGCTCCCATAGGATGCGGTGAGCGGGCACGTAAAAGTACTCGCTATTCATACCATCTGCGATGCACTGGGAGATGATGTTGGTGGGGTCAATCGCCATCATAGAGAGCATGCTCTTCTCCACACCGGGGGCCTGAGGCATGATAGTGCGATCCGCCTCGGTAATGGCGGCTGCTTTGAAGTCCGGTTTTTCTTTGGTCTGCTCACTCATGATGTTTGGCCTGCGGGGACACATCCTAACGTGTGCGCGGACAAATTGCAAGAAAAATTCCGTAAAAAACATAAGAATGAGCTTGACAAGGCAGGGGGATTCCGTATACTGGAATTGTCTTATATTTATGAAAACGCTTTCCATCTTCTCCATTTTTGCAGCTGCTGCCATGCTGGCTCAGGCTGCACCCGTTATTGAGCAGTCTGACCTCTCAGAGGAGACTCTTCTTCGCGAGGGGTTTGCTACGGAGCGCCAGCGCGAGAGCTTTGAGCGCTATCGTAAGGCCCGCGCAGAGGCTGAGCGCCAGCGTGAGGAGGCTGCCCGTGAGGCACAGCGCGTTACTGAGCGTAATGATGCCGGTATGCGCCGCACCATTCAGCGCCGTGCTCTGAATACGATGCTGCCCGCCTGTGATCGTGAGCCTGAGGCTCCCCGTGAGCCCGGTAACTACCGCGTGCGCTACTAAAGATAGCGTTTCAGTTTTTATATACAATTTGGCAGAGTGGATGTCCACTCTGCCTTTCTTCTTTATTGTGAGTTGCTTCCGGAAAGAGAAGGGAAGCTGATTAATTCAAGCGGCTCAGAGTAGTCTGCGGAGCTTCATCTCCATGCAGAGTCCAGAGCAGTTCATGGGCTCCGGCCTTCAGTCGGTAAAGGAGCAGGGCCTGCAGTTCTTCGCCCTTATTGCCGACTCTCTGCACAAGGCACATACCGGCCGGGCCGTCTGTCACGAGGCGGGTACCGGAATAATTTTTAATGCTGAGCAAAAAGGCGTATACCCCGTCCTGCTCGGCCTTCACCGTGGCATTTGCGATGCGGATGGTGTTGCCTTCCACCTTCTTGGGGCGCCATTTGAGGGGCATGTGGGCGGGTATGGTGGCTTTGGCGGCACTCGTTCCGGGGAGCGGCTCGCGGTCCAACATGCGCAGGGCTCGGGTGCGGGCGGCGCTGCGCCACGTATTGATAGTGATGAATGTGGTCGGGATGAGGCCGAGGCCTATCCATGAGAGCGTGGCTGTCATGCCCCAGTGCGTGTTATCCGTGAGTACCAGCGTGAGCAGGACACCGCAGAAGGCTGCTGTGACTGCCAGCCCCACATAGAAGCCGAGTATCATGCCCGGAAAAAGCAGGAACAGCACGGCATAGCGAAGAAATGCTTTCACATTCAGCGGCGTGCCGCGCAGGAACTCCCGCTTTACCACGGCAGCGTAAAGTTTCTCCAAGTCAGCTTGGGAGGTGGATTTATCTATCTTCATGTGAGTCAGATGCGTGCGGAGCGTTGGCGCAGGATGTGATCTGCCAGAACAAGCCAAGCCATGGATTCCACCACGGGGACGGCGCGGGGCAGTACGCAGGGGTCATGGCGCCCCTTGCCGCGCAGCTGCACCTCAGCGTGCTCGTCATTCACGGTATTCTGGGAAATCATGAGAGTGGCGGTGGGCTTGAAGGCGAGGCGCATGTTAATGTCCTCCCCATTGCTGATGCCGCCTTGCACACCGCCGGAGTTGTTTGTGCGGGTGCGTACGCGGTCGCCATCCATATAATAGGAGTCATTATGTTCGGAGCCTTTCAGGGCAGGGGCGCCGAAACCGCTGCCGATTTCAAAGCCCTTGCAGGCGGGAATGCTCAGCATGGCGTGTGCCAGTGTAGCCTCCAATTTATCAAAGACGGGGTCACCCAGCCCAACGGGGCAGTTTCTCACGGTGCAGGCCACCACGCCGCCCACGGAATCACCCTTGGCTCGGGCCTCGCGGATGACGATGCTCATATCCTCAGCGCTTTCCGGATCCGCTGCGCGAACGATGTTGCTCTCCACCACGGCAGGATCCACGTCTGCGGGCAGCACGTGGCAGAATACGGTGTGAACTTGCTGCACCCATGCGATAACCTGCAGCCCGGGGCAAAGCGCTTGCACCAGAGCTTTTGCTACGGCGCCGGCAGCCACGCGGCCGATGGTTTCACGAGCGCTGGCACGGCCACCACCGGCCCAAGCTCGGATGCCGTACTTGGCATCATAGCAGTAATCTGCATGGGAGGGGCGGTAGGTGTGCTGCATTTCATTGTACGCAGAGGACTGGTGGTCCTTGTTGCGCACGGAAAGAGCGATGGGCGTGCCCAGTGTGAGGCCATCCTGCACGCCGCTGAGGATTTCCACGCGGTCCTCCTCATTGCGAGGGGTTACGATATCACTCTGGCCGGGGCGGCGGCGGTTCAGCTCAGCCTGAATTTGCTCTACGGTGAGCGGTACCTGAGCTGGGCAACCATCTATTACAACACCCACACCTGTACCGTGTGATTCACCCCAGGTGCTTATTCTGAAAACGGAACCGAATGTGCTGGACATAACTTTTCCCTTATTTTACCTGATAGCATGCGGCCATGCAAGGCAAGAGATTGTCAGACTATGAGATATTACTTGAGCTTGCGGCGTGTGACGAGGTACACCTTATCACCGTGGCGCACTTTTTCGGGGGTGGCGATGAGGGCTCGCACGCCCTTGGGCGCTGTGGTGACCACGAGGGTGGTGCCGGTTTCATCATCATAGCGCAACTCGGGAACGGTGAGGCGTACGATGCCGGTGGTCGGTCCGGTGATTTCAATCTTGTCGCCTACGGAAACGGCGGAGGCCTCCAGCCTGATTTCCGCCACACCCACTTTCGGGTACCAGCGCATCACTCGGCCGAGGTGCTGGCGCTGCTCCAGAGCAAGGCTGTTTGAGCAGCCGCTCCATGTTTCCCATTCCTCACCGAGGTAATAGCCACCGTGCCAGAACTGGCGGTTAAAGACGTGCAGCAAGCGGTCTTCCCACTCAGCCACTTTCTCTGGGCTCCACTCCCCGGCAGCGCAGGCGGTGACGGCCTCTTTATATACGGAGGTGACGGTGGAAACGTAGGCCTCAGAGCGGCCTCGGCCTTCCAGTTTGAAGACGGATACGCCGGCCTCCACCAGCTGGTCAATAACGCGAATGGTGCAGATGTCCTTCGGGGACATGATGTATTGGTTATCAATGTCCATCTCGAAGCCTGTTTCGGTATCGGTGACGCGGTACTTACGGCGGCAGAGCTGGAAGCACTGGCCGCGGTTTGCGCTGTGGTTATAGGCGGCGAGGCTCATGCCGCACTTGCCGGAAATGCCGATGCAGAGGGCACCATGGGCGAAGATTTCGATTCTGACTTGCTTGCCGGAGGGGCCGGTGATGTTTTCCTTGCGAATGCCCTCGATGATGGTACGAATCTGGCTGAGCTTCAGCTCGCGGGCCAGTACCATCACATCTGCATAGGCGGCGAAGAATCGCACGGAAGCGAGGTTGCACACATTGGCCTGCACGGAGATGTGCACCTCTAGCCCAATGCTGTGAGCATAAGTGATGACGGTTAAATCCGCGGCGATAACGGCATCCACCCCGGCGTCCTTTGCCTTGCGCAGGAGTTCCTGCATGGGCTCCATTTCCTCATCATAGATGATGACGTTGCAGGTGAGGTAGGCCTTAGCATTGCAGCTGTGGCAGAGGCGGGCGACCTTGGGCAGGTCATCCGGCGTGAAGTTCACGGATGAGCGGGCGCGCATGTTGAACATGCCCACGCCGAAGTACACACTGTCTGCTCCGGCGCGCAGCGCCGCTGCCAATGACTCGAAGGACCCCGCCGGGGCCATGATTTCCAATGCCTGCTGCATGGGCGCGATTGTACAGCTTGAGCAGCAAAAGTCAAGCAGAAACCGCCCTGCAGGTGTTTGCCTGCAGGGCGGTGGTATGCGGATGAATGTGAAAAATCAGACTAAGCCGCAGCGGCGCAGCATGGCCTCGGTATCCGGGTCGCGATGCATGAAGTCGCGGTAGAGCTCGGCCGCGGGGCGGCTGTTGCCCTGTGAGAGGATGCAGCGGCGGAAGTCTCGCCCGGTGGCGGGATTGAAGATGCCCTCCTTCGCGAAGCGGGAGAAGGCGTCTGCCTCCAGCATTTCGGCCCACTTGTAGGAATAGTAACCGGATTCATAGCCGCCGTCAAAGATGTGGCTGAAGCAGCGCAGGGCGCTGTTGGCGGGTTCGGTGGTGGGGATGCGGTAGTCCGCGAGGATTTCACGGTCCACTTCCTCCACATCGCGGCCCTGATAGGCGGCGGTGTTGGTGTGCAGCTCGAGGTCCAGCTTGCCGAAGCAGAGCTGGCGCATGAAGAAGGTGGCTGCTCCGCAGTTTTTGGCAGCGAGCATTTTCTGCTTCAGCTCGGCGGGCATGGGCTCACCGCTCTGCCAGTGGCGGGCGAAGCGGTCCAGAGCCTCGCTTTCCCAGCACCAGTTCTCGTTAATCTGGCTGGGAAGCTCCACGAAGTCCCATGCCACGTTGCAGCCGGCCAAGCTTTCTACTTCCACATCACTCAGAATCTGGTGCAGCAGGTGGCCAAACTCATGGAACACCGTCTCAACCTCGCGGTGGGTGAGCAGGGCGGGCTTGTCACCAACGGGGCGGCTCATGTTACCGCACATGAGGGCTAGGTGTGGGCGGCGGGGCTGCTCCGCGGTGGGCGGGCAGCCGGTGGCAAGGCAATTCATCCAAGCGCCGCCGCGCTTGCTGTCACGCGGGTACCAGTCTGCATAAAAGGAGCCGAGGTGTTCGCCGCTCTCATCATCATACACCTCATAGAAAAGCACTTCCGGGTGCCATACTTCCACGGTGCCTTCCGGCAGGCTTTCACCTTCCTTAATGCAGGCGGTAGGCAGCTGGCGGAAGTTGATGCCATACAAGCCGGCATAAATGGAGAACATGCCTTCCAGCACGCCCTGCATGGGGAAGTAGGGGCGGAGCTCTTCGCTGTCAAAGTCATACAGAGCCTTGCGGCGCCTTTCGGACCAGTAGGCAATATCCCACGGCTTCATGACGGGGATGGCGGTGCCGGAGGCCTGCTCCGCGAAGAGTCGGATATCTTCCTGCTCAGCAAGGAAGGGGGCCTTCACACGCTCGTGGAGCTGGTTGATGAAGTTCAGCGCAGTGGTGCCGCTGCCGGCCATACGGCGGGAGGTGACGTAATCGGAGTAGCGCTCATAGCCCAGCATAGCTGCTTTCTCTGTGCGCAGAGCCATGATTTCATGGATGAAGGGCACGGTATCGTACGCGCCGGTGCCTTTATCATTCATGGCGTGCCACACGCGGCTGCGCAGGCCTTCGTTCTCGGCGAAGGTCAGCACCGGCTGCACGGAGGTGAACTGAAGGGTGAAGCGCCACTGCGGGGCTTCTTCGCTGCCATGGCCCTTGCTGAGAGCATCTGCGCGGGCGGCCTCGCGGGCAGAATCCGGCAGGCCGGCCAGCTCTGCTTCATCAGCGGTGATGTATTCCCAAGCGTTTGTGGAGTCCAGCACGTGCTCGCCGAAGGTTTGGGAAAGCTGTGCAAGCTTGGTGGTGAGCTCGGCGTAGCGGAGCTTCTGCTCATCGCTGAGGTCAGCCCCGTTTTCTCGGAAGTCAGCCAGCGTCTCGGAGACGAAGCGCTGCTTCACGGCGCTGAGCTGCTGCATTTCCGGCTGGGCTGCGGCCTTCTTCAGCACGGCGTACAGCTGTGGATTCAGGGTGACACTGGAGGAATAGATGACCACCTCGGGCATGAGCTCGTTAACGACCTCGCGCAGTTCGGGAGAATCCATCACGGACTGCAGGTGCGAGAGTCTGCCCCAGGCGCGCACGAGGTCGGCGCCGGAGCTTTCCAGCGCGGCGAATGTGTTCTCGTAAGTAGGTTCCTGCACGGCGCAGATAGCGGCTACAGCGGCTTTGGCACGCTCAATGGCGGCGCGGATTTCCGTGCGGGCTCGTTCCGGGGTGAGCGCGGACCATGCCACATGCAGTGATTTATCAGTAAAAGGTGCGTTCATGTTTTATCAGATGTTGCGTATATGCTACTACGGAAGGTGATGTGAGTAAAGCGGAAAGGCGGACATGCCGTTAATTCACCAGGCCCCACGGCTTATCTGCCAGTTGATATAGGCGAAGTACGCCATGAAGAGGGTGAAGAATATCATGCCGTTCATCAGTGAGAGGACGGCCAGAGCCCCGCCCAGAATCATGCCCACTGTGGAGCAGAGTTTCAGGTTGTTCGTTACAGTGAGGAGAAGCTGTCCGCCGTCCAGCGGGAGGATGGGCAGCAGGTTAAAGATACTCCACCACATGCAGATGAACATGGCTGTACTGTATACCATCATGCCGGAATGTGGGATGGTACCGTTTTCCAGTGCGTGGGCGATGCTGTACTGCTGCTCAAAGGGCATGGCTTCCAGCTGGCTAAAGGGGGCCAGTAGGTAGAAGTTTATGCCTGCAGCTACATTGCCTACGTGAAGCCCCATGATAATGGCGACAATTAATCCCAGCAGTAGACTGGCAGCCGGGCCGGCCAGTACATAGAGGAAGTATTGCGTGCGCGTACGTGGGCGCGAGCGCAGCTCAGTGACGCCGCCCATCATGGCTAGTGTAATGTACGGCTGCTCCTTCGTGAAGTATCGCCCCGCCAGCGCGTGCCCTAGTTCATGTGCCAGAAGAGCCAGCATACCCATCACGACGAATACCGCCGCGTTCATTAGGCCGTTTCCATTGCTAAGGCCGAGCAGAAACAGAATCAGCCAAATACTGGGGTGAATGCAGACAGGTATACCGAAAAGGGTGAAATAAAGGGTTCCTGTGGTGGGTCGGGGAGTGTTCATGGCCTCTTTTTACCCTATTTTTTCCTATTTTTCAACAGAAAATCAAAAAAAATGCATTTTTTTACAAAAAAAGCTTGCAATGGGTCGTGAAGTTGTGTATAATTCTCCCGCACCCCGAAAACAACGGGAAACGCAAATCCGGCGTAGCTCAGTGGCAGAGCGGATGACTGTTAATCATTAGGTCGTTGGTTCGACCCCAACCGCCGGAGCTGAAAGGCCAGAGGACTAAGTTCTCCGGCCTTTTTTGCGTTTACCCATCGAGGTGGCAAAATAAGGCTGAATGAGCAGCTCCAACTGTTTGCACCGCTGATTTCAAACACACTGCAATGAATATGGTACGCCGGAATATCTTGACGGCATTTCTGATACTGCTCAGCCCCATGTCGCCCGCAGAGGAGGGCCAAGCAGGGGCTGTACCGAACTGTTCACAAGTGTCTGAACAGGAGCTGATGTTGCGAGGTCAGCTGGCAATGGTGCGCCAACTGGCACAGGGTCTGACAACGCTGCGCTATGATTTGAAGATTCCCGAGCGCCACTCACAGGTAACCCTCACGATAAACTATAAGATTCTGCCCTTGGTGGGAGAACTGCGCAAGTTACCGCCGACCGAGCTGCGGCAGCTTTGCCTGCTGGCTGATGCGATGCTTTGGCAGGGGCGCTGGGCGCGTATGGTGGCGCAGGGGGATTCGGGCATGTGTGCCGTCTGGGCAGAAGACGGTGCAACAGAGGGGTATTTTGAAGATTGGTGCCGTCTGGCGCACGAGATAGAGGTGGTGCTGGCAGATGAGCAGCAGTCGGCTGTGGCTGCTGAGCTTTGCCGTATGCTTGCAGTCATGGGTGGCGGGGAGCAGGTGTTGCAGTTGCCGCGGCAGTTGGCGGATGAGCGTCTGTGCCGGGATTACAAGACAGCTACAGTTTTTTTTTCGTGATTTTGCGGCGGCTCTGGAGCAGGGGAATGCTGCTGCCCTGGCGGAGTTGCAGCCGGTGCTCGATTATCTGTTGCAGGGGGGCACTGCTGACCGCCTGCGTGTAGGAGCCATGGCCGAGCAATATGCCCGTGTTTCTGTTCTGCGCCTGCTTGTTGACTGGGATGGCGCGAGCGACGAGCTCCCACTTACGCCCGACATGCAGACCGCGCTGCAGCCCCTCATAGAGAGCCTGCCCGAGTTACGTCTGTTTCTGCCCTGAGTTCATTTTGCCGCTGCAGGGTAGCGGCGCTCGAACTCACGCAGAATGGAGAGGTGGAATTTGTCCATATACTCCATGATTTTCTGCCGTATGTCGGTGGGTACTCCATAATAGGCAGCTGCCACGCTGCCGGTGATGGCGGCGAGGGTATCACTATCACCGCCGATGGAGATGGCATTCCTGATAGCGTCCTCGAATCCTGAACTTTCAAAGAAAGCTTGCAGAGCCTGTGGTACTGTTCTTTGGCAGGTTTCGTCAAATAGGTAATCTTCCCAGATGTCATCCTGCGTGAAATCTATCTCGTAATAGTGCCGGGTGATATGGCGGCGAATATCTTTTAGCGAGCTTCCGGTGCGTGCCATATAAATGGCTACAGCGGTGGCTTCAGCACCTTTGAGGCCTTCAGGGTGGTTATGGGTGACAGCTGTCACCGCGTGAGTGAGTTCTTTTACCTCACTAATGCTGCCGGCCACATAAGCCACGGCACTTACGCGCATGGCTGCGCCATTGCCGAAGCTGTTGTAGGGCTGAGGGTGCTCATTGTACAGCCAGCCATTGAAGCGGTTGCCGTATGCGCCGTTCGGGTAGGCTCTCCCTATCACCTGCATCCACTCTACCGCCTGTTCGCTGAGGTCTGAGAAGTCCGTACGGCAGCGCAGCAGTGCCGCTCCGATAGCCAGAGTCATGAATGAATCATCCGTCGGAAAGCAGTTCTTATGCAGGAACGTGAACTCCTTACTCCTATTATTGTCCCACTCGAAGCGGGAGCCTACGATGATCCATTGCAAGCCGAAAATGAAAGACTGAGGCGTTTTTACTTGACTTTTCACCCCTTTCAAGGTACGCTGACGCCGTCAGAACAGACACATCTTATTATTATGTCTCGCAAACCCATTATTGCCGCTAACTGGAAGATGAACATGGGCCCGAAGGAAGCTAAGGCTTTCCTCGCCGCGTTCAAGGAAGAGAAGACCTGCGATATCGCTGTGGACAAGGTGATCGTTCCTCCCTTTGTGACGATTCCTGCCGTGATGGAGACCCTCGGTGAGTGCAAGTGCATCGGCGTGGGCGCTCAGGACGTGAGCGACCGCGACAACGGTGCCTTCACCGGTGAGATTTCCACCGCCATGCTCAATGAGCTGGGCTGCACCTACGTGGTGCTGGGTCACAGCGAGCGCCGCCAGTACCATGGCGAGACGAACGCTTACATCAACAAGAAGATTAAGAAGGCTCTTGCCGCTAACATCTGCCCCATCTACTGCATCGGTGAGACTCTCGAGCAGCGTCAGGGCGGTGAGCTTGAGACCGTTCTGAAGTCTCAGGTTGTGGAGGGCCTTGAGGGCCTTACCCCCGCTGAGGTTGCCGGCCTCGTAATCGCTTACGAACCCGTGTGGGCCATCGGCACCGGCGTGACCGCCAGCGCTGAGGATGCTCAGGCTGCTCACGCTTTCATCCGTGGCGTCATCGCTGACACCTTCGGTGCTGAGGCTGCTGAGGCTGTACGCCTGCAGTACGGTGGTTCCGTGAAGCCCGGCAATGCCGCTGAGCTCATGAGCCAGCCCGACATCGACGGCGCTCTCGTGGGCGGTGCAGCTCTGCTGCCCGACTCCTTCGCCGCCATCATCAAGGCTTCCGTGTAATATCGCATACACGATTTTCGGTCACCCGCTGTACGCTTCTGTACAGCGGGTGATTTTTTGTACGACCGACGCGATATGCGCACTGCGGTGAAAGTCCGCGCGGAGCCGCGATGATGCGGAATCCCAGACCTGAAGAACAACTGCGGGGAGGTAACAAACCGTGGGAAAGGAAGTTCGAGGGGAAATCCCGAC
>JAFWZG010000140.1 GCA_017517385.1 Akkermansia sp.
CAAGGGGTGCTTTTGCACTTTTGCACTTTTGCCCCTTTGCCCCTTTGCCCCTTAGACCTCTTTGCCTATCTTTGCCCCCGCGCACCCCCTTCAGAGCCCCCATGGAGCCCCCATGGAGCCCCCTTCAGAGCCCCCATGGGCGCAGCCATACGCGAGCGAGGCGTGCCGAGCGAGCATCTTAACTCACCTCAAACATATCATACTATGGCACTAATCAGACCTAATTTCAGGCGTGCGCTGCTTCAAAAACAAGCCCAGGCAGCCGCAGAAGATCTTAAACCGGTTATTGAAAAAACAAACGAGGATCCTGAGCACCAGGAGCCCAAGAAGAAAATATCAACCAGAAAACAAACAACCACTAAAACAACAGAACTATGAGTAAAGGAAACCTCTTCCTCGGCTTTGCTCGTGGCAAGGTCGGATCTCTCGTCTTCTCGCGTCAGGGAGGCGAGCAGATCACGCGGGCGAGAAACCCTCAACCCCGTAACCCTCAGACACCTCTCCAACTTCTCCAGCGTTCCGTGATGAAGACTGTCAGCGGTGCCTATTCACTGTTGCAGCCTATCGCAGACCACTCTTTCCAGGGAGAGAGTGTAGGAACCCCGAATCAAAGCATGTTTGCCCGTCGGAACGTCGCCTTGCTCCGCTCGCGTCTCGCTGAGGAGATCAACAGTGGAGACCCCGAGACCATCACCTCAAGTGCCAAGGCGAACTTCGCGGACAAGAGTACGTCGCTGGCAGAGATTAACGCATACCAGGTGTCGGAAGGCAGCATCGTACCCTTGACCACTTCTTTCACCGATGGTGTTTTCTCCCTGGCGCTGCCGAATATGGACGCGGGTATCACCGCACCCACATACCAGGATATCGTGAGCGCTCTTGGACTCCAGCAGGGTGACCAGCTGACATTCATAGTACTCACAAAGGACGATCGCTATGTAGCCCCAGAGGAGGTTGGCGGTAAGTTCAACGGATTGCTAGTATCTCGTGTTATCCTGGAGCCAAGTTCGGCCGACATGACTGCAGCCTTCCTGAACGGCTCTGCAGTGAATCTACCGAACGTGCGCAACGAGGGGGCTTTGACTCTCTCGTATAGCGGGTCAGGATCTTCGATGAAGCTTGTCTTCAACAATCCTGGAGCGTCTACAGCCGCAGAAGTCATCAATACGGTTGTGGCTGCATGTGTGATTGCATCTCGCAACGAAGGTGGAAAGTGGCTGCGCAGCACACAGTCTCTCATCCTTAGACCAACATCGGTAGGCACCCAGGGATCTCTAGCAGACTATGAGGTAGACTGGCTTGGTGATGCTGTGCTGTCATTCATGACCGAAGAGAACAGCTCTTTGTATCTGAACCAATCCCGGTCTTTTTGAGTGGGGGAGCCACCCCCCCCGCACCTGAAGGGTGGCTGGATCTCCTTCCTGAATACAACGAAACCAGCCCTCAGGTAGGTTTTGGCCTTTTCAGGGGAACCATAAAAAACCTTGAGAATCCTGTATACTACAGCGACGGAAGTGCCGTAGGTGTTGTATACAGCGAGCCGGGAGTTCACTATGCATTCGTTGAGGAAACGAACAGGATAGAAAAGGTTCCTTCTCCTGGTTCTGACTGGGTACAAGGACTGAGTGAAGCAACCGGCATACAATTATCTGTGATTAGAGCGGGAGTTCAGGCGGACAACCTTCGGTGGTCGGATGTAAAGTTCAAGTGGATTCCGGCGTAGTAACAATAGATCTCACCCGCTCTATCTCACGATCGATTATGTTTTCTAATTTGCGCGCGGCCCGGAATACGTTCGGGTCGCGCGTTTTGAAGTACGCCTGTTGTGCGCTGCGCATCTGGGCGACAGTGTAGAAGAATTCACGTGCGTTCATTTCGGATCTGAATTTTGTTCTTGTTCGATCTGCGCCCGATGGGCTTCATATGTTTTCTTGTGAGTTTCGACCAGGCGCGCTGCTTCAGGATCTCCGGCTGCAGCCTTAGTGAGCAGTCCCTCATAGTAGACCATGAACTGTGTCTTTCCCTGGCTCCTGAGTTCGAGCGCGCGGCGCTCTGCATCAAGCTGCTTCAGTTCCTTTTCGCGGCGTTCGTTGGATATCTCCAGTTCGCTCGCGCGCGTTTGCTCCTGGCGCCGCGTCATTGGCCTTGAAGTGATAGGCTGCTCCAGTACGAACTTCCGCACATACCACACCTTTCCGGAGCGCGCCAGGAGATGGTATTTCTCCAGCTGTTCAAGTGCATGCCTGGTGGCCGATATAGTCAGGCCGGTATCCCAGGACAGCTTCCTGATGGAGATCTCTGCCAGGTCCCTGTCATGATCGTGATATCCGGACTTGAGGACCAGGTGCAGGTATACTATCCTGGCCGCCCGGTTCTTGTAGAGGTTCGGCCATTCAGTGATATCAATGATAGTCGTGTATCTCATATCTCCTCATGCCATGTTTCATAGTGATCACACCTGGTTATCTTGCTCTCCCAGTATATCTCCAGCAAGTACTTCTTATGCCACTCGCAGAAGGCCATGTTAGCCAGCGGGCTCCTTACGCACCATATGCAGTAAGGGCACATCTTTCTAGTGATCTCGCTCATACTCGGCCAGGTTTAAGTGTTCACATGTGACCAGGGCGTGCTGGGCGAATATCACGTCGAGGGGCATGTTATGCCAGCAGCATATAGGTTCCATCTTCCGAGTTCCAAACCATCTGCAGTGCATGCAGCTGCACATGGTAACCTTTGGGGCTTTAAGTAGATCGTTCATTCCTTTGCCTCCTCCTCCAGGCACTTGCTAAGCTTGGCGAATAGCCTGTAGGCCATCGTCCAGGTGATATCCTGGGCGTTCTCCGCCTTGATGATGGTATAGCGGCTGACGCCGAACATCTGTGCCACCTCGCGCTGGAGGTATCCGTGTCTCAGTCTCCATGTCTTCAATGCCAGGGCGAATTCCTGCTTGTCGACTTCCATGCTCAGCCCCTTGGGCTTCATGGTTGCTGTGATAGTTTCCATTTATGTTTTGTTTGGTTTTGTATATACTTGATGCTGCATCATGTATATACTTTATCGAGGTTTAGAATAATCTTCTTCTTGAATTGATGTAGTGCCTGATGGCATCGTTGATGTAGCGGTTCCTTTTCAGGAGGCGCCGCCTTCCTTCGTTCACCCGGGCGATATCAGCCTCCATTTCGGAGAAGATATCATCGTCTATCTTGACGAGGATTGACTTCTGCGTAATCATTTTGCTTCCTTTATTTGTTTAAGTGCAACATGCAATGTAGTTAGCAGCTTATCTGTAATATGATCCTCGGTTTTGCCGAGATCGTTTAGCTCGATGGGATAGGAGAGTAGAATTCCAATTAGTGCCAGGATCTCATCCTCGTCGGCCGAGAACGATATCACCTGAATAGGTCCGTAGGAACCGTTGTATAGATGGTTTGTAGATATCATAGGGTAACTGTTTAGGGGGTTTGCGGGGGCAAAGATACCACAGAGGATCCTGCCCCGCAAATTTTCATCATATTTTATTTGACTTTTCTTTACTTTTTAAATCTTTTTAAGACTTAGCTGGCCCATGGCACCATAATGCCCGGATGTCAGGATCTGGAACGCCAGGAAAGTTGCTGGCAGTTGCCGCCGCGTAGCGGTGGCGTAGGCTTGCTGCCTCTCGCGCGCGAGCTTGTGTGCGCGTAAGCGCGCGGCGCACCATGCGGATGCCCGTGTCGCCCACCCCCGCGCCTTCAGGTTATTGGCTATTATTATTATTTAAAAATGTGTGCCGCCTTTTGTGTCGTGCCTTGTGTTGTATTGTGTGCTGTGCGCTGTGTCGCTGCTATATCGTAAGATGTTGACGGGAAGCGTGTTGTGTGTGCTGTTCGCTGTGTCGCTGGATGTGTCGTTGGCTGTGCCGCGCGCTGTGTCGTGTCTAAGGAGGCTTGCCCCCGAAGCGTGTCGCGGGAGGCTGTCGGGAGGCCAAGGAGGCTGTTGGGCGGCCAAGGAAGCTTGCCCCCGAAGCGTGTCGCGGGAGGCTGTCGGGCGTCCAAGGAGGCTGTCGCGGGAGGCCGTTCGCGGGGCTGCTCGGGGGGCGGTTCGGGGGGCTTGGGCGGCTGCTGGCGGGGTCGGGCGCGCTGCCCGGGGTTGCGGCTGGCGGGGCTGGCGGGGTGCGC
>JAFWZG010000141.1 GCA_017517385.1 Akkermansia sp.
ATACAACCCTTTATGCCACCCCGCCATTCGGCGGGGTTCGTATTCTTTTTTTTATTCAGTACCCGGGGTTCCGCCCCCTCGGGGCTCCACGCCCGGGCTACCATATGCCACCCGCGCAAGCGCGGGTTCTGATATTCCGCTTCCCTTCGGTTCGCCGTACAGCTCCATCGATAATGGCAACAATGTGTTTCGGCGTCATAAATCGTAGTGAGTTAACGTGTGGAACACTCGGTGTTTCAGGCATTGTAACACATCTACAGCGTAAAGTGAAGCCCAAATTTGAATTACGAATTATCCGCCGCCGCTCCATCGGAGCTTTGGCGTGACGAGCGATTTGCGAATTCGGAGCTAGGCTCTCTGCGCTCGCAGGAGGGGTGGCGGGCTGGGTATGACGATGAATTGTTGCGCGGAATTCCCGTCAGAATGCTGCTTTTAGCTTGACAGGCGCGGTGGTGGTTTTTATACTGTCCGCGTATGGGTGCGCCGTCGTGTGCACGCATGTTGACGGGCTATGCAGCCGCGGCAGTATGGGTTCATCCCCTGAAAAGGAGGGCTCGCCGCCTGTTGCAGAGCATGGCGCCCATAGCAATCCCCTACATTATTAAACTTTTACACATGTCACGTTTTTTAAAGAAATTAGCCGGGTGGTTCTCGTATGACATCGGGATCGACCTCGGCACAGCCAATACGCTGGTATACATCAAGGACCAGGGTATTGTGCTGCGAGAGCCTTCCGTGGTAGCCATGAGTGGTGACCGAGTGAAGGCCGTGGGTGAGGATGCGAAGCGAATGGTAGGCCGCACGCCCGGCAGCGTGGTGGCTATTCGTCCGTTGAAGGACGGCGTGATTGCCGACCTGAACGTGGCGGAGGAAATGCTCAAGTATTTCATCCAGAAAGCATGCTCCCGCAGAAGCCTGCGTGGGCCGCGCATTCTCATTGCTCATCCCTCCGGCATCACGGAGGTGGAGCGCCGCGCCATTGAAGACAGCGCGGAGCACTCGGGCGCTATTGCCGTGCGCCTTATCGAGGAGCCGATGGCAGCTGCTATCGGCGTGGGCCTTCCTTATACCGAGCCTATTGGCAGCATGATTGTTGATATCGGCGGCGGTACCACTGAGGTGGCCATTATATCCCTTTCCGGCATCGTATACAGCCAATCTGAAAAGTGCGGCGGCGATGCGTTGGACGACACCATCACCCGCCACATGCTGGCTGCTCACAATCTGCTTGTGGGTCCCCGCACGGCGGAGGACATCAAGATTCGTGTGGGGTCCGCCCACCCGCTGCAGCAGGAGCTGCAGATGGAGGTGAAGGGCCGCGACCGTGGCACGGGTCTGCCCAAGACGGTGACCGTAAGATCCGAAGAAATACGTGAGGCCCTGAAGGACAAGCTGGACGTCATCGTCAGCGCTGTGCGTCAGACACTGGATCACTGCCCGCCTGAGCTGGCAAGTGACCTGTATGACCGCGGTATCGTGGTGGCGGGTGGCGGTGCCCTCCTGCGCGGCCTGGCTGACCTGCTGCATGAGCAGACCAGCCTGCCTATCACTATCGCGGACGATCCTTTAAGTGCTGTAGCAGAAGGTACAGGCAAGTTCTTACAGGAAAACGACGACGTCTTCGAAGAAGAGTGATAGGGGCATACCAAGCTTGCCCCTGAATACGCTCTGACTGCACAAGCTCCGGTCGCGCTTTCCTGATAAACAGGGAGAGCAGCCGGGGCTTCACGCTTTACAGGAGCAGCCACAGGGGATAAGGACAGGTATGCGGGCTATGTTATCATGACTATTTTTCATGTGTACAACCCCAAACTAACTAGAAACTTTGTCCATTCTTTCCAAAATGATTCATTCCGTGAAACGCCTCTTCGGGTTCGGCCAGTGTAACCCGAAGGAAGGCACAACCATCGTCATCAACTCAGAAAAACTGGAACGCCGTGTCGCTTTGCTCGAAGATGGCGTGCTGGAAGAGTATAGCATTGAGCGTGAAGGCGAAGATAACATCGTGGGCGGCATTTTCAAGGGCCGTGTCAAGAACATTGAGCCCGGTCTCAAGGCCATGTTCGTTGACATCGGTTACGAGAAGAACGCCTTCCTGCACTTCTGGGACGCGCTGCCGCTCGCTCTGGATTCCTCTCTGGAGGAAATTCAGAAGGAAGGCCGCCCCCGCAAGCAGCAGAAGAAGATTACCAGTAAGGATATACCGGATATTTATCCCATCGGTTCCGAAATCATGGTGCAGGTGACCAAGGGGCCCATTAGCTCCAAGGGGCCCCGCGTGACCACGAATATCTCCCTGGCCGGGCGCTACATCGTGCTCATGCCTTATACGGACCAGTTCGGTATTTCCCGCAAGATTGATGACCCGAAGGAGCGCCAGCGCCTGCGCCAGATTGTGCAGAAGCTGAATGTGCCCGAGGGTATGGGTATCATCATGCGTACGGTGGCACAGGGGCAGCGCTTCCGCCACTTCGTGCGTGACCTCGCCATGCTCCTGCAGCAGTGGCGTGAGGTGGAGGAGAAGTACGCCTCTCACCCCGCTCCCCTCTGCGTGTACCGTGAGCCGGACCTCATCGAGCGCACCGCCCGTGATTTCCTGACGGATAATGTGGATAACATCGTCTGTGATAATCTGGAGACCACTCAGCGCATGCAGGAGATTGCCGGTAAGATATCCCGCCGCGCCAAGCGCCACATCCAGCATTATCCCTGCCGCCAGCCCATCTTTGAGGAGCTCGGGGTGGAGAAGCAGATTAACGAGGCCTTCCAGCGCCAAGTGCTTCTGCCCTGTGGCGGTTACCTCGTGATTGATGAGACGGAAGCTCTCATCGCTATCGATATTAATACGGGTCGTAACAAGGGTAACAAGGATTTGGATAAGACGATTCTGGAGACGAATCTGGAATCCGCCCGTGAGATTGCCCGCCAGCTGCGCCTTCGCAACATCGGCGGCCTCGTGGTGGTGGACTTCATTGACATGCGCCACCGCAAGGACCAGCTCGCTGTTTACAAGGCCATGAAGGAAGCGCTGAAGCGTGATAAGGCTAAGACGCAGGTGATGCAGATTACGCCCATCGGCCTCATGGAGATGACGCGTCAGCGCATCAATGAATCTCTGCTGGATTATGTGAATGATCACTGCCCGTATTGCCATGGCCGTGGCCGTATTAAGAGCGTGATGACCATGAGCGTGGAGATTCAGCGCCAGCTGAAGGCCACCATTCTGCGTTATCGTGATACCGTGGGTGATATGGTGGTGGTGGTGAACAGCGATGTGCTGAACCGCTTCAAGAATGAGGACTCCAAGCTCCTCATGGAACTGGAGCGCCAGTGCGCCGGCCGCCTTATCTTCCGCAGTGATCCCGCTATTCACCGCGAGGCCTTCGCCATTCTGGACCCGGCGAACAATAATAAGCCGCTCTATCAGGCTAATATGTAACCGGCTCTCGGAGATATTTTTCGCGCCGCCTGCTTTCCATCAGCAGGTGGCGCTTTTTTTCTCTGCCGGAGTGAAAAAATCCCCGGGCCTTGCGGTCCGGGGTGAAATGATAAGATTCGCACTGTGCCTTTTATCAGCTGGGCTTGTAGGCGCGCGCAGCGATGATAGCGGAGAGGCCATCGAAACGCTCCAGCTCGGTGGCGGGGAGCATGTAGGAGGCGCTGCAGCCGCTGCGGCGGTATGCGCCGGCGTTCTCAGCCTTCACAATAGGCTGGTTCAGCATGACTTCATCCAGAATGTTGCCCTCCACATCCAAGAACTCCAGATTGGCAAGGTAACGATAAAAATCCGGGGATTTTACACGGTTGGAGAGGCCATGGCGGCGGCGCTTCCATACAGCTCGCTCCGGTATGGGGGCGCTTTCAAGGTGCGGCATGATGGACTGAAGCGTGCCAAGCTCTGCCGGGGAGAGGGGCATAATCTCATCAGCTCCGCCGAACCCGTGCGTGACGGTGATGCGTACCTGAGCTTTCACGGCACGTGCAGCACTCTCACGCAGCTTGGCTGTGCGTGCGTTGATGCGGTTCAGCAGGTCATCATACTCACGGTCCAGCGCGCGGTCTTTCTGCACCTGATTAATCATGTGGCAGGTGAAGGCTGTGCCCAGCAGGCCGCCGATTGTTATCCAGAGTACTTTATTAAGTTCGTTTGCCATGAAGCCATTCTAGCAAGCGGGAGCGGCGCTGTCAATGTCCTATTTTACGCGGAGGAGACTTTTTATTTGTTTGAGAGCGTGTTTGTTTGTTGTATCGCCGCGCTGGATTTGAGAAACAAGCCGTGGATAAATGAGAAATTATCGGCTCAGCCTGCCAGCCATCTGCCACCCACCGGTAAGCCCTTGGCAGGGCACCTGCCAGCCAACTGAAAAGGCGTTGAGGAATCACCCCAACGCCTGATTTATTTTACACGCGCCCACGCGAGGCCACAGCGGTTGCTCGTACAAGCTGCTGAATATATATCAGGTCAATCCTGTTTTTCAGGTCGTATAATGTTAGTGCGGGTGCGGTCATAGGCTTCGGCCTCATAGTTCCAGGCGTGGCCGCTGTATTGTGGTGTGCCGAAGTCCTCACCGGGGGCGAAGCCTGCGAGGATGATGGGCAGCGAGGGTGCGGCTTCTTGCGCGAGGTGCCAGCAGATGAAGCCTGAGGTGGGGCCTTTGCCGGGGTTATCTGTCCAGTATTGGCTCCACCATTTGCGGCGGGTGGCCATGGGAGCGTCATTGATGTGGAGCACTTGGAGCATGCCACGTGTGCTGGGAGGAGAGTGCCACACCTGCACATTCTGCCCGGTTTGCTTATCTTTACCACCACCCACGGCCTCGGGCTGCATAAAAGGCCGATGTTCAGGCTCTCCGCCCCTTTCTCACCCTTTCTCACCCCTCCTGCTTTAGCTCATTGTGGGGAGATGCTATAAAAACATCCGCCCGCGAGCGGGAGCCGGCGGGCGGATGGGGGATGAATGGTGTGGCAGGTTTATGCTTGCTCGGCCAGAGCTGCCTGAGCGGCGGCGAGGCGTGCTGTGGGCACGCGGTAGGGGGAGCAAGATACATAATCCAAGTTCAGGCTGTGGCAGAACTTCACGGAGGCGGGGTCACCACCGTGCTCGCCGCAGATGCCCATCTTCATGCCGGGGCGGGTCTCGCGGCCCAGCTTCACGGCGAGCTTCATCAGCTTGCCTACGCCCTCTTGGTCAATGCTGGCAAACACGTTTGCCTTCACGATTTCGAGGTTGCGGTAGTTCGGCAGGAAGGAGCCGGAGTCATCACGGCTCATGCCCAGACCGGTCTGAGTGAGGTCATTCGTGCCGAAGGAGAAGAACTCAGCTGTTTCAGCGATTTCATCAGCTGTGACACAGGCGCGGGGAATCTCAATCATTGTGCCAACCTTGTAGGAAACGCGGCGGCCCTTCTCCTGGAAGACGGTCTCGGCCACGCGGTCAATGACTTCTTTCTGCAAATCAAGCTCACGCTTGAAGGATACAAGCGGTACCATGATTTCCGGGTGAACTTCGCAGCCGGTTTCTTCCTGTACCTCGATAGCGGCCTCAATGATGGCGCGGGCCTGCATTTCCGTGATTTCGGGGTGGGCGATGCCGAGGCGGCAGCCGCGGTGGCCGAGCATGGGGTTGAACTCATGCAGCTCGCTCACGCGGCGGATGATGACCTCCACGGGCATGTTGAACTTCTTAGCGAGGTCCAGCTGCTGCTCCTTGGTGGTGGGCAGGAACTCGTGCAGGGGCGGGTCCAGCAGGCGGATGGTGCCGGGCTTGCCGGCAAGGGCCTTGAAGATGCCCTTGAAGTCGCTCTTCTGGAAGGGGAGGAGGTTGGCCACGGCCTCGCGGCTGTCTTCTTCATGCGTGGCAAGAATCATGCGGCGCATGAAGTCAATGCGGTTACCACCGAAGAACATGTGCTCGGTGCGGCAGAGGCCGATACCCTGAGCACCGAAGGCGATGGCGGCTTCCACCTGGTCCGGGGAGTCCGCATTCGTGCGGACACCGAGCTTGGTGGCGCGGCTGCACCATTCCATCACGCGGGCAAAGTCGCGGTAGGTGTGGCTCTCCTCAGGCTTGAGGGTCTTCTTAATCAGCACCTGAATCACCTCGGAGGGTGCGGTGGGCATCTTGCCGGCGTATACGTAGCCGCCGGTGCCATCCAAGGAGAGGTAATCACCTTCCTTGTACGCCTTACCGGCGATGGTGACGGTGCGGTTGTGGTAGTCAATCTCCATCTCACCGGCGCCGCACACGCAGACCTTACCCATCTGGCGGGCCACGAGGGCTGCGTGGCTGGAAAGGCCGCCGCGGGCAGTGAGGATGCCTTCTGCTGCAATCATGCCGCGAAGGTCTTCAGGGGAGGTTTCCAGACGTACCAGCAGCACCTTCTCACCACGCTTGTGAGCTTCCTCACAGCGAGCGGCATTCAGGCAGATGCGCCCGGAGGCAGCACCGGGGCCGGCATTCAGGCCGCGGGTGATGGGCTGCACCTTGCTCACGGCGCCGGCGTCAAACACGGGGGCGAGCACTTGGTCCACCTGATCAGCGGGAATACGCTTTACGGCTGTCTTCCAGTCGATGAGGCCTTCCTTCTCCATATCGCAGGCGATGCGGAAGGCCGCGATGCCGGTGCGCTTGCCGTTGCGGGTCTGGAGCATGTAAACCTTGCGGTCCTGAATGGTGAACTCGAAGTCCTGCATATCGCGGAAGTGCGTCTCAAGGGTCTTGCGGATATCGCAGAGCTCAGCGTAGGCGCTGGGCATGACCTCAGCCAAGCGGGCCACGGGATCAGGGGTGCGTACACCGGCCACCACGTCTTCACCCTGAGCGTTCATGAGGAACTCGCCGTAGAACTCGTTCTTACCGCTGGCGGGGTTACGTGTGAAGGCCACACCGGAACCGGATTCATCACTCGTGTTACCGAACACCATGCACTGCACGTTCACGGCGGTGCCCCACTCGCTGGGAATGCCGTACTTCTGGCGGTAAGTGATGGCGCGCTCGTTGTTCCATGAGCCGAACACGGCACCGATGGCGCCCTTGAGCTGCTCCCACGGGGCTGCCGGGAACTGGCGGCCACTGCGGGCGAGCACGAGTGTCTTGAAGCGGCGTACGAGCTCGCGGCTGTCATCAGCGGTGAGCTCGGAGTCTGCGATGTCTTTGCCGTAGCGCTCCTCTTTCAGCTTGTGGATGATGCTTTCGAAGGGCTCCAAGTCCTCGCCCTCTTGCTTCTGCACACCCATCACCACATCGCCGTACATCTGCACGAAGCGGCGGTAGCAGTCCCAAGCGAAGCGCGGGTTGGACGTGGCGGCAGCCATGGCCTCCACGGTTTCATCATTCAGACCCAGATTCAGAATGGTATCCATCATGCCGGGCATGGATTCACGGGCACCGGAGCGCACGGATACCAGCAGAGGCATAGCGGTGGTATCACCGAACTTACGGCCCACCAGCTCTTCCATGCGGGTAATGCCTTCGTGTACAAGGGTATCCATTTCAGCCGGGTAGGTCAGGCCGTTGTCGTAATAATAGGTGCAAACTTCTGTGGTGATGGTGAAGCCGGGAGGCACCGGAAGGCCGATTCTGGCCATCTCTGCCAGATTGGCGCCCTTACCGCCCAGCAGTGCTTTCATGCTGCCATCTCCATCAGCGGTACCGCCGCCGAAATGATATACAATCTTGTCCATATGATGATGATTTTAGTGCGTATGATGAAAATTTGTAGAAACGTGATTTTACCCCTTTGGTACTACGCCTGTCAAGCTTGCTTTCTGTAATGACATAGGAAATAGCAGAATCCCTCCCGGACTTGTGAAAACCGGGAGGGATTCGGGGGATGAATCTAATTTGAGATGGTTATCAGCGGGCTTCGATGACGTTCAGCTCGGAGATAGCGGCGCTGTCGCCACCGCTGTGGGAGCTTCTGGCTACGAAGCGGATGAACTTGGCGCGCACGGTGCTGTAGAACAGGGCGTTCTGCACGTTCACGTTGTTCTCCATGATGCCGCTTACCACGGGGGAGCCCCAGTTCTCGCCGTCCATGCTGACGTAGACGTCATACTCACGTACGCGGGCTTCCTCCACGGGAGCCGCCTGGTAGGTGATGCCACGGATGGTGCGCTCACCGCCGAGGTTGATGCGGATTTCGTGGGGATAGCTGGCGAGTGTCACGCCCTTAAGGGTGTGCCAGTAGGTGTCCGGATTGCCATCCAGCACATTACGTGCGGGGCCGCCTTCTTCCAACTCACTGCTGGCGTAGCTTACGGAGAAGAAGGCATGCGAGGGGTACTCACCCACGATGGAGGTGATGATGGGTGTCACCTCGGAGATGGCTGCGTACTTCTCATTGGCCACCATGGGCTCCAGGCACACAATCTTCACGAAGCGTGTTACCACGGCCTCCGGCAGCATGACGGTCTGCTCGTCATCGCTATCCGGCATTTCCATAGTGGCGGCGGGCTCCTGCGGCCAATTCCTGCCGTCATCGCTCAGGTAGAAGGCCACTCTGCGTACGCGGGAGCTGGAGCGTGCCTGACGCGGGGTGACGGAGAGGCCTGCCAGCTCACTACGGGTACCCAAATCAATAATCACATGGTGCGGGTATTCAGCGCAGGGTTCATGCCAGCGGGTGTGCCAGAAGGTATCACGGCGGCCATCGATGAGGCTCCAAGCGGATTCATTGCGGCCGGAGGAACTGGAGTACTCCGTGATGCGCATGAGGTTGGCCGGGCGCCAGCTCTTCAGGTGGTGGAAGGTGGTGGGGGAGGTGATGCAGCCTTCAGCCGTGGCATAGGCGCGCAGCATACCATCTTCACGCTGCAGGAAGGGCTCCTTGTACTCGATGGTGGAGCCATCCGGCATGGTAATGTGGATGGTGGCACCCATGGTGGAGGTGGAGGCGTGCACATAGCCCAGCTCATCACGGGCGATGGTAACGGCGCTCACCAGCGGCAGGCTCTTGCGGCCTACATCCGCTGCGTTGTCGCTGGAGAGCAGCGGGCGCAGGGAGAAGGAGAAGGTCGTCGGGCCCGTCAGCGGGATATCGCGGTCAATCGGGCGGGGGCCGCAGGCGGCACCACCTAAGCCGAGGGTGAGGCGGTCAATGTTCACCACAGTAGCGCCGGCTCTCTGCAGCTCCTCGGGGTGAGGGGCGTTAAAGATGGCCTGAGGCGTGGCGGGCAGGGCGGAGAAATTGAAGGCCTCGCCCTGAGTGCTGGCGATGAGGAGCCCCACGCCGTTGCTGTCCGTCACAGCCATCCACTCGGTATCCATGCGGTTACCCATCTCCATGGGGCGGGGATAACGCTCCAGCATGCCTTCCACGGACTGGGTGTAGATGCCCATGGGGGAGCCTGCACGGCGGTCCGGATAGTTTTCACCGGGGCCGCGGCCGAACCAGCGCACCTGGTTGAAGCGCTCCGGCAGCTGCAGGCTGTAGCCGAGCCTGGGGAGTACGATGTTGTTCTCACTGGGGATGATACCGGCGGCCACGCTCACATAACCATTCGGCAGGATGGTGTAAACCATCTGTGTGACGTAGTGGAAGTCCTTGCCGGTGATGGGGCCGTTGTCCGTGATGGTGAAGGAGCCGTTGTCATATTCACGGCTGTCTAAGCTCTCCTTACGCTGGCCGCGGGAGGTGATATCACATGCTACACGCACGGCGCCGCCGGGGAGGACGTCCACAATCATGGCGGCAGCGGAGTGGGTCATGTTGCGCATGCCGTTGGTGAGCCACTGGTTCATGGCCCACTTGTCATTGGCGAGCGGGGCGCGGAAGGAGTTGAGGTGAAGCGTAGCGCGGTCACCGATGAGCTGCTGGCCGTTCACGATGTAGTTGCGCAGGCCGCCGGTCACCTTGTCGATGGTGATGGTGAAGTTTCTGCCGATAAGGATGACGCTGTTATCGGTGTTGCGCACGGTAATCGGGTTGCCTTCTTCCAGCTCCATCATCTGAGCCTGATAGGAGAAATTGTTGTAAGAGCGGGGCAGCTCGAGCTGCTCCGTAGCAATTTCATAACCCGCATGGGCCCATGCGGTGGCTTCCTTCAGGCAGAGATTCAGCGTGATGAAGTAGATTCTATCCTGCTTGAGCTTATCAGCAGGAATCTGGTCAGCGGGGATGACAAGTTCTACAGTCTCCAGCGGGGCGGCGGAGATGTTGAAGTTGCCGGAGGCAACAACCGTGCTGCCTTCTTCGCAGAGCTGCCAGTTGCCATTGAACTCGTTCAGGTTTGTGAAGAGGTGCTTGTTGCGGAGGCTGATGCGCAGGCCACGGCCATCCTCTGTGAGGCCGACGAAGCGGAAATCAACATTCTGCTGCACCTTGCGGATTTCGCTGTAGAGCGGGGTGACGGTGCGGTCACTGTAAATCACGCCCTTAATGCAGAAGATACCATCGTGCGGGTACTCGCCGTGGTCACCGCCATAGCTCTGGCGCACGACGGTGCGGCCATTCGGCAGGGTGACTTGCTGGTCATAGCTCTGGTGAATCCACTCCCAGATGCCGCCACCGATGATGGAGTCGCTGGAGTCAATAGCTTCCCAGTAATCTGCAAGGTTACCCATGGAGTTGCAGAGAATGTGGGCGTACTCGGAGATGTACCAAGGCTTCAGCAGGTTGCGGCTGGCTATCTCGCGGGTCCAGTTCACGCTGGGGTACTGGTTTGAGCAGAGGTCTGCCAAATCATTATTACGCTCGTACTGGGTGAGGCGGGAGGGGTCGCGCTGCTTAATCCAGTCGCGCACGGCTTCAAAGTTGGCGCCGGGGCCGGCCTCGTTACCATAGGACCAGATGACCACGCAGGGGTGGTTCTTGCTCTGCTCCACCATGTTCTGGTTACGCCATACGTGCTGGTCGCGCCATTCCACCGGGTGGGAGAGGGAAAGCTCGCCGTAATAGTAGCCGTGGGACTCGATGTTGGCTTCATCGCACACGTAGATACCCAGCTCATCGCAGAGCTCGTAGAAGAACGCGGGCTGCGGGTAGTGGGAGTTACGGATGTGGTTGATGTTGCCGCGCTTCATGATGAGAAGCTCCTGAAGGCATTCTGCCTCCGTGACGGTGTGGCCGTTGGCGTGCTGGCTTTCGTGGCGGTTTACGCCCTTAAGTTTCACGGGCATGCCGTTCACAAGGAAGCGACCATTGAGCAGCTTGATATCGCGGAAACCAATCTTGCGGGAGATGGTCTCGGTGATGTTACCCTCGCTGTCATGCAGGGTGAGGATGAGGCGGTAGAGATTCGGCTTTTCGGCGCTCCAGAGCTCAGGGTTCTGGATGTCTGCGCGAAGGGTCGTTTCCACCTCACCGCCGGCAGGAATATCCAGAGCATCGGAGCGCATGGTGGCCACGGTGTTACCGGCGGCATCCAGAAGCTCACCCTGTACGGAGGAGGCGGAGCCGGTGGCTGTGCGGTTGTTCACATTCACCTCCACGCGCAGCTGGCTCTGAGAGTAGTCGCTCGTGCCGTCCGCGTTCTGCGGGAAATCCGTGTGCACGAAGAAGTCTCGCACGAGCACCTGCGGGGTGCTGAACATGGTCACATCACGGAAGATGCCAGAAAGGCGCCACATGTCCTGGCACTCCAAGTAGGAGCCGTCACTGTAGCGGTAGACTTCCAAGGCTACGACGTTCTTACCCGGGCGCATGTGCTCCGTTACGTCAAAGATGGCGGCGGTGCGGCTGTCCTTTGAGAAACCGATTTTCTGCCCGTTCACATACAGGTAGAAGAAGGAATCCACGCCGTCAAACTGCAGGAAGATGCGGCGGCCGTCCCAGTCTGCGGGCAGCTCCACGTCTCTACGGTAGGAACCCACGGCGTTCGGTTCGGTCTGCGGGCAGGTGTAGCGGCGTTCGGTTTCATTACGCGGGGCCGTCATCACGCGGGGCCAGTCACGCACGAAGGTGTAGCGCTGGTTACTGTAGATGGGCATGCCATAACCTCGCATCTGCCAGTTGCTGGGTACGTCAATGGTGGCCCAGTTGCTCACATCTGTTTCAGGCTTGTAGAAATCCATGGGGCGCTGGTCAGGGTGCGGTGCCCAGTGGAATTTCCAGTCTCCGTTCAGGAGTACCACCAGTGAAGAGTCCCCACGCTTGCCACGGAGAGCTTCGGCTCTGTTGGCAAAAGGCACGAAAAACGCGCGGGATACTTCACGTCCCTGACTGAGATTCTGCGGATTTTCCCAGTCCGGGTGCGGGGTGTAGGCCTCTTGTCCTGCAGTCAAGGCGCCGGCTAGGGCGACGGTGGCTGATATGGTCTTGAGTATATTCATACTTGGGTAGACTAGCATATTCATTCTCAGTTGACAAGCAAAAAGTACAGTCACGCGCGCGCATAATGCGCGCGATATAAGACGTGTTATTTGCTCTCAGGAATGGGCTTATCCCTGAATTTGGCTTGACGCCTTACCGTAAAAAGAGTATCGTGAACGCATATGAGTATGATACCTGTCGCAGTAATGGCCGGATGCTCTATCCTGGCAGATTATTGTAATCCGATTGCCCAGCCCGGTGAGCCGGGGTATACGGCTAATCCTCAGCATCACCTGCGCGTGATGTTTGAAAATGATTCAGTTTTTGATAACGATTGTAATTACTCTCATGGTTCTCGAATTGACTATGCCCGCACCCTGCCGGATGGTAATGCTTGGGGTATATCCATTACGCAGAATATTTACACGCCTGAGACTCATGGTGAGTATAATTTTGTGGATGAGCATCCCTATGCCGGTTATCTTGCTTTAGGCGCGGCATATATGTTCATCGGTGAGGATTTTGGTGCGTCTGTTGAGTTTCAGCTGGGCACCACAGGTAATGCTTCCGGAGCTCGCTATTGCCAGAATGGGCTTCATGTTGCGCTGGGTATGCCGGATTGGGACGGCTGGAGCCATCAGGTGCCTTCTGAGGTGACGTTCCAGCTATCTTCCCGTCAGGATTACCGCATTCCCTGCATGGATTGTAGCTGGGGAAATGGTTGGCAGTCTGACGCGACGATTTTCACCCGCGAGTCCGTGGGGACAGCATTTATCCGCGGTGGTGTGGGCATGAGCTACCGCTATGGCGTGAATCTTCCGCAGTCCATGCGGGTGGTTGGTAATCATGAGGCGGATTATGGTGTAGGGCTTCTGAATAAGCCTACTTACCGCCGTGAAGATACGTCTTATTTCCTGATTGCCAGCCTGTATGTGGAATACGTGGCACGTGATATCACGATTGATGGCGGTGTGTTCCATCACTTTGAGCAGAGCTGCAGCCGCCGCCCTTGGCAGGTGGAGGCTCAGCTGGGCGTGGGCGTATCTCACGGCGGCATTGATTACTTTGCAGGGGCTGTGTATCACAGTGATACCTACCGCAGGCAGGATACGAATGGTTTTTACGGCACCTTCTCCGGCACTTGGCACTGGTAATAAGCTGCTGCTGAATTGTGGATAAGAATGCTTTCAGAATCTGAGATGAATAAGGGACGTGCGCTTCCGATGTGGAGCACGCTGACGGTGCTGGTGCTGGCCTGCGGGCTGTTGCTGGCAGGGGGAATGCCGCTGGTGGGTGACCCGGAAATCTACCGCAGCCCGTTCATGCTGTTTTTGGGGGTGGTCGCGGCTATGCTGTGCCTGTGGGGCGGCTGGCGGATAGCTAAGGGCCAGCGGGCGCAGTTTATTTTTGGGCTGGTGAGCACGTTTTTTGCGGTAGCCGGTCTGATAGTGCTGTGCCGGTATGGTGCGCGAGCGGTGAGCTATGCGTGGCTGGGCGGTGTGATGTGGTTCGGTGCTCTGGGCATGGCGTGCACGGCGGTGGTGGGTGGCCTGTTTACGGCCATCTTTGGTTTTTTCGTCTACAAGCTGATGAAGCGTCACTTGTGGCTGGCCGGCTTGCACTGGAGCTTGCTGCTGGTGGGCATTGGTGCGTATCTGGACTACTGCGGTGAGCGGATGGCTTTCGTGCCGCTGCCGGCCAACGGTCAGACCTGTGCGGAGACGGTGGTGACTTCGGAAGGGGAGAATATCAAGCTGCCTTTCAAGCTGTATGTGGAATCCTTTACTACCACCTATTACGGCGAGGACAGTTACAGCATCTATCACCAAGAAGGTGAGGAATGGGTGTTGGACGGGCACCCCGAGCTACAGGTGGATAGTTTGCGTTATGGGGATGAGCTCTGGGCTTTGGAGGATTTGAAAATATCTTCCGCCATGCCGCAGCCGTTCCTGCTGCTGCCCGGTGAGCCGAACCGCCTCATTATGCGTGATGCCCGCCCCGTGAAAACTTACAGCGCTTCCTGCAGGATTGAGACCGAGCACCGAGGACGCCCGGAAGTGCGCCACCATGAGCTGCAGGTGAACTCGCCCATCGAGTGCAAGGAGTGGCTCATTTACCTGAACTCATACACGCCCATGGGTAATAATACGCTCGTGACGCTGCAGCTGCGCAGCGCTCCCGGGCGCTTGATTGCTCTGGTGGGCATGGTGGGGCTTATCATCAGCACGGTATTCTGGTGCTGGTGGCGAAAGGAGAAGCCGGCGGATGAGCCGCAGCCGGTGATTGACCCTGCGGTGCTGTACCCGGAGAGAGCTTCCCGCCTGTGGGATGTTTCTGAGCAGCCGGTGGCGGAGCCCGCTACCGCCCCAAAGGATGAAGCTGAAAATGGAAAGGAGAAGGAGGAGGTATGATATCATTCATTACGCTGCTGACGGTGGCCGTGCTTGTGTTTTCTCTGGCTGCTGCTGTGCTCGCCGGGCTGAAGCGCATGGAGCCCGCCCGCTGCTTTGAGGCCACAGCTTGGTTCACTGCTTTGGGGCTTTTCGCGGCAAACTGCAAGCTTGCGGAGTCGCTGCCCTTTGGTAATATGCGCCATGTGATGTGCTTTTTCCCGCTGGTGCTCGGGCCTATGTCCCTGTACATGCGCCGCTGGCGCGGTACGGACCTCACGGCTTGTTTCGCCGGTGTGGGGGTGGTGGCCATGGTGGGGGCTCTGTGCATGCCCATGCAGGCTACGTGGCGCCAGATGCCCGCGCTGCAGTCCGCTTGGTTTGCCCCGCATGTGACGAGCTACGTCATTGCCTACGGCCTTCTGGCGGTATCTGCCGTGCTGGTGGTTATGTCTTTCCGCGCTAAAGCGGAGGAGCGTCTGCTGGCGGCGGATGAGGTGGTGCGCTTGGCATTCCCTTTCCTGACTTTCGGGCTGTGGAGCGGTGCGTTGTGGGCGGATGTGGCTTGGGCCCGCTACTGGGCTTGGGATATCAAGGAGGTGTGGGCCCTCATCACTTGGATTGTGTATCTCATTTATTTCCACGCTTGCAAGCAGGATAGCGCTTTCTGGCTGCGCCGAACGCTGCTGCTTCTCGGCGTGCTGGCGGTGCTCATCACTTTCTTTGTGGTGAACCTCCTGCCGAACATCGTTTCCGTACACAGCTATGCACGCTGAGTAAGCCGGTGAGCCTTTTCCTGATTGATAAAAGAACCGTCCATTCGTGATAATGGGCGGTTCTTTTTATGCTCCATTATTTCATTTATTGAGAACAAAAATCCCGCGAGTAGCTGGTCTCGGCGTTATCCTGAGGAGCCGGAACCGAGCCTTGCCCAGAGCCCCGGTGAGGGGCGGTATAAGGTAGCCCGGTGGTGGAGCCTCGCAAGAGGCGGAACCCCGGGAAGCGAAACAAAAAACAAACACGAACCCCGTCAGGGGTGGCATAAAGCGGGGCGATAAATTGTTGCGATTTTATTCACTAGCCCCGGCCCCGGTAGCCAAAAGCCCATTTTTTCAAGAAAAAGGAGGTATTCATCATAAGCTGATACTATTTTATGATACACTACGACTATATCATTCACTATAGATGACAGTAAGCTAAATCGAATGCTCATATCTATGTGTGAACTGTTGATACTTTATCTCCGCTTTATGCCACCCCTCAATTGATAAATTCTGGTAGTATACGTGCGAGGAGTGATATAATCACCTCGCCGGAGCAGGAGCTCAGTGTTAGCTGCAATGAGCTCCTGGCTTGGACGAGTTCGTTGCCACCCCAGTACTGCACAAATAGTACGTACGGC
>JAFWZG010000142.1 GCA_017517385.1 Akkermansia sp.
AACCTTTGCGTAGAAAACGAAAGCACGCAGCATGGAATACTCGTGTCTTGGAACGTATTATGCTCGGCATTGAAGAGGAAATGCGTTGAGTTATTTCTGCATTTTCATGCCTGTGTCATATTTCAAATGCGTCTGCCCTGTCTGTATGCATTTTGGGCTTGCGCTGAGGCTTGAGAATGTGTAGAATGGCCGCGACCACGTGTGTGTGGCTATAGCTGCTTGTACGTGGTGACAGGCGGAGCTGCTCGAGAGCTCCGCGCCTTGCCAAGGGGAGAAAGCGCCGGTACCGGCTCCCTGAGGTGCAGACTGGAACCGGCAAGAAGATAGAAAAAGAATATAATGAGTATACATTCCGTATCGTGCGCCGTTGGCGCCAACCCCATCACAATTGAAACCGGCAAGATTGCCCGCCTGGCAGACGGCGCTGTGACTGTTCGTTGTGGTGATACTGTGGTGCTTGTCACCGTTGTGAGTGCCACTAAGATTAAGGACGGCCAGACCTTCTTCCCGCTTTCCGTGGAATACAAGGAGAAAGCCGCTGCTGCAGGTATGTTCCCCGGCGGTTACTTCAAGCGCGAGGGTCGTCCCACTGAGAAGGAGATTTTGACATGCCGCATGACGGATCGTCCTCTGCGCCCCATGTTCCCCAAGGGCTACTTCTATGACACTCAGGTTATTTCCCTTCTGCTTTCTGCAGATGGTGAGAACGAGCCCGATATTCTGAGCATCAACGGTGCTTCTGCCGCTTGCGTTATCTCTGATTTGCCCTTTGCTGAGCCCGTGGGCGCTGTGCGCGTGGGGCGCATCAATGGTGAGTTCGTTATCAACCCCACCAACAGCCAGCGCACGGAATCTGACCTCGACCTCGTTTATGCCGGTTCCAAGGATCAGGTTATTATGATTGAAGGCTCTGCCAACGAGCTGCCTGAGGAGGACTTCATTGCTGCTCTGCGCTTCGCTCAGGAGAACGTGGCTAAGATTTGCGCTGCTCAGGAAGAGCTGCGTGGCCTGTGCGGCAAGCCCACTCGTGAGTACGAGCTTACTCTCGCCAAGCCTGAGCTGCTGGAAATCGGTTATCAGGTGGCCGGTGATCGCATTGAGGACGCTATCTATGCTCCGAACAAGATTCAGCGCCAGAAGCAGGTGGGGGCTCTCCGCGATGAGGTGGAAGCCAAGATTAAAGAGACCTATCCCGAGGCTACTGATTTTGACGTGGAGCAGGTGTTCGAGTACATTCAGAAGAAGGCTTTCCGTATCTCCATCATGGAGCAGGGTAAGCGTGCTGACGGCCGCGCCATTAAGCAGCTGCGTCCCCTCTCCGCTGAGGTGAACGTGCTGCCTGCAGTGGTGCACGGCTCCGCTCTCTTCTCTCGCGGTGAGACTATGTCCATGTGCCTTGCTACTCTCGCTCCCATGGAGGAGAAGCAGTATCTGGATAACTACACCGGTTCCGTGGATGAGAAGCGCTTCATTCTGCACTACAACTTCCCTCCCTTTACTGTGGGTGAGACCGGCCGTTTCGGTGGTCAGAACCGCCGTGAGATTGGTCACGGTGCTCTTGCTGAGCGTTCCATTGCTCCTGTGGTGCCCTCCGAGGATGAGTTCCCCTACGCTATCCGCGTGAGCTCTGAGATTATGGAGTCCAACGGCTCCACCTCCATGGCTTCCGTGTGCGCCGGTACTCTTTCTCTGCTGGCTGCCGGTGTGCCGCTTAAGCGCCCCGTTTCCGGTATCTCTGTGGGTCTTGTGACTGAGTTTGAGAATGAGGGTGACCGCGAGCCCAAGCGCTATGAAACCCTGCTGGATATCATTGGCTCTGAGGACTTCTATGGCGACATGGACTTCAAGCTCTGCGGTTCTGAGGCTGGTGTGACCGGCTATCAGCTGGACCTGAAGCTGCCCGGCATTCCTCTCTACATCCTTGAGGAGGCTATTCATTTGGCTCGTAAGGGCCGTCTGCAGGTGCTCGAGACCATGAATGCCTGCATCTCTGCTCCCCAGAAGCTCAGCCCGAATGCTCCCCGTATTGAGTCCACCAGCATTCCGCAGGATCGTATCGGTGAGCTTATTGGCCCCGGCGGTAAGAACATTAAGGCTCTTCAGGCCGAGACCGGCACCGATATCAACATTGAGGAGGATGGTACCGTTCGCATCTATGGCAGCCGCCAGGAGGGTGTGGAGCGTGCTCTTTACCTCATTGACCGTATGTTCAAGGAGATTGAAGTCGGTGAGACTTACGAGGGTAAGATTGTTTCCACGAAGGAGTTCGGTGCCTTCATGGAAGTGCTGCCCGGTAAGGACGGTCTCATTCACATCTCTGAGCTGGCCGAAGGCCGCACTCAGAAGACTGAGGATGTGGTTAAGGTGGGCGATATCGTCACCGCTAAGTGCATCGGTATTGATGATAAGGGCCGTGTGAAGATGTCCATGCGCGCCGCTGCTCGTGACCGCAAGGCTAAGGAGGCCGCCGAGAAGGAAGCCTGATAACAGCTGACTGAAAGTTATTAAATCCGCCGCGTTTTTGCCCGTCTTGGGGTGAAAACGCGGCGCTTTTTGTCAGAGGATGAGGTGCGGTAAGTAAAAAAAGAAGAAAAAATGGTACAATGATGCTTTTTTGATTGCCAAGAGGCGTTTTCTGGTGTAAAAGATATATCGAACATTTTCAAATTACTTACACCATGTGGAAATACATTATCATTGGCTCAGTAACGCTCTTTCTGGGCGCCTCATATCTCTTCTCGATGAATCATGGGGCACTGACAGCACCCAGCGGAGAAATCGCGGCTATTCAGGTTCAGGTAGACCAGATTGTTAATAAGCAGAAGAATATTGCTCTGGATCGCACTATTCGTGCGTACGCTGAGTACCGAAAGGAGCTTTTCGAGCAGCAGAAGGTGGAAAATGAGAATCGTCAGGCAGAGGTGGAGTCTGAGACCCAGCGCGTTCAGGGTGAGCTTGCCACTGCTACCAGCACGTACGAGAGTCTCACTCAGGACGTTGAGCGTCTTCGTAGGGAGAAGACCGAGGCTATGAGCCAAGTAGCTCCCATTGTTGAGCTTGATGCAGACTCCGCTACGGAAGAGGAGATTTCCGCCGCCGTACAGGAGCTGATGCAGAACGTGGCTCGTCTCGAGCAGGAGAATGCTCAGGCAGACGCCGCGATTGCTGCTTATGGTGCCGAGAGTGAGCGTCTTCAGGGGCTTATTGCTGCAGCCAAGAAACTGGCTCAGGATCGCCAGGCCCGTATCTCTCCCCCCGAGCTTAATTGCCGTGTGCTTACAGCTGACCGCCAGTGGGATTACATCATTCTTGACGCCGGTATTGACAAGGGTATCGTGATTGGTTCCCGTCTGGCTGTGATGCGTGGTGACAAGAAGATTTGTGAATTGAACGTAACCCTCGTGGAATCCAACCGAGCCAGTTGCGATGTGGTGTACAGCACCATGATGACCGGCGAGCGCGTGGAAGTGGGTGATAAGGTGGTATCCGTCCGTAATAACTAATATCCATCCGCAACAACTAATTTTACATCTCTCGATATATGAAAATTGTACCTCTCATTACAATTATTGCTACACTGGGGCTGGGTGTTGCCGGCTGGATGTATTCCTCTCATCAGCAGACAACGATGAAGCTCGTTGTCGGCGCTGTTGGCGGTGTTGATGGCACCAGTGGTCTGAAAGCAGCTAATCAGGCTCTCGATGCTACGATGGCTACTGCTGCAACCGAGCGTAAGACCGCTTTGGAAGCCAGTGCTCAGGCAGGTATCATGCTTCAGCGTTCTGCAGAATCTCTGGCCGCTGCCGAGCAGGTTATGGAGGAGGAGCAGGGCAAGCTTGCTGATATGCTGGAAAAGGTAGAGGAAGCACGTGCTAATCAGGCTGCATATCAGGCTGAGATGGATGCCCTTCTGGCTTACTTCCGTTCTCTTCCCGCTCTTTCCAACGTGAGCGATGTGTCTGAGGCTGTGGCTACTCTTGCTGAAGTAGTGGCTACAGAGCGTGAGCGCGGTCAGGTTCTTGCCACTGAGCTTGAGGAGAAGGTGACGGTAAGAGAGGCCGCTGCCCGCCGTGTGGCTGGCGAGACGGCTGAGCTTGCCCGTTTGGATTCCGTAAATCGCCGCTTCGAAGAAGAGTATCGCAAGAATGATGATGAGTTCTCCATCCTTGCTGTAGATACCCGCTGGAAGTTCGTGGTAATCAGCGTAGGCCGTGACAGTGGTCTTGTTGCCGGTGATACGACTCCGCTTATCGTGAAGCGTGGCGGTAGCTTGATTGCGACCCTCCGTATTACCAGCGTGTCTAATGGCCAGGTGATTGCTGAGTACAACGCCGAGGAATTGCCCGCAGGTGTGGTACTTGAAGTAGGTGACCGTGTGTTCGTGCAGAAGCCCATTGGCTCCTGATGACAGCTCCTTCTTTTACAACTTAAATTATCAGCTCCGCCGCCTGCCCTTGTGGTACGCGGCGGGCTTTACATCTTAACACTAACCTAGATAACAAATATATGAAATATATTGCCATATCTGTTGTGCTGCTCACTTCTCTTTGCGCAGTTTCCTGTCAACGTTCCGTTTCCATGGTGCCGCCTAATTCTCGTCCTGTAGTGGGACCGGAAGGTAGCTCTGCTACTTCGCGCTCATGGAGCCGCGTAACAGAACAGGAGGGCAACGCTGTGCTTGGGCCGCTTAGCAATATGAGACGATAATCAACTGAATTATTCTGCGCCGTTCATGATACGAGCAGAGAAAGCTTCTATTGTGTTTTCCGAGTTACAGAGGGCATTTCCGGAACCGGAGTGCCCTCTGCATCATACGGATGAGTTCTCATTGCTGGTGGCAGTCATGCTCTCAGCTCAGTGTACGGATGCCCGTGTGAATAAGGTGACGCCCGCTCTCTTTGCCGCAGCGCCCACTCCACAGGCTATGGCCGCCATGAGCTGGCAGCAGGTGCGTGAGTATATTGCCACCTGCGGCCTCACAGAAACCAAGGCAAAACGCCTTGTGGCAACGGCACGGATGCTTGTGGAGAATCATGGCGGAAAAGTTCCTTCCTCCTTTACTGAGTTAGAGGCTCTCCCTGGGGTCGGGCACAAAACGGCAAGTGTTGTGATGGCTCAGGCCTTTGGGCTCCCGGCTTTTCCGGTGGATACTCACATTTTTCGCTTGGCGCGCCGTTGGGGGTTGAGCAGGGGGAACACGGTGGAAAAGGTGGAGGCTGATTTGAAAAGACTGTTCCCGAAAGAGAGCTGGAACCGATTGCACGTTCAGTTCGTTTTATGGGGGCGGGAGTATTGCCCAGCCCGTGGGTGCAAGCCCACATGCCCGATATGTGCTCGTTTAGGTGTGGCATAACGTGGGAAAATGTGTGTTTGTGATTGACATTTACTGTGAAAAGTAGTTTCATATCGGGCCGTAATAATTCTCGTTATGCTTGTTTCTCAGCTTAAATCGAAGATTCACCGAGCCATGGTAACCCGTGGCGATGTGGAGTACGAAGGTAGCATTGAAATCCCTCAGGACCTGGTGGAGGCCTCCGGACTCTGGCCCGGGGAAAAGGTGCTGGTCGCCTCGGTTACGAGTGGTAACAGATTTGAAACCTACGTGCTTGTTGGGCCTCCCGGCACTGGACAGATTATCATTAATGGTGGCGCTGCTCATCTTATCAAGGCTGGTGAGCGTGTCGTTATCATGAGTTTTGCCCTGGATGATAAGCCTATTGTCCCCAAACGCATCGTTTGCAATGAACTTAACGAAATTATTGCCTAAATACTTTACAAATCCCTAATTTTAAGATAAAATCATCGCCATGTTACTCACCGCATCTATTTACATCGTATTCGCCCTTCTGATGATTGTTTGTGCGCTGCTTCTGCTCATCGTGTTGATGCAGCGTCCCAAGCAGGAAGGTCTTGGTGCCGCGTTCGGTGCACAAATGACTGATCAGGCCTTCGGTGCTCAGACTACCGACGTGCTGAAGAAGGGTACTGTGTTCTTCGGCTCTCTTTTCATGATTCTCTGCTTCGTGCTTGCGGTGCTGATGAACCGTGATTATCAGAACAAGAAGTCCGGCCTTGGTACTGCTGAGCAGCCTGTGGCAGAGGCTACGGCTGAGCAGACAGCTCCTACAGACGCTTCCGAAATTGATCTGACTGAACTTGCTACCGAGACCCCCGCTCCCGCAGAGATTCCCGCTCCCGCTGAGACTCCCGCTCCCGCTGTAGAGGAAACGCCCGCTCCCGCCGTTGAGGAGACTTCCGCTCCCGCTGTAGAGGAAACGCCCGCTCCCGCTGTAGAGGAAACTCCCGCTCCCGCAGTGGAGGAGACTCCCGCTCCCGCAGTGGAGGAGACTCCCGCTCCCGCCGTTGAGGAGACCCCCGCTCCCGCTGTAGAGGAAACGCCCGCTCCCGCAGTGGAGGAGACTCCCGCTCCTGCTGTAGAGGAGACTCCCGCTCCCGCCGTTGAGGAAACTCCCGCTCCTGCTGTGGAGGAGACTCCCGCTCCCGCTGTAGAGGAAACTCCCGCTCCCGCTGTGGAGGAGACTCCCGCTCCTGCTGTGGAGGAGACTCCCGCTCCCGCCGTTGAGGAGACCCCGGCTCCCGCCGTTGAGGAAACTCCCGCTCCCGCTGTAGAGGAAACGCCTGCTCCCGCTGTAGAGGAAACGCCTGCTCCCGCCGTTGAGGAGACTCCCGCTCCCGCTGTAGAGGAAACTCCCGCTCCCGCAGTGGAGGAGACTCCCGCTCCTGCTGTGGAGGAGACTCCCGCTCCCGCTGTAGAGGAAACGCCCGCTCCCGCAGTGGAGGAGACTCCCGCTCCTGCTGTGGAGGAGACTCCCGCTCCCGCTGTGGAGGAAACGCCCGCTCCCGCTGTAGAGGAAACGCCCGCTCCCGCCGTTGAGGAGACCCCCGCTCCCGCTGTGGAGGAGACTCCCGCTCCCGCTGTGGAGGAGACTCCCGCTCCCGCCGTTGAGGAAACGCCCGCTCCTGCCGTTGAGGAGACCCCCGCTCCCGCTGTGGAGGAGGCCCCTGCCGCCTAATAGGTGAAGCGCAATCTTTGTAAAACAAGTATACAAAAAGCCCCTGCGTCATGCAGGGGCTTTTTTTGGGGGTACGTCAGGCATGACACGTAACTGGGGTGGAAGTCCCCAATAAGCCGCCGACAGTGGCAAAAGAGAAGGTGGTAAAATTCAAGGAGCGAATCCGCGAACTACCCCGCCGAAATCGAAGCCGTCGACTCGGAGTCACGATAGAGGAACTCAACGCCTACATACGCGGCCGGGGAAATTATTACACACTGGCAGCGAAGAAGAAGACGGCGGAGAGGATGGATGAATGGATAAGACGCAAGATAAGGGTAATCAAACTCAAACAATGCAAACACGTCTATACCATAGCCTGTTTCCTGCGAGATGAAGGGGTCAGAGAAGACCAAGCCTTTATGGTAGCAGGGTCAGGGAAGGGCTGGTGGCGACTCTCCAAGACGAGGGAAAGTCACCGAGCCATGGGGAAAGAGTGGTTCAGGAAAATGGGGTTAGTCTCATTGCAGAGCGTCGTCTGTAATGGTTAGGAAACGCCGTATGCCATAAAAGGCACGTACGGTGGTGTGTGAGGGAGCGAAAGCCCCCCTACACGATTATTGCTCGATGAACACCCATTTGCTGAAAGATGAGTTGGAACTTTCGATGGGCAAATTGAAAAATTCCGCGGCTAGCGCCGCCCGGTAAACGCGGCGTGAACGGTGGCATAAGCTATGCATTCCGCGGGCGAATGCCCGCCTAATTCATAAGCCCCGGTGAGGGGCGGTATAAGGTAGCCCGGTGGTGGAGCCTCGCAAGAGGCGGAACCCCGGGAACAGGAAAAAACAAATATGAACCCCGGCAGGGGTGGCATAAAGCGGAGATAAAGTATCAACAGTTCACACATATCACATGTGTCCCAAAGTTTGGGGGAATATAGCCATTGTGTACTCAAAATCAGCGTATTTTGCCGAATTCTCCTTGGCCGGGTATCATACAGCCCGTTCATTGGCACAATTTTTCTTTTATCCCAACATCGGCGTAAGCCGCTTACTTTTAATTCGTAA
>JAFWZG010000080.1 GCA_017517385.1 Akkermansia sp.
CTGCGGAATGGATCAATAATACGGATCATTTTCCTATCTGTAAACCCGTCATTCTCTCTTGATAAGAGATAAAATAAAATCAATGAGGAGGCGCGGAAACCCTATGAAACAAATGATATGCTCCATCTGTTCGTATACCTATGACGAATCAGCTGGAATACCGGAGGCGGGCATTGCTCCAGGGACAAAATGGGAGGATCTCCCGTCTGATTGGAAATGCCCTTGGTGCGGTGCTGGCAAGGACGCCTTTCGCCATAAGGAGGCTGCGGCGGAGGATTCTCCTGTACAGCCGACAGAAAAGCCCTATGTAGAGAAGGAACTCTCCGCCATGGAAATGAGCATCATCTGCTCCAATCTGGCAAGAGGCTGTGAAAAGCAGTATCTTCCGGAGCAGGAAAAGGCATTCCGGCAGCTTGCGGATTTCTTCAAGTCCAAGGCAGAGCCAATGCCGTCAGCCGGTGTGCAGGAACTGCTGAAGCAGCTGGAACAGGATCTGAATGTTGGCTATCCCTACGCCAATGCGACGGCTTCTGAAAAACCGGATCGGGGCGCTCTGCGATGTCAGGTATGGAGCGAGCGTGTGACCCGGATGCTCCAATCTCTGCTGACCCGTTACGCAGCGGAGGGCGACAGGATGCTGGAAAACACCGGTGTGTATGTATGCAGTATCTGCGGCTTCGTTTATGTTGGCGATGCAGCACCGGAGATGTGCCCTGTTTGCAAAGTCCCCAGCTGGAAGTTCGACAAGATGGAAGGGAGGGCATAAATATGGCGGAAAAGTATGCAGTAAGAAACCTTCGTCTTTGCACAAAGGACTGTTTGTGCCTGTATGTGTGTCCTACCGGCGCAACAGACACAGAGAACAGTATTATTGATGCGAATAAATGCATCGGCTGCGGCAAATGTGCAGAGGCCTGTCCCTCTAGTGCTATCTCCATGATGCCGAAAACACTGCCGCCCCAGCAGCCGAAGGAGGAAGCTGTTGTGGAGGCACTGAGAGCGCTGATTCAAAGCAAGGCTGCCGCAGAAGGCATTGCCTCGCAGTTGCCGGATGCCCTGAGTGTCGCAGTGGAAAGATCCTCCCGCCTGATGGCGGAGGACCTTTGCAGAGAGGCAGGCTTTATGCTGCCCCAGAGCGCGAACACCAGAGCGTTTCTGGAAACAGTCAGAAACTATCCCGGTGTCCCGGTGGATGCCGTAGAAACCCTTTTGACAACAATTCAGTTTAATGAGAAAACGGAGGCTAAGAAAATGGAAAAATGGAAATGCAGTATTTGCGGTTATGTTCATGAAGGTGCTATGACCCCTGATTTTAAGTGCCCGCTCTGCAAGCAAAGCGCAGATAAGTTTGTGAAGGTAGAGGAAGCACCTGCCAAGAATCCCTTTGCAGGCTCCAAGACAGAGAAAAATTTGTGGGATGCCTTTGCCGGTGAGTCCCAGGCTCGGAACAAGTACACCTACTTTGCGTCTGTTGCTAAGAAGGCCGGCTATGAGCAGATCGCAGCCCTGTTCCTGCAGACTGCTGAAAATGAGAAGGAGCACGCAAAACTCTGGTTTAAGGCGCTGGGTGAGCTGGGCGATACTGCAGAAAACCTGCTGCACGCTGCAGAGGGTGAAAACTACGAGTGGACAGACATGTATGACCGTATGGCCCGTGATGCGGACGAGGAGGGCTTCCATGAGCTGGCTGAGCAGTTCCGTGGTGTTGCCGCTATCGAGAAGACCCATGAGGAGCGCTATCGGAAACTACTGCACAATGTGGAGGCAAAGGCTGTCTTTGAAAAGAGCGGCGTTACCCTGTGGGAGTGCCGCAACTGCGGTCATCTGGTCATGGGTGTGAAGGCACCGGAGGTATGTCCTGTCTGTGCCCACCCCCAGGCATTCTTCGAGGTCCGGGCAGAAAACTACTAAGAATCTATCCTTTAAAGGCAGTGAGCTTCTCGCTCACTGCCTTTAGGGTTAGCTGAGCAATTTCTTGGTAAATAATAAAGCAATGAAAGAGCCGATGCTGTTTGCTCACAGCGCAGACCATGCTATGGGCTACTGCGTAGACCAGGAACGCTACAAAAAAACAG
>JAFWZG010000143.1 GCA_017517385.1 Akkermansia sp.
ATACAACCCTTTATGCCACCCCGCCATTCGGCGGGGTTCGTATTCTTTTTTTTATTCAGTACCCGGGGTTCCGCCCCCTCGGGGCTCCACGCCCGGGCTACCATATGCCACCCGCGCAAGCGCGGGTTCTGATATTCCGCTCCCCTTCGGTTCGCCGTACAGCTCCACAAATTGCTCTTTATTCAGCCGAAAATGCTGTCGAGAAATCCTCCCAGACCACCGCGTTTGCCACCGGCCGCTTTCAGCAGTTTCACGCACTCGCTGTGGCCTTTCATGGCCGCCAAGTAGAGGGGTGTCCTGCCATTTTTACCCTCCATGTTGACATCTGCCCCGGCGGCAATCAGCAACTGCACGCACTCACTGTTACCTTGCTCTGCCGCCCAGTGGAGGGGAGTATCGCCCTCATTATTGGCCTTATTAACATTCGCTCCGACCTCAATGAGCAGTTTTACGCACTCACCGCGACCTTGCCATGCCGCTGAGCCTGCCGCACAGTGGAGGGGAGTCGAGCCCTCATTATTGGCCTTATTAACATTCGCTCCGACCTCAATGAGCAGTTTCACGCACTCGCTGTGGCCTCTCATGGCCGCCAAGTAGAGGGGAGTATGTCCCAACTTCGCCGCCTTATTCACATCTGCTCCGGCAGCAATCAGTAGCCTCACGCACTCACTGTGATTATAATCTGCAGCTGAGTGGAGGGGAGTACTGCCGTACTTAGTCGCCATGTTAACATCAGCCCCAGCGGCGATAAGCAGTTTTGCGCACTTACAGTAGCCCCACATGGCCGCCACGTAGAGGGGAGTCCAGCGTTTCTCATCCGCCATGTTAACATTCGCCCCGGCGGTGATAAGCAGGTGAACCAGCTCAGTTTTGCCTTTTTCAGCTGCTTTAATCAGTTCTTCATCGTAATCATCCGGTGTGATATTCTGCTCCAGCAGGCGCTGGCGAGCCTCCTGCTCTTTAGTAAAAGGCGGTTGCGGTTTCGGGGGCACTGTCAGCGGGGCGGGCGCGGTCGTGGAGCTGGTGCCGTTCAGCTCGTTGAGCCATTCCTTTGCGCTCTTCCAACGCTCGGTGGGGTTTATGGCAAAGGCTCTATCGATGCTGCTGAGGAGGGCGGGTGAGAATCGCCCGTGCAGTTCTGTGCGGGGAGCGAGCAGGGTAGTACCCGGGTCGGAGAACATACGGTCGGTGAAGTCCGGCGGGTTTTCGCCGGTAATCAGTCGGTAGCAGGTGGCGGCCAAGGAATAGAAATCGGTCCACGGGCCGGGAGTAGCTTTGGTAGACATCTGCTCGGGGGGTGAGTAGCCGGGGGTACCTACCCTCGAGTGGGTGTGGGTGGCGATGATATGGCGAGCGGCACCAAAGTCGATGAGAATGGGCTCGCCCTCGGGCGTCATCAGAATGTTGGCGGGCTTGATGTCGCGGTGCAGTAGATTCTGTGAGTGCAGGTAATCGAGGGCCTCCAGCAACTTGCGCAGGACGGGTAGCAGCCAGTCCTCCGTCATGCGGTTGGCAGGTGGTGCGCACTCGTGCAGGGGCTTGCCGTTGATGTGGTCCATCACATAGTAGGCCGTTCCCAGTGCTCTGAAAGCGGTTAGCACGGGCACGATATGGGGGTGCTTCAGGCGGGTGAGCACCTTGGCTTCATTCAGGAAGGAGTTCAGAGCCCAGTCGTAGAACTCGAGGTTGGCTGTTCCGTCTGCCGCGGCTGTCAGGCTGCCCGTATGGCGTACGGAGTATGCGGAGGGATAATTCTCCTTTATGACGACGTGGCGTTCTGTCACATCCTCCTCGGCCAGATAAGTGATACCGAATCCCCCTTGCCCGAGCACGGATTGGATGGTATAGGTATCCCGCAGCATATAGCCTACCGGCAGGGCTGAAGATTGTATGGTATTGTTCGCTGGCATGTGAGTTGATTTTACCAGATAAAACGTGGAATGAAAAGAATCTTTATTCTATCAGACGTCAAGAGAAACTGGGATGTTGAAAAAATCCGTTTTTAAGTTGGAATACAGAGTGAATATTTACTATCATACTGAGTTTACTTAGGAAAAATTGTCTGTAAAGTTTTATTGGCTTTTTAGAAGCAACCTCTAGGTTCTAGCTATTTTCGAACCGATTAAAGAACCAATAAAGTAACCAGCGTGTATGTTATCAATCAATAATTGCCCTGATAATTGCTCCGATAATTGCCCCTACCAAAATAAGCCATCCGCAGCCATCTTTATCTTCCGGTTTGGGGGTAGGTATGGGTTTTGAGGAGGTAATTTTTTGACTGTTTTTGTTATTCTTTTTACTTTCAGTAGCCCCGGCAGCGATGAGTAGTTTTGCGCACTCATTGTGGCCATTCTTTAGCGCCATGGAGAGGGGTGTATCGCCCCACTTATCCGCCTTGTTGACATCGATACCGGGAGCAGCCAGCAGTAGCTTTATGCATTCGATTTGTCCGCTAAGTGCCGCCCAGCGGAGAGGGTTTATACCATCTTTTTGTGCCAGATTTACCTTGATGTTGGGGGTGGCCAGTAATAGCTTTACATGTTCGCAGCGGTTCTTCCATACAGCTATCATTAGCGGGGTAACTTGATCTTTAGCGATGTTTACATCGATGTCAGCGGTAGCTAGCAGTTGCTTGATACATTCTGTATGGCCATCAAATGTAGATATTAAGAGAGGGGTTTCTCCCCATTTATTCACTATGTTTACATTAATATCGGGGGCATTCAATAGCAGCTTCATACATTCACTATGGCCATATTGTGCTGCCCAGTGGAGGGCTGTTTTTCCTTCCATTGCCGCCTTGTTTACATTGATATGGGGGTCTCTTAATAATTGACTGAGTCTTTCAATATTGTTATTAATAACGGCAAGCGCCAGAGGAGGCCATTGGCTGACATCAATTCCGGGAGCATTTAACAGCAATTTCACACAGTCATTATGTTCATTATCTGCCGCCATGAGGAGTGGTGTCTGCCCCTCGTTGTCTGCTAGGTTGACGTCTGCTCCGGCTGAAATAAGCAAGCTTACCAGCTCCGTTTTGCCATCTTTGGCTGCTTCAATCAGTTTGTTGTTGTATTTATCCGGTGTGATATTCTGCTCCTGCAGGCGCTGGCGAGCCTCCTGCTGTTGAGTAGGTGTCTGCGACGTTTGCTGCGGTTTACTCTCTGTCTGCGGGGCGGGGGTTGTTACGGTGATGGGGGCGGGCGCGGTCGTGGAGCTGGTGCCGTTCAGCTCGTTGAGCCACTCCTTTGCGCTCTGCCAGCGCTCATCGGGATTCATGGCGAAGGCCTTGTCGATGCTGCTGAGCAGGGCGGGTGAGAATCTGCTGTGCAGCTCGGTGCGGGGAGCGAGCAGGGCAGTGCTCGGGTCATCGAGCATACGGTCGGTGAAGTCCGGCGGGTTTTCGCCGGTAATCAGTCGGTAGCAGGTGGCGGCCAAGGAATAGAAATCAGTCCACGGGCCGGGAGTAGCTTTGGTAGACATCTGCTCGGGTGGTGAGTAGCCGGGGGTACCTACCCTCGAGTGGGTGTGGGTGGCGATGATATGGCGAGCGGCACCGAAGTCGATGAGAATGGGCTCGCCCTCGGGCGTCATCAGAATGTTGGCGGGCTTGATGTCGCGGTGCAGTAGATTCTGTGAATGTATGTAATCGAGGGCATTTAGCAACTTGCGCAGGAAGGGTAGCAGCCAGTCCTCCGTCATGCTGTTGGCAGGCGGTGCGCACTCGTGCAGGGGCTTGCCGTTGATGTGGTCCATCACATAGTAGGCTGTTCCCAGTGCTCTGAAAGCGGTTAGCACGGGGACGATATGGGGGTGCGCCAGTCGGGTGAGCACCTTGGCTTCATTCAGGAAGGAGTTCAGAGCCCAGTCGTAGAACTCGAGGTTGGCTGTTCCGTCTGCTCCGGCTGTCAGGCTGCCCGTATGGCGTACGGAGTATGCGGAGGGATAATTCTCCTTTATGACGACGTGGCGTTCTGTCACATCCTCCTCAGCCAGATAAGTGATACCGAATCCCCCTTGCCCGAGCACGGATTGGATGGTATAGGTATCCCGCAGCATATAGCCTACCGGCAGGGCAGATGATAGAATGGCTGAGTTTTCAGGCATGAGAGGGAGGATTGATGGCTTATATTAGCTCAATCAATTTAGCCCTTTTTTGTTGGTATGTCAAGCGCATGTTTGAATTACGATTAAGGAATTATCCGCCGCCGCTCCATCGGAGCTTTGGCGTGACGAGCGATTTGCGAATTCGGAGCTAGGCTCTCTGGCTCGCGCGGGTGGCGTATTTGCTGTTTTCTTGCGCGATAAATGGGAGCTTGGTGAGCAATTATCCGCGAGCGAAGGCGCCTGCCTCGGCGTAGGCGGAGCCGAAGACGGGAGCCTAATCTGGAGCCCCGGTGAGGGGCGCCATAGGGTAGCCCGGCGGTTGAGCCGCGTTAGCGGCGAACCCCCGGGTTGAGACGAAAAATATATTGGAACCCCGGTGAGGGGTGACATAATGCGTGGTATGAATATACTCGATGGCTTCATGAGTTTGCAGCTCACCCAAAATAAACACCTTGCGACATAATACAACCCTTTATGCCACCCCGCCATTCGGCGGGGTTCGTATTCTTTTTTTTATTCAGTACCCGGGGTTCCGCCCCCTCGGGGCTCCACGCCCGGGCTACCATATGCCACCCG
>JAFWZG010000144.1 GCA_017517385.1 Akkermansia sp.
ACAGTCGGGATTTCCCCTCGAACTTCCTTTCCCACGGTTTGTTACCTCCCCGCAGTTGTTCTTCAGGTCTGGGATTCCGCATCATCGCGGCTCCGCGCGGACTTTCACCGCAGTGCGCATATCGCGTCGGTCGTACAGAAAATCCCCCGCCGGTATATAACCGGCGGGGGGTGATAATTTTATGTGGCCTCTATCAGTTGGCTACGATGTTGACCAAGCGGCCGGGCACCACGATGACCTTGCGTACCGTCTTGCCTGCCGTGAACTCCTGCACACGGGTGGAGGCCAAAGCGGCGGCTTCCAGCTCCTCCTTGGGAGCATCCGCGGCCACGGTAATCTTGTCACGCAGCTTGCCGTTTACCTGAATCACAATTTCCTTTGTGTTTTCCACGAGGTACTCGGGGTTGAATTCCGGCCAAGTCTGCTGGCAGAGCTGGCAGGCGGGCAGGGTGGTGAACTGCTTGCGCAGGACGCTGTAAAGCTCCTCTGTGATGTGGGGGGCAAAGGGATTCAGTACGTGGAGCAGCTGCACATAGTCGCTCACCGTCACAGCAGAGGCGCTCGTCATGGCGTTCGTGCACTCCATCATCTTGGAGATAGCAGTGTTGAAGCTCATGTCCTCAATATCCTCCGTTACCTTCTTGATGGTCTTGTGAACCTCCTTGCGCACAGGTGTTACCTCGTCGTTGTCTTCGGCCGTAATCTTGCCGGAGAGTACCCACTCGCCCTCCTGATTCTCGACCATAGCCACACGCCATACGCGGGCCAGGAAGCGGCTGATACCCTCCACGCCCTTGGTCTGCCAGGGCTTCACCTCCTTAAGCGGGCCCATGAACATTTCGTACAGGCGCAGGGAGTCAGCTCCGTACTCGCGCACGATGTCGTCGGGGTTCACCACGTTGCCGCGGCTCTTAGACATCTTCTGGCTGTCCTCGCCCAGAATGAGCCCCTGATTCACCAGCTTGTTGAAGGGTTCGTTCGTGCTTACAAGACCGTAATCGTACAGAACCTTGTGCCAGAAGCGGGCATACAGAAGGTGCAGCACGGCGTGCTCAGTGCCACCCACATACAGGTCCACACCGCCGGGGTTTGTGCCACCCATCCAGTACTTCTCCACTTCGGGGTCGATGAAAGCCTTCTCGTTCTTCGGGTCGAGATAGCGCAGGTAGTACCAGCAGGAACCTGCCCACTGGGGCATGGTGTTCGTTTCGCGGGTGCACTCTTCGGAGTACTGAATCCACTGAGTGGCCTTTACGAGCGGACCGCGGGGGTCGCCACTGGGCTTGAAGTCTTCCATTTCGGGCTGCAGTAGGGGCAGCTCGCTTTCGGGGATGGCGTAGTGATTGCCGTCCTTCGTGTTCCAGACGATGGGGAAGGGTTCGCCCCAGTAGCGCTGGCGGCTGAAGAGCCAGTCACGCAGCTTGTAGTTCACCTTGCCGCAGCCATAGCCCTTCTCCTCCAGCCAAGCAATCATCTGCTGCTTGGCCTCGGGAACGCTTAGGCCGTTGAGGTGCTCGGAGTTCACCATGGTGCCGTCATAACCGCAGAAGTCCTGCCAAGGTGTTTCGGCATTGTCGGGCTGTACCACCTGAATGATGGGAAGGCCGAACTTCACGGCGAACTCATAGTCACGGCTGTCGTGTGCAGGCACGGCCATGATGGCGCCGGTGCCATAACCGGTCAGCACGTAGTCAGCAATCCAGATGGGGATTTCCTTGCCGTTCACAGGGTTTACTGCGTAGGCGCCGGTGAAGACACCGGTCTTGTCCTTGCTCTCCGTACGCTCCAAATCACTCTTGGAGGCGCAGGCTGCCTGATAGGCGGTCACTGCTTCTTTCTGCTCTGCGGTGGTGATTTCGTTCACCAGCTCGTGTTCAGGGGAGAGCACCATGTAGGTGGCGCCGAACAGAGTGTCCGGGCGTGTGGTGTAAACGGTGATGGTCTTGCCGTTGCAGCTGAAGTTCACCTCAGCGCCGGTGGACTTGCCAATCCAGTTGCGCTGCAGCAGCTTGATGCTCTCGGGCCAGTCGAGCGGCTCCAGCTCATCAATCAGGCGCTCGGCGTAGGCGGTGATGCGCAGCATCCACTGGCGCAGCTTGCGGCGCTCCACGATGTGGCCCTTGCTCTTCCATTCCTCGGCCTCCTCGTTGGCGAGCACGGTACCCATGTCGGGGGACCAATTCACCATACCCTCGGCCACATAGGCAAGGCGCACGTTGTCAATCTGTTCGCGGGTCCAGCCCTTAGCTTCCAGCTCGCTTACGGGACAGGCCTTCTTCAGCTCCTCATTGTAGTAGGAGTGGTACAGGCGCAGGAAAATCCACTGAGTCCAGCGCACATAGGCGGGGTCTGTGGTGGCGATTTCGCGGTCCCAGTCGTAGGAGAAGCCCAGCATCTTCAGCTGGCGGCGGAAATTGTCGATGTTTGCGTAGGTCGTGATGGACGGGTGCTGGCCGGTCTTGATGGCGTACTGCTCAGCGGGCAGGCCGAAGGAGTCCCAGCCCATGGGGTGCAGCACATTGAAGCCCGTCATGCGCTTGTAGCGGCTCACGATGTCAGTGGCGGTGTAGCCCTCGGGGTGGCCTACATGAAGGCCGGCGCCGCTGGGGTAGGGGAACATATCCAGTATATAGCACTTAGGCTTGCTGGCATCAAAGCCCTCCTCACCGGGGTTAAGTACCTTGAAGGTCTTCTCGGCATCCCACGTGGCTTGCCATGCGGGCTCAAAAATATCAAAAGGATACGGATTCTTACGTTCAGACATGTCGCGCGTGAATATAATACAGTCACCCATGAAAATCAAGTCTTTTCGGGCAAATCGCCCCCATGCTGCCGCAATTAGTATACCGAATTGTTAAAATCATGTGGGCAGTAGATTTTTTTGCTGACAATTCTCCGGAAGTGTGCTATCGTACAGAATATGAAAAAGCCTGAAATTCTCGCAGCTCGTAGTTTGAATGGCCGTGCGGAGCATCATCTTCCGGCCTCGGTTATTCCCGCTAACACAGGTAACGCTGTTCTGGATGCGAACCTGTACGACCTCTCTCGCCGTTTCAGCGGCAAACATAATCCGGACGTGGTGCTGCAGATGCTTGCTACCGTGATGAACGCAGCGGATTCCAACGTGGAGGAGCATGATTTGGAGATGATGAACCGCACGCTCATGGAGATGTTTGCGGCGGACAAGATGTTCATGCCCTACCGTAATGTTCGTAAAATCACCTGTTTCGGTTCTGCTCGCATTAAGCCCAAGGATCCTTCGTATAAGCAGGCCGTGGACTTCGCGCGCATGGCTGTGGATAATGGTTACATGATTATCACCGGAGGTGGCCCGGGCATCATGCAGGCCTGTAATGAAGGTGCCGGTAAGGAGAACTCCTTCGGCCTGAACATCACGCTGCCTTTCGAGCAGCACGCGAACCCCTTCGTGGAGGGTAGCGATAAGATGATGGACTTCTACTACTTCTATACCCGCAAGCTCAATTTCCTCAAGCAGACGGATGCCCTTGTGGCGTTTGAAGGAGGTTTCGGTACCATGGATGAGATTTACGAGACGATTACCCTTATGCAGACGGGTAAGTGCACCATCTTCCCCATTGTGCTGCTGGATATTCCTGGCGAGACGTTCTGGTACCGCTGGCATCGTTTTATCGAGAAGGAACTGCTGGATGAAAATCTTATTTCGCCCAACGACATGCACCTGCTGTACCTGAGTAAGAGTGCAGAGGATGCCATGGCCTACATCGAGCGCTTCTACAAGCGTTTCCACTCCTATTATTTTGATGGTGTAAATTGCATCATTCGTGTGAATGAACCGCTTGCCGAGAAGCTTCTGGACTGGATTCGCCATGATTACACGGATATCATGCCCAAGAGGGACCTCGTCCAGCTGGATGGAGATAAGAATGATCCTGAGCCTTTGCTGGCAGGGCTCCCTCGCCTGCGCTTTACCCTGAAGCGTGGTGACTTTGCCCGTCTGAAGGACCTCATCGATATTGTGAACGATTGATATCAGGGGGCATTCAGTGTTGTGAGGATGTTTATCTACAATCGACAATCTACAATTTACAAAGTGAAAAGCCAGTCGGGCTTTCGCCCGTGGATTTGCGTAATCTATCCTACCGTTCACGCCCCTCGGCCGTAAGCTGAGGGGGGGCGGCAGGTGTAGTTTCGGCTTTGCTTTACTCAGGCGTAGGCCTGCATACTCCCACATTGTAGATTCTGCTCGACAAATTGCCCTTCGCTTATTTTTTTTCAACGCGTGTTGGGATATGTATCACAACTCTGATTATAGATTGCAAACCGGCTGTGGCTTTATTATAGGCCTTCTTCTTATCTTTTGGGTTGTCAGTGGTCTTTTTAGCTATGCCAAGCAATTTTATGAGGAACGACAATTATTGCCAACGCCTATCACCGGAACCATTGTTTCCTATGAGTTGTATCGCGACTATGAGCATACGATAAAAGATATCGTTGTTGAATTTGATTATAATGGAAAAACGTATACCTTGGATAGCCGAGAGCAAGTGGTGTTTACTACCAAAAGGTTACATGAGGAAATCAGCGATGATTTTTCGACAATTAAAGTATATGTAAACCCGGAGGACCCTCAAAAATCGCGCGTAACCAGACGATTGGCGGGCTGGGAGACCTTGCTCGTTATTTGTATTTGTAGTTTCGTATGTTTAGGTCTCACGGGCTTTTTGATTATCAGATTGATACGAGTCTGGTGAGTTGAGCAGGTGCATAGGCTTTCTTGCACCACTATGTAAGGGAACAAAAAAGCCGCACGCATGAGAGCGGGCGGCTTGGGGAAGATGTGTGGAAGTCTTCTTACTTCTTCTTGCAGGACTTCTTGGCGCACTTCTTCTTGGCCGGCTTGATGACGGTCTTGAAGGTGGAAGAAGGCTTGAAGGAAAGCGTGGAAGAGGCAGGGATGGTGATTACATCGTTGGTCTGGGGATTGCGACCGGTGCGCTCGGGGCGGGTCTTCATTTCAAAGGTACCGAAACCGATGAGCTGAACCTTATCACCACCCTTCACAGCCTCGGAGATGGAACCGAGAACAGCGGAGAGAGCAGCCTCAGCGCACTTCTTTGTTGCGCCTTCACCAAGCTTTGCCTGAATGCAGTCTACAAGTTGAGTCTTGTTCATAGGTCTTTATGATATCATGCGAGGCCTTGAATTCAAGCGAAAAAGTATAGCTAAAGGCCCATTTGCGTAAAAAAATACACAAATGGGCCTGAGCGGATGGAAAAAATGGCTGAGTCAGCTGTAATTCAAGGCTTTTTTACCATTTATAAGTCTCAATGGCTGTTTTCATTTCGCGCACGGCTTCTGTAAGCCCGGTAAAGATGGCGCGTGAAATAATCGTGTGGCCGATGTTAAGTTCCGTGAGGTGAGGAACGGCGTTCAGCTCGGCAAGATTGGCCACCTGAATGCCATGGCCGGCGTGTACTTCCAGGCCGAGTTCATGGGCGAGTTTTGCGGCGGCTACGAGTCTTTCCGTCTCGGCGGCTCGCTCGGCGCCCAGCGTGTTGGCGAATCTGCCGGTGTGCAGCTCAATCATGGCTGCGCCGATGGCGGCAGAAGCGCGCACCTGAGCTTCCTCGGGGTCAATAAACATGCTCACCTTGCTGCCATTCTGCTGCAGAGCTGCCACAAGGGGGCGCAGCTGCTCTTCATGGCCGGCCACGCTCAGGCCGCCTTCCGTGGTGATTTCCTCACGTCTCTCAGGCACGAGGCACACGAAATCCGGTTTCAGATCCAGAGCGAACTCCAGCATGGCCTCCGTAGCTCCCATTTCCAGATTCAGGGGCAGGGGGATTTCTCGGCGCACGGCGCGAGCGTCCGCGTCCTGCATGTGGCGGCGGTCTTCGCGCACGTGGAGGGTGATGGAGTCCGCACCTCCGGCCAGCGCGGCGCGGGCGGCATCCAGTACGGAGGGCTCCGTGTTGTGTGAATCAAGCATGGTGGCGTAGCGAGCCTGTCGCAGTGTGGCCACGTGATCGATGTTTACTCCGAGGTGCATCATGGTGGTGTAGGGGATTAAAAATGCCCTGCGGGGGCGTTCCCGCAGGGCTGAATGGAAAGAAGGATTTTTTAGTGCAGGAAGTGGCGGGCACCGGTGAACACCATGGCAATGCCGGCGGCGTTTGCGGCGTCGATAACCTCCTGGTCGCGGATGGAGCCACCGGGCTGAATGCAGGCGGTGGCGCCGGCATCAATGGCGGTCTGCAGGCCGTCAGCGAAGGGGAAGAGGCCGTCAGAGGCAATCACGCTGCCCTTCAGGCTCAGGCCGGCCTGACCGGCCTTCCACACGGCAATCTTGGCGGAGTCCACGCGGCTCATCTGGCCGGCGCCGATGCCGAGCGTGCCGTTCTTATCCGTGAAGACGATGGCGTTGGAGTGTACCTGCTTGCACACACGCCATGCGAAGCGCATGGCCTCGAGCTCCTCGGCCGTGGGCACGCGGTCGGTCACAACCTTAGCCTCCAGATTGTCCAGGCCCATGACTTCATCGTCACGCTGCATGGTCATGATACCGCCGGGGGCAGTGCGCATCATGGGGGTCTTGCAGAACTCGCGCCATGCGTCCATATCAATGCGCATCACTCGGCAGTTCTTCTTCTTCTGAAGAATAGCACGGGCTTCCGGCTCATAATCAGGAGCGATGATAACATCCGTGAAGATAGCACCCACGATGCGGGCGAGAGCCTCAGTCATCGGGCGGTTCATTACGATAACACCACCAAAGGGTGCCTGAGTGTCTGTCTGGTAGGCTCGCTTCCAAGCCTCCACGAGATCCTTGTCATCCTGCCCCACGCCGCAGGGGTTCGTGTGCTTAAGGATGCCGACGGTGGGACGGCGGAAGTTCATGATGAGGGAAGCGGCAGCGTCCAAGTCCAGAATATTGGTGTAGGACAGCTCCTTGCCCTGAAGCTGGGTGAAGATGGAATCAAAGTCACCGTAGAGCACGCTGCTCTGGTGGGGATTGTCACCATAACGCAGGGCTTGGTTGAAGGGGAGGGAAAGCGTGAGGTTGTTCTTGGTGCACTCCTCAGCGCGGTGGCCCAGATAGTTGGAGATGGCGGTATCGTAAGCAGAGGTGCGCATGAACACCTTCACTGCGAGCTTCTCTCGGGTCTTCAGGGTGGTGTTACCCTGATGATTCTCCATTTCTTCCAGAATAGTGTCGTAATCGGAGGGATCGCTCACAACGGTCACGGAAGCGTAGTTCTTTGCTGCGGAGCGCAGCATGGAGGGGCCGCCGATGTCAATCTTTTCGATGGCCTCAGCGAGGGTCACGCCTTCCTTCGCGATAGTTTCCTCGAAGGGGTAGAGATTCACGCACACCAAATCGATGGTGGGGATATTGTTGTCCACAGCCTGCTGCTGGTGCTCAGCGAGGTCGCGGCGCTGCAGAAGGCCGCCGTGTACCTTGGGGTGAAGAGTCTTCACTCGGCCGTCAAAGAGCTCGGGTGCACCTGTGTAATCAGAGATTTCCGTCACCGGCAGTCCCAGTTCCTGGAGGTACTTGCAGGTGCCTCCGGTGGAGATGAGCTGTACATTCTGGGCCACCAGACCCTTGGCAAACTTATCAAGCCCGGTCTTGTCAGAGACAGACAGCAGGGCGCGCTGAATTTTCATCGTTTCCATGCTAATGTGATTCGATTTGTTTACATTGCCCGCCGGCGGCGGTAACACAGGGTACACTCATTTTTGCCGTTTTGCAAGCCCAAAATCCGAAAATCAGCAATTATCACAGAAAATCAGCCCGCTCAAGGTTTTACCTTTGAGCGGGCTGTAAAGCTGAGATGGCTTGATTATATCAGCGCAGGAAAATGGGCAGGGGATTACCCGTGGTCTGCCAGCTGTACAGAGCCATGCCGGCATAGAAAGCTCCGATGAGCACCAAGGCCACATAGAAGCCGTTAATTTTCTCTATCTGCTTGTTGTACTGCACTGTGGCAGCTGCAGCGGCGGAGCGGTTGCCGGGCTTCTTTTTGCTGTTGAGGGCCGGTGCTCCTTTTCGGGGAGCGGTGCGCTTGCCGCTGGAGTCCTTTTTCTTAATGACCTTTTTCTGTGGTGCTGCAGCGGGGGCTGCGGCCGGAGCTTCGGCGGGGGCCGCTTCACCTTCAGGTGCAGTTTCAGGAGCTACTGTGGCCTCCGCGGGGACAACTTCTGCACCTTCATCCGGTACGAAAGTGATAGTGGCGGCGCCAATCTGGTACACCACGCCGCTGGTCATGTACTCATTTTCTAAGGGGGCGCCGTCAGCAAAGGTGCCGGCACCGGAGCCGAGGTCGGATATGGCATAACCGTCCTCAAAGAGAGTGATGCAGCAGTGCTCTTCAGCAAGGCCTTCCACATCAGGCAAATCGATGCTGCAATCCTCAGAGGTGCCAATGATGACTTCTACGCCTATCTCATCGGGCAGGTCATAGGATGCGGTAATGTCAGAGTATGTTACATTAATTGAAGCCATGTCTGAAACTTAGTATGCCAGATATCACGCGAAAATCAATCACAAAGTATAAAAAAGCCGCAAAAAACGTATTTGTCAGGCGTGAGGGCATGGCTCAGCTCTGCTTAAGCCACTCGCAGAACTTTTCCGCCCATGCGCGAGATATGCCGGGGAGTTCGGCTATTTCTTCGGGGCTGCGGGACCGAAGATTCGGTACGGTGTGGAAGCGGGCAAGCAGAAGTTCCTTGCGCTTGGCTGTCATGCCGGGGTAGGCGTCCAAGCGGCTCTCGCGTACGCGGCGCCTCACCAGTAGCTCGTTGTAATTATTCGCAAAGCGGTGGGCTTCATCTCTCAGGCGTTGCAGGAGTCTCAGGGCGCCGCTTTCTCTGCTGAGAGCCAGCGGCTCGCTGTTGTGCGGGAAGTATATCTCCTCATCTCGTTTGGCCAAGCCTATCACCGGCATATCGGCCAGCCCCACCTCCGTGAGCACTTGCATGGCTGTGGCCAGCTGCCCCTTGCCACCGTCCACCACTACGAGGTCCGGCACGGTGATAGGCGCTTTCCCTTCCGCACTCAGCTTTTTCAGCCAAGCGTAGGTACCCATGTCAGACGGCTTATCAAAGAGGGCGCTGCTTTCGTTCACTATTCGGGAATAACGCCTCCTCACCACTTCCAACATGCTGGCAAAGTCATTTTGACCGTCGACTCCGCGTATGCGGTAACGGCGGTAGGCTCGGTTGTCCGGGCGCCCATTAGTGAAGCGCACCATGGAGGCTACGATGTGGTTATCTGACAGGTTGGAGATATCAAAGCACTCCATCACAGCGGGGGGCTCCTGCATGCCCAGTGCTTCCGCCAGCTCCGCGATGTCCTTATCCGGATTCACGGTGCCGGGCAAATCTGCCATGCCACGGGCAAAGCGGCGCGCGGGCTCCAGCGTTTTGATGATATTTTCGCGCACGTCTCTCAGGCGCGCTGCTTTTTCGAAATCCAGCGCCTCGGCGGCTTCCGTCATTTCCTGCGTGAGAGCGTCTAAGTGTTCGCGGCGCCCGCGGCCTTCCAGCAGACCCAGGGCTGTTTCAAACTGCGCGCGATAATCCTCCGGTGATATGCGGCCTATGCAGGGCGCCGAGCAGCAGCGTATCACATCATCATGGCAGTGGCGGTACTGCTCCTCTCCGGGGTGGCGGCAGGTGCAAGTGCGCAGGCGGAAGCGGTGGTTCAGCCACTCCACTGTTTCTTTCAGTGCGGTGGAGTGCACAAAGGGGCCGATGTAGCGTGCGCCGTCATCCTTTTTCAGGCGCACCAGCGAGAAGCGTGGCAGCTCTTCCTGCCGGCTGGCACGCAGCAGCAGGTAGCGCTTGTCATCCCTCAGCTGTACGTTGTAGTGCGGGCGGTATTCTTTAATCAGCTTTTGCTCTAGGATGAGTGCTTCCTGATCATTGCGCACCTCGTAATAATCAAAATCCTCAATGGCGGCGATGAGTGCACGCGTTTTGCTGTTTTCCAGCGTGGCGCGGGAAGGGGAGAAGTAGTTAGCGAGGCGACGGTGCAAATCCTTGGCCTTACCCACGTAAATGATGCCGCCACCGTTGCCCTTCATGAGGTATACTCCCGGGCGGTGCGGTGTGCTGCGCCACTTTTCCTTGCAGTTCACCCCGGCCATGTCCCCAGATGATGCTTAGCTTTCTTCGGCTGGCAGCATGAACAGCAGGCGCTCCATGCCATGCTGCGTGACTTCATTCCATAGGGCCTTCTCCAGTGAGGATACGCGCTGCGCCCGCTCTTCATCGCTCATCAGGCTCACCGCTTCATCTCCGAAATTTTCCACCAGACTCTGCTCCGCGCACCGGCTCACCAGCTCAGCCCAGAATGCTTGGTCTCGGTAATCCTCCAGCACATCAGAGAAGAAAGCATGGTCTATGTAAGAGCGCTTGAAGAACCAGTAGCCGCAGTCAGGATTCAGCTCCATATGCCTGCCGATAGAGGGAACTCCACGAGCCGCCTTCAGCAGCGCCACGCACAGCCTCTGCCATGCTTCCGCACGGCTGTCACGGCTTTCCGGCATCGTCTGCCCCAGCATGGAAAGCACCATGGCGCACATCTCCGCCAAGTGGTGCATCTCCGTTTCGCTCAGCTCCAAATCCAGTTTGGACATATAAAATGCTCCTCCCTCTGCTTATCCGCTTTCCGGTGGGTATCAGATGAGCCCCAGCTGCATGCGGGCCTCTTCCGTCATCATATCCTGATTCCACGGCGGATCCCACACGAACTCAATGTTCACCTCGCCCACGCCTTCCAGCGCGGAGATGCCGGCCTCCGCTTCAGCCATGAGGTGAGGTCCCATGCTGCATCCCGGCGCGGTCAGCGTCATGCGTACATGAACGTAGGCGCCCGCCTCTTTCTGGGGGATTACTTCCACCTCATAAATGAGGCCGAGGTTCACAATGTCCACCGGAATCTCGGGGTCATACACTCCGCCCAGCACCTTCCAAACTTGTTCCTCCAGTGTGAGATTGCTCAAATCTTCCTGTGCCACCTCAGCCTGTTCCGGCGCAATGATGCCTGCGCGTGCCGCTTCATGCCGGGATATGCGCACCAGCCCGATATCCGTCGCGGCCGTGATGGAATTACCCAGCATTTGGGTGATATAGATACGGGACCCCTCCGGCAGAATCACTGCATTACCCGCCGGTACCTGTACACCGGCTGTCTCCGCCTCTGTGATGACTTCCTGATTAAACATGGTCGTGTGCGCCATTATCTCAGATTTCTTTCCTGATGCAAGACTAATCTATGCCATTGCAAAATTGAGTAAGTTATACGCATTGCCTCAAAAATCCAGTCACCGAACTGACACTTCCCACGAGTTCGGCTGACACGTGAAAAGCTGGATGCCTCATAAATCAGGCACTAATATATACACATGTCACTCAGAATGAGTAAACAAGCAATAGTAGAG
>JAFWZG010000145.1 GCA_017517385.1 Akkermansia sp.
GCATTTGCCTTCAGGCTGCGCAGGGTGGGCAGTCGTTTGGTTGTGGGGCAGGGTACGGCAAACACTCTGCCGCGCACCTGCTGCAACAATGCATCGGGTTGGCCGAGGTATAAAACCTGACCTTCGTGGAGAATACAGACACGGTCACAGTATGCGGCCTCGTCCAGATACGCGGTGGCCCATACAATAGTATGCCCGGCGGTGCGGCTCTGCTCGATGAGCGCCCGCAGTTCGCGGCGAGATACGGGGTCTACGCCCACGCCCGGCTCGTCCAGCAGCAGGAGCTCGGCATCCCCCTGCATGGCACAGATGAGCGCGAGCTTTTGTTTCATGCCACCGGAAAGTTGCCCGGCCCGGCGCCGGGTGAAGGGGACCAGGCCTGCCGCCTGCAAGAGCTGTTGCGTCTCCTCCGGCTGTGGAGAAATCCCCCTCAGCCCTGCGGTGAGCTGCATATTTTCGGCCACGGTGAGATCCTCATACAGGCTGAACCTCTGCGACATGTAGCCGACTTTCGGACTGAGTTCCGTGTGTTGCTTCAGCGGGTCTTTGCCCAGTATGCTCAGGTAGCCCCCTGTCGGGCGCAGCAGTCCGGCCATGGTGCGCAGCAGAGTGGTTTTGCCCGCGCCATCGGCCCCGATAAGCCCCAGCATTTCGCCGGGGTGAAGTTCCAGTGAAATTCCGCGCAGCGTGTCCCTATCGGCACCTTTGTACCGGTAAAAGAGGGCTTCGAGGCGGGCGCTCATGGCTGGAAAATCAGGGGATGATAACGGTGACGGGGGCTCCGGCATTCAGGTGCTCCGCTCCGGGATCCAGAGTGACGAGAATACGATATACCAGAGTTGTTCTGATGTCGGCAGTCTGCACGGTTTTGGGGGTAAACTCCGCTTGCGGTGAGATGTAGGTCACGGTGCCGTGGCATTCAGTCCCGCCGTCTGTCCTCACGTTTACCGACATGCCGAGTTTTACGGCATCCAGATGGATTTCGTCCACATAAGCACGCACCCGAATCGGCGAGCGCAGAGAAATGCTCAGCACGGGAGCCCCGACCTGGAGCATGCTGCCGGGTTCAGCTATACGAGTGGTCACAATGCCGTCTGAGGGAGCCGTGAGCCGGGTGTCTGCCAGATTGAGCTCAGCCTGTTCCTCTCGCACGAGGGCTGCGGCGTGCCGTGCCCTGGCTTCTGCAACGGCAGAGGTTGCAGCCTGTAGTTGAGCCTCTGCGCGTTCTATTTCCTCCTGACGGTAGCCGGCTTTCAGCATGCTCAGGGCGGCACGATGAGCAGCAACGACTTGTGTCTGTGTGTCGAGTGTTTTCTGCGCATCGTCAAACGCCTGCTGAGATACGGCTCGGTTATTCAGTAGGCTCTGTTGGCGTTTGAATTCCTGCTGAGCATTGACTAGTAAGGCCTCCTGCGCGGCGAGTTCCGCTCGCGCTTTCTCTATTTCCTCCGGACGATAACCTGCCCGCAACAGTTGGAGCGAGGCCCGTGCCGCGTTCTCATTGCCTTCTGCTGTGGTGATGGCTTCCTGTGCCACGGCGACATCCCCCTGGGCCTGTCGCAGGGCTATTTCGTAGGGTTGAGGGTCGAGTTGTCCCAGTCTTGTACCGGCTTTGACCATGGCCCCCTCATCGACCTCCAGCGTTTGCAGGCGTCCCGCCACCCGGCCGGAGACATCGACGCTGCGTATATCCACATTGCCGTTCAGGGTCAATCCCTGAGTGTTGCCAGGTGCCTGCCTCAGCCCGAAATAAGCTCCCGCGCCGAGAATAAGTGCTAACACGATGATTCTCAGTAAAGTTTTCATAAGCGGATTCCGTTGATGGCCCATTCCATTCGTTCCAGAGTTGCGACCTCGCCGGCCGAGTGCTTCAATCGCTCCAATAGTTTGATTTCTTGCGGTAACTTGCCGTTCATGGATTGAAAGACGATGATAGGCAGACCTATGGCCCCCATCAGGTAGGATAATAGTGCATCTCCGTCGGCTGCAAGCAGGTAACCATCCTTACTGGCCTGTATAACTGCTCGGCGTATGTGAGCCAGGTGGGTGAGTCGCGTCTCTTGAAACAGCGCGATAACGCTTTTTTCGCCCGCTGCGGCGTCCATATACAGCTGCACCAGTACCGCGGAATTACGGCAGATGAACCCGATGGACGCCCGCAGCTCGGCCTTCAGAACTTCCAAAGAGCTGCCATGAGCAAGACTCTCGCGCTCAACCGATTCCCGCAGCGGCTCATACCATTCGCTCAGGATGATTTCCTTGAACTCCCGCAGCGTGCGGTAATGCGAGGTGAAGGTGCCGGGGCTCACCCCGGCTTCCTCGCATATCGGCCGTATTTTCAGACTGCGTATCCCGCCCCGGCTCAGCCAGGCTTGCCCTATGCGCTTCAGCTTTTCTTTGGC
>JAFWZG010000146.1 GCA_017517385.1 Akkermansia sp.
GGGGAATATAGCCATTGTGTACTCAAAATCAGCGTGTTTTGCCGAATTCTCCTTGGCCGGGTATCATACAGCCCGTTCATTGGCACAATTTTTCTTTTATCCCAACATCGGCGTAAGCCGCTTACTTTTAATTCGTAAATCAACGTGTCCCAAATCTTTGGGACACGTATGGATGTAAGCATCCTTCTATACATTCATTCTTCACGAGTTATAGAAATTTGTTACTTCTTAGCCATCCCTACCCTATATCCCCGAGAATGCTCTCTTTTTCCAATTTTTACCAGCAGATTTGAAACAGCCCCTGATATGTAAATTTGAATGCCTGTCTTGCTGTACGCAATAGGGCTTCATCTATTAAAACCACAGGAACCCCTTTTTTCGCCGGCATGGCGGATGAGCTTGGGCTCTTGTTAGATTTACCCCTGTGCGGTGAGCAAGGCACGCCGGCATACAATATGGCCTTTACTGGCAGCATATCGCGGGGGGGGGGGTGCAACTCCTAAGTTTTGGTTAGTTAATAACAGAGACGGCGCTGTTTGTAGTGCGAATGATTGTAGGCGGTGCTTATTTTTCCAGTGCGTTCAGCCACTCTTGTGCGCTCTGCCAGCGCTCTATGCTATGCGTGTTCAGAGCTTTATCAATGCTGCTGAGCAGGGAATGCGGGAAGCGTGTGCTGAGCTCGGCCATTCCGGCGAGCGGGCGGTATTCATCATCCTCCATGCGCCCGAAAGCATCCGGAGGAATTTGGCCTGTGATGAGGTGGTAACAGGTAGCGCCGAGGGAGTACAAATCCGTCCAAGGACCGCTGTTGCCATTACGTATGAATTGCTCGATTGGCGTGAAACCGGGTGTGCCGATGAGGGTGTGATCGTTTGTATTCTCCAGAGTACGGGCAATGGCGAAATCAATCAGGATGGGCTCGCCGCTTTTCGTCACCAGAATGTTGGTTGGCTTAATATCGCGGTGGATGAGCCCTTGCCCATGGAGGTAATCCAAAGCGGAGAGGATTTTTTTCAGCACGGGCAGCAGCCATTTGGCAGTGATGGTATCCCGGGCCGGGGCGGCTTTATGAAGCTCCGTGCCTTCCACATGGGGCATCACGTGGTAAGCTGTGCCGAGGGCTTCAAAGGAGGTTTGAATGGGAATGATATTTGGGTGGCTCAGGCGGGCAAGTAATTTCGCTTCCTCCAGAAAGCGCGTGAGAGCCCAATCGTAGTATTCTTTACCATTAATTCCTAAATAGTACACTCTAAGTGAACTATCATCTCGGAAGCAAAAATCAACGGGATAGTTTTCTTTGATGACGACATTCCGGCCGGAATTCTTTTCGGTGGCCAGATAAGTAATATTAAAAGCGTTCCGACCCAGAGTGTGTTTGATTGTGTAGTTTCCGAGCGTGGTACCGGCAGGGAGAGCCTGACATATATTTTCCTGCGACGCAGGGGTGTCATGCAGAGCGTCCAGCCACTCTTGTGCGCTCTGCCAGCGCTCCTTACTAGGCATGTTCAGAGCTTTGTCAATGCTGCTGAGCAGGGAATGCGGGAAGCGCGTGCCGAGCTCAGCCATTTCGGTGAGCGGGCGGTATTCATCATCCATCATGCGCCCGATGGCATCCGGAGGACGCTGGCCGGTGATAAGGCGGTAACAGGTGGCACCAAGGGCGTACAAATCCGTCCAAGGGCCGCGCTTGCCTTTGGCGGAGGATTGCTCGAAAGGCATGAAACCGGGCGTACCGATTCGGGATTGACTGTGCGTATTTTCAAGAGCACGGGCTGTTCCGAAGTCGATGAGTATGGGCTCGCCGCTTTTTGTAATCAGGATATTATTAGGTTTAATATCGCGGTGGATGAGCCCTTGTGCGTGCAGATAATCCAAAGCGTAAAGAAGCTTTTCCAGCACGGGCTGCAGCCATTCGGCCGTGATGGTATCCGGGGCCGGAGCTGCTTTACTCAGCTCTATTCCCTCGACATGGGGCATCACGTAGTAAGCTGTGCCGAGGGCCTTAAAGGCGGTTGTAATGGGAACGATGTAGGGGTGATTGAGGTTAGCAAGCACCTTCGCTTCATTTAGAAAGCTCGCGAGAGCCTTATCATAAGATTCTTTATATTTAGTTCCGGATGGGTTCACTCTATGTGAACTCATATCTCGGAAGCAACATTCAACTGGATAATTCTCCTTGATAACAACGCGTTTTTCTGTGATTTGATTCTCAGCCAGATAGGTGATGCCAAAGCCACCGCTCCCTATTATCTCAAGAATTTTGTAACTGCCCAGATTGAATCCTTTTGGCAAAACCGGTGCGATGGGATTTCCGTGTGGAGCCGGGACTGTAGGTGCTGAGAAATCTTCAGACATGGTGGAAAGAATCTTTTGGAACGTAAGGGAATGATATCACATATTCCGCCTAAAGGGAAGGGGGAAGATATATAAAATTGGATTTTTTCAGATTTGCTGACAGATGGGGATTAACTTAGTCTCAAGAAAGGGTGTCGGAGGAAAAAGGCTTGCCTTAATTTGTCAAAAAGGGAGTGAGAGTCACCCAGCCCGCAAGAGCGGAACATGATACGTTTAATAGCCGCGTTGGCCGACTCTATGCGCGCAGAGTTGACCCCATACCGTATAGCGTTCATGATGCCGTTGAACTTATCAGCAATCCCAATGGCAAAGCGTTTCAAA
>JAFWZG010000147.1 GCA_017517385.1 Akkermansia sp.
CCTGCGGAATGACAGCCAAAGAGGACAAAAAGACACCCGCAAGGGTAGGACGAGTGCCGGGGCTCATTCTTGCCCAGCTTTGGGGGTGTCCTAGCCTTGCAGGTGGTGTTTTGAGTGCTGATTCTGCCCATCCTCTGCGAATGCTGTATTTCATTTTGCCTGACCTCTTACAAGCGATGTAACAGGCTCCAGAATTGCGAAGCGGATTTTATAAAACGCTTCTATCCAATATATTATAATGTGATTCCATATTTGCTTGGGCTGAACGTAGGAAAAACGTAAAAAGTGAATTCCGGGTTCAATTTTCCCAAGCTGATGGCTCGTTAATTCCACTTAATCCCAGAAACCGAATCAGAAAGCAATCTGGTTCGGTTTTTGTTTTGCTTTGATTTTCAACACCTACGCCCGCTTAGGCATTGCACGCTCGCAAGCCCCGCCACCGCCCTGCCGGGCGCAAAACGGCCCCAAAAGACCAAAAAGCCTAAGCATGCCTAAGCCTGTTTTGCTAAACGCGAACGCTTTTTAGGGTCACTAAAGATGTATCGAATCTACAATCTGTTGATTCTGTGAGTTTAGGCGGTTTTGAGTGAATGGCAACTCTGTGACAAGCAAAGATGTTTCGAACTGGCAAGCTACACAGAATCAGATGTTTAAGGCGCATTTTTCACCGAGTAGCAACCTAAAATGAAACATCGCTTGCAAGGGGATAAAAAGACACCTGCAAGCGATGGTCGGATGCCGGGTCTGACAAAAGTGAACAGCCTAGGAGGAATCCTAGGCTGCAAGATGGCTTTTTATGCGTTATTTCCCACTGCCGTAAGGCACAAGGCTGTGGTGGCAAGGATTCTGTGGAACGGGGGTATGGATATAGCAAGGCGCATATTGGAGAGCAACGAGTGTGCAGCTAAGATGGAGTATCGTCTTGCAGGTGGTGTTCAAATAGATTAATTCGGCAATCCACCTTTCCGTGCGTGCCGCTTTTCCGAGATGTTCATGAAAAGATGAGCAAGACACACGGGCATGTAGACAAAGATGAAGAGTAAGACGCCCATCAAGACTACACAGCCTAGGTAAAGAGTATAATTGAGTTCCTTGGAATCCGGTTTCTCCCATCCGCCGACGCAGCAAATCACGAAGGATAGGAGCAAAGCACAAACCAGCCCCAGCACTTGCAGCTTGCTCCCGCGTCTGCTGCGCACCGGAATGAGCAGTGGTCCGAAGATTAAGAGCATCATCAATCCACCCAGTACGAGCTCCGTCTTCAGTATACTCCAATCCGGATGATGCACAGCATAAAACCTGACCACCACACACACTAGGTTGCAAAGGAATAGAGCCAGCAAACACACACGCACAAAACGTCGACGAGGCAACACGCATGCAGGCAGTATATTTTGAGAATCTTTTGCTTCCATATCCAGCAGTTTAACACATTTCATCCGCGAATCCGCAACAAAAAATTGCAGAAAGTGCAGATTTTCTAATAAATAGACGCTCTCGGCGGGCATTTTGTTGCGCGTTTCCTGCATTTTTGTTGCCGATGGCGCAAAAACAGAGCTCCGGCTTCGAGTTCGGGCTTGCGCCCGCCTTTCTACGCCGAGACGGGGCCGTCTTCGCGTAGCCCTCAATTAGCAAAAGGCTGTAAGCAGAGAGTCATCTATGCGAGGCGTAAACAAAAAGCCTACATTAAGGAGTTTTAATGCCGCTACCCCCATCAGCGCTCCGCGCGGCGGCTTTTCGCCTCCGCACCTCGCCCTTTGGGCTCGTGCTACGGCGAAAAGCCGCCGCGCGGCACATTGTACTTGCATTGTAGCAAATATAATGATACAAAACTCACGCGCAAAAGTGTAACCTATGTTGTTGAACTAAAGTGTTACCCATGTGAGTGGTGCGCCGAATCACGCCACCCCCCTACCGGCGAATTTTTGGCGCGATTTTTACGCTCCGGCACGGCTCGCGTCGCTACGCTCCGCGCCCTCGCTAAGCTCGGGACGCCATGCCTACGCTTCAAAATCGCGCCAAAAATGGTTTGACATCAGGGGGTATAGAATGATATAAGAGGCCCATACGCCACATGCACACAAGAGAGGGGCTTAAATTGGCTTCCTAAGTGTCGAAAGAATGGCGCCAGTTTAAGGAATACACCCACCAATCAAAATAAGACTATAGAATAGTTTCCTGAATAAATGAGAAACTTTGTTCAAGTTGTGTTAAATCTTAAATTTGATATCCAGATAGACGGGATGTCTCCTTAAATTTTGCCCAATACCCATCGGGCGTTCTCTGCAGAAATCGACCGGCGTTATGAGACAAAATATTCTGCGAAGAAAAATGAGCGGCCTCACGCCGCACATAGGCAGAGAGCCCTGTTTTTGAGAATCGCTGAGGTGCGGGCAAATCACTACCGAAAATGATACGTCGTTCATCGGCACCGGCATCCAGCCAGTTTTCTACTATATGGTGGGGCACAAAGGCTGTATCGATGTACACGTTGGGCAATTCAGCCAACAGCGCGGGCACCTCTTCATGCGGTTTACCGTGCGCAAGGTCTACGTGCAATTCAGGAAACCTGCGGCAATAGGGCAAATACTCACCAATGGTATTGCTGATCCCCCTATCGTTCATTCCCGTGTGAATCTGCACCGGGAAGCTACGCTCCTTCGCAAGGCTTAATACGCGACTCAACAGCTCCGGCTCCTGCAGCCAGGGCGATTCCCCGCCGTGAAGTTTGAAACCTTCATACAGCCCCTCCGGCAAGTGAGACAAATCCGGGTCGCGAGCCAGATACCGCATGCTTACCCAGAAAAAGATATGCGCCCGCTGCCCTGCCAAACGCTTCATTTCACGTGCTTCGGCATGCATCGCCGCCCCCTCGACATCCCAGATAGCGTTAGTCGAGGAAACGATGAATTCATCCACCCCGGCGCGAGTCAACGCTCCGAATATTCTTCGCGGGGAGTAGTAGTAAGGCTCCACCTTGTCCCAGCGGGGAAAATACCCCATGTGGACGTGGGCATCAAACATGACGAATCAGGGACGCAATTTCTTCATCTGCTCATGTTTCATATCCACCACGATGTGGTTTTGCTCGGCCACCTTGCAGAAATGCTCTGCTGGTGTAAACATGTCGCCGGTCTCGTTGTAGTTGCGGCACAGGCAGATGGAGCAGTAATCGCGGTCCTTGCAAACGGCGCATTTTGGAAACTTGGCCTTGGTTGCGTGGCGGACAAGGTTCAGCTTCTCCGAATTCAGCCACACTTCTCTGAGCGATTGTTGATGCACATTGCCTATCACATAATCCCCGAATGCAGGGCAGGGATAGAAATCTCCGTTGGCCGCCAGACACAAGGAATCCACCCCGGCGCCGCAGGCTTTCTGCGCCATCCAGGCTTCCGGGGATGGCATCTCCGCTTTCTTACCCACGGCAAAATACTCGCTCTCCGTCGGCACGGCGCGCAGAATCACATCTTCGAGAATCTCGCGGGTCTGCGGAATCGTCAGGCGGTTGCACAGGTTGGAGCAATCACCATCGTACTTCGCCATGATGATGAAATCTGTCTGGGCAGACATCTTGAGACTCTCGGCAAACTTGATGACATCCGGGTATCCCTGGTAGTTGATTTGCAGGCAGGGGCAGGAAATGCGCACCGGTACATCGGCCGCTCTCAGTCGGATAATCGCATCCACCGTGCGCTTCCATGAGCCTTTCAGGCAGGTGACGGCATCGTGTATCTCCGGCACCATGCTGTAGAGCGATACCTGCACTGTGGCATCAGCCTCGCGCAGAACACGGATTTTCTCATCCGTGCAAACTGTCAGGTTCGAGAGTACGCCCACTGTGCAATCCCTCTCGCGTATCGCCTGCACGATGCGGGTGAAATCCTTGTGCATCATACATTCACCGCCGGAAAGAGTGATGCTCAACCCGCCCATAGCGCGGAACTCATCAAGCACAGAGCATATCTTTTCATACGAAAGATACAGCGGATTGTACGCCGGAATATAGCAATGGCGGCAGCGTTCTGTGCAGTTCTGCGTGATATCCATGTGTAGCGAGAACAGCGTCGGGTGCTCCCGGAAATACTCACCCAGCACATCCTGCGATATTTTGGAAAATCCACCATCAGCAGTTTGCCGGCGCTCATACTGAGCAATGGTCTTGGGCTTTTCCACATTGTAGGTGAACCGCTGCTCCTGAGCATCCAGTGCCTCGGGCGTATCCCCGGCAAGCAGATAGCCCTCCTGCACAAGCATGGTCACAAATTCATCGAAATCCCGGCAAATTTCCTCTTTATCGCCATCCGTATAAATCGAGAGGATATAATTTACCATCTCGGATTTCTCCGTGGGAACACGCGTCAGTTTTTCGCAGAATACCTCGGCATCGCGAAACACGCGGTCGCTGGCATTGAGACGGTGAAAGAAATATGTGAACGGACCGAATTGGCGTTTGAATGTCTGGTTGGAAAGTCGAAGAAGCATGAAGAAATGAATGTTAGTTGTTGCTGAAAAGTTTTCGTCTTATCTGTGCGGCCCGGCAGCGAGCCGGCGTGTGGCAGAACATATCTGCGGTTTCATTAAAATTGCGGGTGGGGCACACCTTGCACCAGGGGCGGTTCTCGCAATGGGCACATTCGCCGAAATCGAGGTTCCGCAGTGCACGCAGCGCTTGCAGCTTCTCGCCCTGCCATACCTCAGCAAAGCTTTGTTCTTGGGCGTTACCCAGCACAATGCCGTGGCAGCCATCGCAGGGGTAGTAAATACCCTCGGCATTGAGGTTCATACTGCTCTTGCCTATGTCGCACACCTTGGCTTCGGGAGCACAGCGCTCGGGGGAGATTGGTGCTTTGTAGAATAAATCGCGGTGCTCGCACCAAACACACTCTGTTTCTTCCGGAGAAAGGGCGCAGCTTTGGTTCGTGCAATCATGGTCTACCTGACCGAAGATATCGCAGTCGGGTATCAGGTGCATGTGGTGAGCTTTGGCAAACAACAGCAACTCCGGCAGGGCGTGGCGATTCGCCTGCATGATGGGAGATGCCAGCCGCACCGGCACGCCCGCTGCTTCAAGCGCCAGAATAGCACGCATGGTCTTTTGCCATGAGCCGGGGATAGTGGTGATTTTGTCGTGTTCCTCCGCCTTCATGCTGTAGAGGGACACGTTGACAAACTGAGGCTGCACCTCTGCCAGAAACTCCACCATTTCCGCATCGCAACGCGTCAGATTAGACATCACGATGAAGTTCAGATTCAGACTCTTGGCATAGCGGATGAAATCGCGGAACTGAGGGTGCAGCATACACTCGCCGCCGGAAAACATGACCGTCATTCCCCCGGCTTCTCGGAACTCGCGCAGCACACGCTGCCCCAACTCCAAGGGGAGAAAGCGCGGTCTGTAATCTGCTATGTAGCAATGGATGCAGCGTTCTGTGCAGGCATTCGTTAAATCTATATGCAGGGAAGAGGGTAGAGCATGGCGCTCGTAAAAGGTGCCCACGGGAAAGGGCTGCTCTTCCTTTTCTGCAAGCTCAGCAGGAGCCGGCGGTGCATTTTTCTGCATTGGCATGGTCGGAGTAACCTCATTCTTCACGCTGTCACAATTCAAAAAAGTTGCTGTTGCCAGCTCTGCATAAAAAGCCTGAACGTCCTCCACCACTTCCTGCGGAGGTAGTGCGTACAGCTTCGCTACCTCGGCTATAATCTCCCCAATCTCCTTTGTTTCCCCTTGCTCTATGGGTTTCAAAAAGCCCTGAGCATCTTTCAGAATGTGGCATGCATAGGTACGCTTGTTCCAAAGCAGCGTCTCATCCCCCGCATGTCGAAGATAGGTGTGTTCATTTAATGAAAATTTCATACAGATTTGTTGCTGGCGTCCATGTCAATCGTGTAGCGGAGTGGGCAGTGAAAGCAGCAGGCGGGGAGAATCTCCCCGCCTGCCGGGTTTTACGGTACCTTTTACTTCAGCGGCCCGCACATGCATTCCGTATTGCAGGTGGAGCATGAGGTGAACCGAACTTTATTCGTCGGGCAACCGGCGACATAGGACTGAGTAGCCTCGCTGGAGGCAACGATTTCGGGCTTCTTGTAGCTCATAGTATTGATTTCTATTTGTTAGTGTTTGTTTTTTTCCGGCAAAGCCGACTTTCCACGCGATTGTGGGAAGGGGTGGCGCTGTGGTGAATCAATTGGAATGAAGCTTCACCACAAAGTTGCTCCGGGAAGCTGACTTAAAAATCTCCCCGGTTTTGTATAAGATATATAACTGGTATCTGGGAGTTCCGCCGGAATTGACAGAAACGCCCTGCTCCCGACAAGCGTACAAAAGCTCGCATGCAGAAATTCCATAGGCATGGGTTACCCTGTCTTTCAGAAACACGAAGACAAACGCGCCATATTGCGCAGCGGCCTTCTCCAGGCGCTCAATACTGACGTCCGCTCGCCAGAAATCCGGATTCCCGGACATAGGGGTACTCCCTGCAATAATTTCCAGATTGTGGCAAAATGAACTTTCGAATTGTATTGAGTTTGACATTGTGCTAATTCTCGTACGTTGTCCGATTCGACCCTGACAGCATACTGTATTCCTAATGCAGATACACGCCTAGACTCCTCTGTATTAAAATTTTATTGCAAAAAAAATATCTCCATAAAAAGTTTAAACTCTTTTCATTTTTACATAATACGGGCACGATAAAGTATAAAAATGAGTCAACTCGGATATTTTAACTTGACACCAGCATTAGGAAAGAAGACTCCACAAATTTACCATGAAAAAAAATCGCATCGCACATACGCTGTTAGCAGGGACAGGAGTATCAGCGACCAACGCTGCTCGGCTGATTCTGGAAGCAATCGAGACCCTGGGAGAATTGGCCACGGGAGCAAACCGCCCCGAGCTGGTGACTCTGCTCCGCCGGGTGATTCAGGCAGGCGTGGCAGCCGTGAAGGCAGCAGAGCATACCGTGTCCCTGAGCGTGGCCGCATGGGCGAGCGTGGAGGCCCGCAAAGACCTGCGCCCGACCACGCGCCGCGACCTCCGCCACTTCGTGCGTCGCATCCTGCGCGTAGAAGGCGCGGCGGATATGCCGCTGCGCTCCATGAGTACGGCGGATTGCAAGCGGATTCTTGCCGCCGCCTTCGGTGCCAGCCCCAGCAGCTACCGCAAGGGCCGCGTGATTCTCAGCAGCGTGTTCAGCTA
>JAFWZG010000148.1 GCA_017517385.1 Akkermansia sp.
CTGTGAATTCCGGTGTGTGAGCCACACTTGCACGGAGTTTTAGCCACAGTGTCACGGACTTTTAGCCACGCCGTCACGGAGCAGAGCCGCATGCATTCCAGAGGTCAGCCACACCCATTCCGGAGAGTAGCCGCAGTGGTCAGAGGGGCTGTTACACCCCTCCGACCTTTCTTTCAGGCGCTGTCCCAGCGGGCTATTATTTTCCGGGACTGTTCATAAATATCCTGTTCGGTCCACTCGTGGATGTCATCAGGTTCATCGGAGAATAGCGTTAGGATCTCCTCCTTGGCTTGCTCAGTGTTGTGCTTGCCGTGGAACCACCAGGCGTACCGGGTATCCAGCATTTTGCGGGTCAGGGTCATATCAACCCTCCCGGTTTCTCAGGCCGTGGCGTTCCCGCATAGAGATCTTGCCATCAATTAGCACCTCATAGGCATTGTGGATAATTCGATCCAGAATTGCCTCCGCAATAGCGCTGCGTTCCTCAGAATTGGGATGCAGCCGCTCATACCAATCACCCGGTTCATACTGGGTGCAGAAGATCATAGATCCCTTATTGCACCGAGCCTCAATGACTTCCAGAAGATTGTAGCTTTCCTGGGGTGTCAAGCACCGGATCAGCCATTCATCCAAAATTAGAAGATCATACTTTTGGTAGCTCTTAATCGCTTTCTTCAGCTCGCCGGCGGCCTGTGCCAGAGATAACTCCTCCAGAAGCTCTGGAAGACGGGTATACCGCACCGACAGCAGCTTCCGGCAGGCAGCATTTCCCATTGCGCAGGCAAGATAGGTCTTACCATTGCCGGAGGCACCCTTAAAAATGATGTGGTGACCCTTGGAGATGAAGTCACAGGTGGCAAACCGCAGGAGTTGCGCTTTGTCCAAATGCCGGTCTTCGTAGTATTCAATATCTTCAACTGCGGCACCGGGCTCAGCAAACCGGGCATCCCGGATACAACGAATCAGCTTGTTGTTCTGGCGGCTGTTCCATTCTGCATCCACCAGAAGGGCGATACGCTCCTCAAAGCCCATGTGGGTGTAGGTAGTAGGATCCTGAATCTGCCGCTCCAGCTCCGCAGCCATGGCGCTGAAACGCATGGCTTTCAAAGAATCAATCGTAGCGCTGTTTTTCATTTGGAACTGCCTCCCTTCCGGAAGTAGTCCGCTCCACGGGTAATGCCGTGCTGGACAGGCTCTTTCCGGAGCGACGGCTCCTGTTGCCGGTCCTGGCCATTCTTGAGGATGGTACTTAAGGTGCGGATAGAGGGCGTGTTGGAGAAGGACAACAGCCGTTTGCAGGCATTTTCTAACCGAACAGGACCATATCGGTCAGAAAGCTTCGTCAGGCTGGCGCAGTATTTATAACCTTGCTCCGGCTCCTTTCCGCTGGTCAGGAAATACCTTACCACAGCGGCGGTGCTGGGACCAACGATATTAGCCCAATCAGTAAATTCTTTTTCGTTGTAGCTCAAATACATCCGGTGTTCCACGGGCATATGCTCCGGTTTTACTATCGGATCCCGGCGGAACACTTTGCTACGGACATGCATTGCCACCCGGCTGCCACGGAAAAACACCTCTATCGTATTGGGTGTCAGCCGCAGATTGACCTTTTCTCCAATGAGGTCATATGGAACGGAATACTTGTTCATTCCGTCGCTGACCAGATAGTCGTTACCCACTTTCAGGTCAGGAGACCAGATGGCAGGCTCGTAAGGCTCGCTGGGAAGGGGCTGCATAAATTCCTTTTCTTCTTCCAAATATGCCTCACGGCGGCTGCCGGGACGCTTCTTGAAGTCACGGTCATTCAATTCTTCCAGCTTTTCTGCAACAGCCGCCTGGGCTTCCTCCACAGAGAAGAACTTCCTGCTCCGCAGGGCAGCAAGGATCCAGGTAGAAGCGAAGTTGACTCCGCCCTCAGCATGGGACTTATCCTGAGGATGGCGCACTCTGGCGGGCACAATGGCAGTGCCGTAATACTCCGCCATTTCCTGGTAGGTTCGGTTCAGAATGGTTTCATACCGGGTATTCTTTGTAATGCCGGTCTTGAGATTGTCCGGGACCAGCAGCCGCGTCACACCTCCGAAGTAATTGTAGGCATGGATATGACAGGATATCCAGTTCTCCAGCTTCATATCGTCACAGGCCTCGGCATAGGTGAAGCAACTGCAGGGCAGGACGGCAACGAACAGATACACCTTGCCCACCTCTCCAGTGACCGGATCATGGATGTCCAACGTGGCACCGGCCCAGTCAACCTCCATGGTATCGCCGGGCTTGTGCTGGATGCGCATGGTGGCTTTGGTCGCTCTAGCCCACTGGCGGTACTTCTCGCAGTACTGGGTGTACATATAAGGTACAGTCCCGTCGGCATTGCACTTGGTACAGTATTCCTCCCAGAGCAGGGTCATGTTTACGCCCTTTCGGGCCAGTTCTGCGTGGATGTAAGGATAGTCCGGCAGAACATAGAGTGCCGTCTTCTGATACTCCTCCGGGAACAGCAGTTCCATGAGCATCTCGTTGGATATCGTTTCCGGAAGTGGCCAGGATATCCCAGCTTTCTTCGCAGCATCCAGAACCTTCCGGATTGTGTGGTGTGAGCTGCGCAGTTCCTGTTCCATGGTGCGCATGCTCTTGTGCGGGTCCGACGCGACCCGCAGGATGTTTCTGTAGTCGAGCAAATGAATTCCTCCTCGATAAATGTCACACAGTGTCGTGTGCAGATATCATTATAGAGGAAAATTCAGACTGTGGCTCTGTTCCGTGACGGTGTGGCTATTTTCCCGAGAGGGTGTGGCTAAATGTCCGTGCAAGCGTGGCTCTGGGGCCGAAATTTACA
>JAFWZG010000149.1 GCA_017517385.1 Akkermansia sp.
CATAGAGATGATTCATATTCCCGGAAAAACGCCTCTGGTACGAGAAGTGCTCAATAAACAAGTTCAGCTTTATAGAGCCATGGGAGTTGAACCACCTGTCGGTATCCTTTCATAGTGCCGCGTTCCGGGAATCCACGTTACCTTTGTATGAAGTACGCGAACTTGTCAAAAATTATGGATGTGATAACGAAACAACGTATGAAGAAATTCTCCCAGCCACTAAGGAAAGTCTCAATAATGCTATACAGGCTATAATAAATTTTGCATGTTGTGCAGAATCTTGCTATAACCTATCAATTAATGAGTATTATAGGAACAATCATATTAAACATGATTGTAAAAAGCTTCTTCGACTTCCTGTTCCTGATAAAATTAAGCAAATAAACATTTTCTATACAAATATTATTCCTCAAAGTTTGATTGCTGATTTATTACTATTATCCAAAGTAAGAAACGCAATGGTTCATTATAGTGAACCTGTTGTCTATTGTGGTGGAAATGTTATGGGGGAACAGTTTCACTTACTCAAAAGGGTAAACTTAATTAAATTCAGGCAAAGCGTGGATGCCTTGTTAGCCATTTTCCATCAAAAAAGCATACTTGACTCAGATATTCGTTGTCCTTCAGCTCCCTTCATTGGAAATGGTGACATAGATTTCGAGTAAAACGTAGCTTTCGATAGCAAATTTGGGTCGATTTCAAAGCAAAAGAGCAGGATATAAACAGGGCTAAAAATTTCGAAGCATGCAGCCTAAGCCCTGTATGCCAGCACCCTAGTCCTTTTGAGTCCCAGCGAAGTGCAAAAGGCCGTTTTTGGGCGTGTAAAAGATTTTTATGAGTGGTATTATTTGTATATCAAGGACTTGTAATTTTATAGTTAAGTCATTGATATTTGAGAACAATTATTAAAAAAACCTAACGCATTGAGCGTTGGGGGTTACCTGTTTAGCTAACCTTTGAGAAGGGTACGGCACTTCGTAACAAAATGATATTGTAGCCGTTACAAAGCACCTTTAATTTTGCTCCCTTAACGCGCAGAAATCGAAAGTCCTTGCTTTTTACGCATTCGTATCTTGCTGATATTTAATAGGTTGCGAAAATAATCGCTTATTTTACTAGCAAGTTAGCTAGATTTTCAGCTCTAAACCATTCATTTTCAATCGAGAGAAAAGCAACTCCAACCACCCTCCCCCACCCTGAAAACGGCTAAAATCGAGCCAAAACCCAAGTCCTTTTCCAAGTCCTGCGAAATCCTCAGGGTGATTTTTTTCCTTTACTTTGCCGCGTGGCTTTGGCAGTATATCTATCAAGATGAAAACCTCTCTTATTCTCGCTCTGTCATTCGCTGTGCTGCCATGTGTTGCAGAGCCGTCGGCAGAGCCGGCCACGCCGTCAACAACAGAGCAGCGCCCCATTGACGTGGAGCTGCTCACCCGGCTGTTGCAGGAGGAACTGGACCACTTGCGCTCCGTGCGCGACACTGCCACGGCAGATGCCGCCCCGGCCCTGCTGACGGAGCGGCGTAAACAGATTACGCCCCTGCTGAACGCTGCCGATTTTGAGTCGATGCAGAAGGCGGATACCCTTGCCGGCAGCTGGAGTGAGCAATGGAATGCCGAGGTGGAGCGCCTGCAGTGGGAGGGCTTCTATGGCTCCGCTGCTCTGGCAGAGCACTTCACCGATGACCCCGCCTCTGCCGCCCCGCTGCAGGATTTCCCTGCCGAGTTGCTGGAAAGCGTCGGGAGTCAATCTCTCAAGCGGCGCGATACGCACTACGACGAGCAAATCCGCCTCAGCAGCGGCGGCCCCGGTTTCACGCAGGCAACGGCCTGGGTGCTGCCCGCCCCGCTCCCGCAGCCATACGACATCGATATTGCCTCCGCCTGCGAGGGGTTCCTGGCCGATGTTATAGATGAAGCCCCGCTACACTCGAGCAATACGGTGCCGGTGAAAGACTACGTGCATAAAATCATCGCCGACGGTAAACCCTATGTGCGCCTGTCCATTGACAGCGTAGGCCATACCCCCGCCCCCGTGCGCTACCGCCTGCAGCAATGGCTCGATGTGAGCGCACTCACCCCCTACCGCAGCTTGGAGCAGGTGGAGGCCGATATCGCCGTAACCGCTGCCTGCCTGCCGAAACTGCACACCGCCCTGCAGGGCGTGCATGATACCGCCTCGGCAGATGCCGCCGCCCCTACCATCGCCGCCATTCTGAGTGAATACGCCACCACCGCCAAGCGGCTCGCAACCTGGATTGCGGAGGAGGAGGTTGAGCGTCACCACCTCAAACCCTCCCCCGAACTGGCCGCGCTGCTTCAATCGCTCATACAGGAACATGACTTCTACCATTCCGCTGCTCTCAAGGCGGCTTTTGAGAATAATCTGTAAGAAGATAAGATGCTGAACAAACTCAAAGACAAAGCCCTGCGCGCGGCACTGCCCCTGCTGGCTACATCGATGGTCGGCCGGCTGGCTATCAACAAAGGCCTGGAGCTGCTTGCCGAAAAAACCGGTTTACCTATCACCGGCGAGTATTGCCCGGAGAAAGAGTACTGGCATATCACCGTGGGTGAACCCGGCGCCCCCTTGCAGGCCGAGCTCCATGTGAGCAACGATTCGCTCTCCGCGCTGATTGAAGAGCTTACCCCCTATCTCCTCAACAAACAAGAGATACCCGCCGACAAGATACTCGACCTCCTTCGCCCCCACTTCCGTTGCTGACCTGCCCCCGATGATATACCCCGGAAATCGCCCGGAGCCCGCAGTGATTCCCGTTATTTTCTAATGCGCTGAGCGCGGGCGGCTTGTTAAAATTACCCCCGAATCCGAATTAGCTTCCCTCAATTTCGCCATCCCGTCTTGCAACCAAGCCCCGGTTCATGTATAATTAAGGCAAACACCAACAAGCATGACTCCGGCAGAAACAGAAAAGACTCTCCGCGATCTGTTCAAGAAGCTCCGCTCCCCGGCGCGAGCCATCTGCCATTTTCCTAAGCCCCCTCAGCGCCACGAGGTCTGCGGCTTTTCGATTTACTACAAAGGGGCTCTCGTAAGAGAATATTATGGCAAGGCTCTGCTCAAGGAGTTCAAGAAAACTTGTAGGGAAAAAGAGCTGTCAGAGCAATAAAGTGAGTAAATGCGTTATGAGAAGAGAGTTGACCGAAGTGGAGAAAGCTCACTGTGACAAAATCCGAAACACTCGATTTGGAAAGTTCACAGAAGAACAGTTGCACCAGACCAAAACATTTATTTTTTACAAATACATAGAAAGTAAGTACGCGCTTGAGTTCATACAGACTCAACGTATAAAGGTCACACGACTTTCTGACTCAAATGCCCCGCAGGAAAGTATGCCCTACTTTACTCAACCTAAGCATCCCCACCAATGGGAGGCGCTTTTGAAACAAACTATTTTCGCGGCAATATGCCTCTCAGGAAAATGCTCCTCATTACCTATGTGGGGACATTACGCAGACTGGCAAAAGGGTGTATGTCTTGCATTTGAGTTCCCTATAAGACGAGGGGAAAAAGGCTGGTTATACGAGGCATGTGGATTTCAAGAAAATAACGCCTATTATACTAGCGGAAATCATTTAATCACCAAGGTCAATTATCAAACAGAACGACCAAAGTTATTGCCTGCGCCAAATTGGCAGGAGACTGTAAAATCTCTTTTTTACCGAGTTTTGACGACCAAAGGTAAAGAATGGGAATATGAAGATGAATACAGATTAATTGTTCAAGAACGAGACTTGATACAAGAACAAGGTGTTTTGAAGTATGAAGGGTTAGCGCCTTATCTGCGAGGCGTAATAATGGGTACTCAATGCGACACTAAAAAGGAGGATTTCGAGAAAGAACTTAAGAAACAATCAAAGTTCCACAAAGTAAAAGTCATACAAGCTCGCCCTGATACCAAGAGCTATAGAATTGAAGCAGGAAAATTCAAAGACTTGGACGAACTAGCACTCCGCAATTGGTTCTGGACACAACGAAGCAATCAAAAGGGGGCTTCTCATACGCGAAGATGGCAAGATAGTTATCCCTGATGCGAAAGCTCTTTAACCTCCTCCGTGTTTCGGAATCATCCGCAGATGAGCATGGCCGACCGGGCTGCTCAGTTCTCGGCCTTTGCTGCGCTGACTGGCCACGGTGCCGCCATTGCCGAAGCGGCCCGACTCACGGACGAAAGACCTATCCTCGATGAGTCTGTGAAGCTGGAAATATCCGACCGCCTACAGGCTGCAGCCGCTGCTCCTAGTATAGCCTTAAAATTCGATGCTATTGGCCACCAGCCTATGACCAAAGCGACCGGCGCTCCAGTCATCGAATACCGACATATACGCCCGTTGCAGGGGCGATACATGCCAGGTGGGGGTCGTACCCACCCCCGAGCAGCAGCTCACATCCAGCTTATACCAGGTAATCGGGGTGAAACCGCGGAATCCCCAGCAGCACAGCATCACCGCGACCAGCAGGAACAGCACCTCGCGCACCGCGGGATGCCACCTGTACAAGCCACACCCCAGACGCCACAGCCAGACGAGAAGCAGAAGAAGAGTGAAGAGCAAGGCGGCGCACACACTCAGCATTCAGGGCCACCGCCCCCCGACATCCTCATGCAGCACCACGCAGGTGATGACTCCTGCCCAGAACAGGCAGAAGGCGGCATACAATCCCGGCATCGTGTAGCGCTTCATGACTATAATTCTATGCCCTCCGGGAAGGCCTCGTGCCGCATAATCCCCCACATCTTATCAATGTAGGCAAGCGTGTAGAAGTTCTCGAAATAATGGAAATAGTACGCCCCCAGCGGTGTGAGCCGGTAGCCGTTTTCCTCCCGGGTGATGAAGCCCAGCAGACGCGCCAGCCAGAATTCCATGCCGAATTCGGATTCCAGCTCCGGGCCGAAGAATTCCTTGAAATCGCCGCGGTGCACCAGCGTGCTGTAGGCTCGCCAGAAGAGATAATACACCATGCGCTGGCGGCGGGTAAAGCGCGTGGTAAGCGCTGTGGGGAGCTGCCCGCAGCAAATGCGTTCGATATAAGCCTTAACCGAGAAGGTATTGATTTTGAAGGAATCGCGCAAGAGCGTGGTAGCCGAGCAGCCAAAGCCAAGGAAGGTATCGCGGGTCATGCTGGAATAGCGGTGGCCACCGGGCTGGGCAAAGGTCCAGATGGAGTCACGCACGAGCCCTTTGGCATAGCAATACTCCGTGAGCTCATCCAGCAGGCGGTGCTTCTGGCGTCCCGGCATGGCATGCACCGGACTTCCGGTGAAGGAAAAGTCAATGAAGGGATACACCGCCACATGGTTTGCCCCATGCGCAAAGGCCATATCCAGATCCTGCCGGATATGCTCCAGCCGCTGTCCCGGCAAGGCAAAGATGAAATCCATGCTCACCGTCTCAAATGGCACCGCCGCCAGTGCTGCCGCCAGTTTCTCCGGCTGCGGTGCGGGGCGTCCAAGGCACCGGGCAAACTCCGGCAGAAAACTCTGGATACCGATACTGATACGCGTCACCCCCGCATCACGGAGGAGGCTCAGCGTTTTCACATTCACATCTGCCGGGTGCAGCTCGGCTCCCACGCCGTCGGTAATATCAAAGTACTGCCGCAAAGCCTCGATAATACGCCCCAGCTCCGCAGCCAGCAGCGCGGGAGTACCGCCGCCAAAGTACAAGCTGCTCACCCGGGTGCGCTCACCGCGCATGCGCCCCACCATCTCAATTTCCTGCAGCAGCGCTGCAGTATAGGCACTGGCTGCTTCGGAGGTATAGCGTTCCTTGCAATATGGGCAGAAATTACACAGCGTGCGGCAGAACGGGATGTGTACATACAGCCCCAACCCGGGGCAATCGTCGTAATCCAGCACCGCATCATTATCCGCCGTGAAACGGAACGGCTCAGGGCTCCGGGTCAGCCAGGTGCGCGCAGCTGTGGTCAGAAGGTTCATGAATCAGACGTATCGGGTGTAGGTGCGCAGCATTTCGGTTATCACGCGCAGGTTCCCTCGGAAAACCAGCGCATATTCAGCCGCAAAGAAATAGCCGCATTCATCGCAGAGCCCCGGCACATGTATGCAGCGCCCGCAGGTGGAAAGCTCGCCGTTTTCCATCACCACGCACTGGTAGCAGGGAGTGGGGAAATTATTATCGATGATATACGGGAAGGCGCTGCGCAGGTTGAAGATGGGGTATCCCTCATCCATCAGCTGCCCGATTTCCGCACAGCAGGCCACTTTATCCTCACGGGTAAGCACCAGGTCCCGGGTGTCTGGATAGGGCGTGTGGAAATTGAAAGAGACAGCCCGCACATTCGGCTGCTGGCGCGCTACATCGCACACGCTGCGGATGCAGCCTTTGTTAATCTGGTTCACGGCCATGTACAGGCATATGTTATCCGACGTAGCCTGCTCGATATTCCGCATGATAAGGTCATAGGTATTGCCGCGGATGATGTTGTGGTGCTCCTTATCACCATCCAGGCTCAGCAGAATCAAATCCGCCTCCGGTAAATCCAGTCCCTGCGTGCCGTTGGTCACGATGTTCACGATTCTGAACCCCATTTCCTTTGCCTCGCGCACCAGGTCGCGTATCGTCTTGCCACTATCCTTCCACAGGAAAGTCTCACCACCGCAGAAGAACAGAATCCGCACCCCCATGGCGTACAGCTGCTCCATTTCGGCCTTCACCTGGGCATAGGGGTGAATAATGGCGGTCAGATTATTCACCGAGCAATGCTTGCAGCGCAGGTTGCACCGGTCCGTCACGATGATGGTGCCCAGTATCGGCTTTTTCCGCCGGAAAAGTACCGTCGTAAGACCGAAAAGAGAGAATTCAAGTAAGGTTGAGGCCTTCATTTGTTTCAAAATAGAATGTTTACCTGTTCAAGTAAAGGAAAAAATTGACTTCAATCATCAGATTGTGGCATAGTGGCTCTATGGGCATGAGGACGCACACCATTCTGCTGGCGTGGCGGCTGCTCTGGCCGCGGCGCAGTTGTCTGCGACTGGTGGCGGGCATCTGTGTACTGAGTATCGCTCTGGGACTCATGCTGCAGATTGTAGTACGCGGGGTAATGGACGGCATGGTGCGCGAGATAGATGCCGGCACCCGCTTCTGCATGCCGGATTTGCTTGTTACCAACTGGCCGTACGAACCGGGACAGGCGCTCCGGGTACCGGGAGTCTGCTCGGCCACCGCGTGTCAGGCAGGCATAGGTACCAGGCCTCATGGTTTATGCCGCTACAGCACCTGGTATGAGCCTGAGCAGCTCGTACCGCTGCTGGCGGAAGGTGGGCTCGGGCAAGCACTCATCTCCCGGAGTTTTGCTGAGAAATCGGGGCTCCGGGCGGGCCAAACAGACCATGGGCTTCATCCTCTACCTTTGCACCGCACTGGCGAGCTTTGCCTGCGGGGCGCTGCTCTGGGTACTCTGCCTACAGCGGCGGCGGGAGCTCAGCATCATGGCCGCCTACGGCATGCCGCCCTCGCAGCTGACCATCGTCATCCTCAGCATGGCCACGGCCGTAGCAACCGCCGGCATTGCACTCGGTCTGTCTATGGCCTGGGCTACCGTGCACTGGCGTGAGCCTATACGTCAACTGCTGGCAGAGCTCGGGATTCAGGCATTCCCGGTAGAAGTGCTGGACATGTCCTTGCCCGCCCACACCACACCGGGGCTTTACCTGACGCACGCGTTCTTTACCTTTGCCATGGTGATTCTGAGCTCAGTACCAGCCCTGCGACTTATCCTCCTCATGAGCTCACATGCTCCACAGCAGTAATTACAATTGCAGCCCGGCGGGTATACGTTTCCGCCCTTCTGCTATCGCATCTTCCTTGAGCTGCAAGATCACACCCAGCAGCAGATAGGGTTGAGTGCCGTCCGGAGCATCCGGTTTCAGCTTCATCTCACACACGAGCAATATCCGATGCTCCGATTTCTCTTTCAGTGAAACCGCCCATTCCTTACCAGAGGAAAGCTCCACCCATTCCAGCCCCTGCGATTCAGCCCACTCCCGGGGTGATGCACCGCTCAACGCATACGTCATCGGGTCAGCCTCCATCCGCTTATCCCACGCAATAGCGCCCACAATTCCGGTATCGGAATTAATCAGCATCCGCACCTCATGCTCATTCCCATAACGCGGCATATCAAAGGTAAAATTGGTATTCACCTCCTCCGCCGCCCAGTATGGCTTAGAGCCATAGCCTATCCCGACCCCATCCGACAATTCAAATGCCGACGGCACAAAATCCACCTTGCCAGCCGGCCCGGAGGGGCCGCAATCATAACTTAAGAAACCAACAACAACCCCAGGAGCATACCCATACACCACAGGCTTCCACAGCGGTGATAAAGCCCAGCCCAGATACACCAGTACCAGAAAAGAAGAAAGAATCAGAATCACACGTTTCTTCATGCGCTCATTGTAACATATAAAGAACAGCTTGTCATTCATATTCACATCCAAACGCGCAGCACTGGCGCCTTGCGTTCATTGGGAAACGCCCGTCCTATCCCCCTCAATCGGGACTTAAGTCCCGTGCCCCAGACAGAATTTCCCCTGCGCCGCCAGGCGCAGCTTTCTCTACAAACCCAAAATCCTACATCCAGAATCAAAAATGACGAAGCCCCAGATTCTTTCGAATCTGGGGCTTCATTTACCCTGGCAGCTATCTACTCTCGCGGGACCTGTCGTCCGACTACCATCGACGTGCTGATGTTTCACTTCCGGGTTCGGAATGGGTCCGGGTGGGGCCATCAG
>JAFWZG010000150.1 GCA_017517385.1 Akkermansia sp.
AATTACACTCCTGATTGCAGCCGGTGCTGATGTCAATGTGGCAGATGACTATGGCTGGACTCCCCTCAGCTGGGCTGCCAACAAGGGCCATACGGAATGTGTACGCCTTCTACTCGCCGCACCGGGGATTAATATCAATCAAGCAAATCAGTACGGCTACACTCCCCTCATCTTGGCTGCCAGATGGGGCCGTACAGAATGCGTGCGCCTTCTGATTGACGCACCGGGAATTGATATAAACAAGGCACGTAGCAACGGCTACACTCCCCTCATCTGGGCTGCCCAAAATGGCCATAAGGAATGTGTACGCCTCCTACTCGCCGCACCGGGGATTGATGTCAACAAGGCAGATGAAAACGGCAACACTCCCCTCTACTGGGCTGCCTACGATGGCCATACGGAATGTGTACGCCTTCTACTCGCAGCACAGGGGATTAATATCAATCAAGCAAATCAGCACGGCGAAACTCCCCTCTTCTGGGCTGCCCTCAGGGGCCATACGGAATGTGTTCGCCTTCTACTCGCAGCACAGGGGATTGATGTCAACAAGCCGAATAAGGACGGCGAAACTCCCCTCTCCGCGGCTACCGGCAAGGGCCATACGGAATGCGCACGCCTCATCCGCGCTGCAGGTGAAACAGTCCACTCCTCCCTAACTAGCGAACAAGCTCAGGAAGAACTAAAACGCCTCGGGATTAGCTCAGATACATATAACGATAACCTCCTCTCTGCCGCCAAAAAAGGAGAGGCACACATACTTACACTCCTGATTACAGCCGGTGCTGATGTCAATGTGGCAGATGACTTTGGCTTCACTCCCCTCTACTGGGCTGCCTACAATGGCCATACGGAATGTGTACGCCTCCTGCTTGCCGCGCCGGGAATTGACGTCAACAAAACGAATCAAAACGGCGACACTCCCCTCATCTGCGCTGCCGGCATGGGCCATACGGAATGTGTGCGCCTTCTACTCGCCGCGCCGGGAATTGATGTCAACAAGCCGGAGAAGAACGGCTGGACTCCCCTCATCGGGGCTGCAAATATGGGCCATACGGAATGTGTACGCCTTCTGCTCGCCGCTCCCAGGATTGATGTCAACAAGGCATATCATGACGGCAAAACTCCTCTCTACTACGCCGAAAAATATAACCACAACGAATGCGCACGCCTCATCCGCGCTGCAGGTGGAAAAAAGCCCAGCTGGTGGAAGAGCTTGTTCTAAAGTTTCCTGCCCCCTCCCGCTCGCCGGAAAGGGCCTTCCTGCGGCGTGAGACACGCCTCCGCGCTCTTGGGCCTGCGGAACGGGTGAAAGGCCGCCTATGATACCTTTACGGCGCCGGATACAGGGCATCCGGCGCCGCTTGCTTAATCAGTCTTCCCGGCTCAAATCATCAGCGGATGAGGCCGCGCACGATGATATCCTTGCCGCTGGGGATGAGTTCCTCCTGCTCAAAGTAGCGCTCCGTGGGCAGATAATAGCCGGGCACGAGCAAATCCGGCCCGCCGCTGATCTGCGGGGTAACAATCTGCACCCATTCATTCACCAGCCCTTCTTCTAAGAACTTACGCAGTAAGCGGCCGCCGCATTCCAGCATGAGATTCACCACTTGATGCTCCTCATAAAGGGATTGCAGCATCGCGCGCAGATTACCTACATCTTCACGAATGAGGGTACGCTCCGCATCCTTATCCGTGAACACCTTGGCATCCTCCGGCAGCGATGTGCTATCCATCGTCATCACAATGCGCCAAGGCTGCTGCTTGATGCGCGGCACCTCACGGTACGAGTGGCGGATGGTCAGCGCGGGGTTATCCGTGCGCAGGGTATTGCCACCCACGAGAATAGCATCGCTCTCCAAGCGCATCTGGTGCGCAAAACGGATGGATTCCTGGCAGCTGAGCCACTTCAGGCCGGCGCGTGTGAGGCGGCCATCCATCGTGGAAGCCACCTTCGCGCGCACCCACGGGCGCTTGTGCTGGATGGACCACACCCAAGGGCGCAGGAAAAGCTCACAGGCAGTGGCACAACACTCGCTGCGCACGCGTATGCCATGAGCCTTCAGAATGGTGTATGCGCGGCCGCTGTGGCGCTCGTCCGGGTCCACAGCACCATAGACCACGCGGGAGAGTCCTGCCTCAATGATAGCATCCGTGCAAGGAGGCGTACGGCCATAGCTGGAGCAAGGCTCAAGCGTCACGTACATGGTGGCTCCTTTCAGGTCATCCCCATGTCCGCGCAGACGTGCATGATTCAGGGCTCGCCTCTCAGCATGCAGCTCCCCTGCTTTCTCGTGCCACCCTTCACCCAGTAGCACGCCATCTTTAACGATAACGGCCCCGACGGGTGGATTCGGGCTCGTGGTGCCCAGCCCCTTATGGGCGAGCTCCAGTGCACGTGACATCCAGAGGCTATCCTGATCTATTGAGTATCTCTCCATGGCTTGTATTGTAACAGTTCTGTGCTTCCTGTCAAGAAGCGGGAAGACCTGCCTTTTTTCCGCTTCAGTGATTATAGAATAAATTTATATATAAAATTTCATCATATTCAGTACTGTGAATAAGTCCAACAAGTATCATTACCCGTTATTTATCAGTTATTCAGAGCTTGTTTTTATTGTGAACTCTTTTGCTGATAAGAGGACTTTTTCGTGAACAAGAACTTATTCACAGCATTATTCACACACTTATTCACCGAGTTATACACAATTTATGTGAATAAGTATGTAAGGATATGATTATCAGAAGTTTTGAGTAAATTCATCGAAGAAGCGGAAGGGAGCCATGATGGGCATGGCGACGTTATAAGCGGCAGTACCTATGGCATCCACCGTGCACATGTCCAGCGTGGAGAGCACCTTCGTGAAGGTGGAGGGGCTTTCCGGTGTACGGGACTGGATGATGATGGAGGGATGCTCCCCGGCCTTCACCTCTGCGAGGATGGGGTGAGTGGAGCTGCCGCGCAGCTCAGTGCAACCCTCCTTTTGAGAAGCGAGGATTTCGGCCACGAGGGCATTCGTCAGGGCGTAACCATCTTGCCGGCGGAGGCAGGCAGCCGTGCCGGCAGAGATGGGGAAGTAAGCGCGGCCGGCCGTATCACCGATAAGGGTGTAAGTGGGCTCGTTTTCATCTGTATCATACACCTCGTCATGAATGACGGGGTAAGTCTTGCTGTAACTTCCCTGCGGTGCGCTGATGTACCACTGGCCTCCCCTGCTGTGCAGGCGGATGTTCTCCGGCGTGAACTCACTGCCTTCGTAGCTGCAGCCCATTTCTTCAATGTTTTTGTGCGTCTGCATATACGCACAGGAAGGCAGCAGCAGAGCTGATATCAGAACAGGGAAAAAGCGTTTCTTCATGTATTTATTCTATCATATTGCCCAGCGCTTGGAAAGCAGATAATTTGATTTACGAATTTGGATTTACGATTTACGAAGGTGGGGGCTTGCCCGGAGCCAGTGAGTAAAAACGCAGCAATTTAGCACCCCGCTTTATGCCACCCCTCACCGGGGTTCGTATTTGTTTGTTATTCCTGCTCCCGGGGTTCCGCCCTTGCAGGGCTCCACCACCGGGCTACCTTATGTTGCCCCTCACCGGGGCTCATGAATGAGGCGTGCATGCGCCCGCGGAAATGCTGAGCTTATTCCACCCTGCACTCATCGAGCAGAATCCCGCGAGCGAAGCGAGCCTAGCCCAGAGCCCCGCTGGGGCGGCATATAATAGCCCGGGCGTGGAGCCCTGAACAGGGGCGGAACCCCGGGAAAAAAGATGAAAAAAATATATGAACCCCGTAAGTCAATTATGAAAATGAAAAAGGTGAAATTTTATGCCACGCTACGTGGGGAAGGGCTCATTGCCGCCCTTCCCCACACCCCTTTCTGCTAGGGAGTTGGGCACCTTCGGAGACTTTTTACACCTATGCGTAGTTTTTTTCGGATAGCCACTTTTTTGTTTCAGCATTAAGCCAGATCAATAATTTTCGCATACACGCAACCATAGCTACGATTGTTTTTTTGCCTTTCAGCTTCAGCCTTTCGTACATTTTAGTGATAGGA
>JAFWZG010000081.1 GCA_017517385.1 Akkermansia sp.
ATTACACTGGGTGCTGGATATGGCCTTCAATGAAGATTCCAGTCAGAAGAGAGCTGGTAACTCGGCTGAAAACTTTTCTCGATTACTTCGGTTCGCACGAAACATCCTTAAACGCTACAAGGATACGCACCCAACGAAGTTATCCTACCGGTCAATGAAATTTAAGGCTGCCTTGCAGGAAGATTTTGCGTTAGAGGTGCTTAAGGCTGTTTTTGTATGACCTGTTTTGCATGACACTACTCCAATGCGTTTGCCCTGGCATATATAATTAGCCTGCAAAATGGCTTTCCTCTTGGAGATATAATAGTTTTGTGTATTATTCTCATCATTGGTCTTGATGGTAGTCGAACCAAATCTTCGTTCTTGTTACGAATCCGACAAGATTTTTGCCGGGTAAGTTATATACCACATTATGCTAAAATAGCGCATCTTGTTTATCATCAACATATACCAGAATATCGACTAAAATCAAAAGTTTGCCCCCCCCATCAACACTCCCTTAAGGGTATGTAATCTACGTAACTTGGGGCTTCGAGTCTCACATCCGTTCGCTTTCTACGCCCTCACTGGGACGTACAGGGTTGAGCCTCTGCTAAAGCTTTGGCTGCACGAGAGCACTTATGACTTTTGTCGAACTTTTTTCTGGTGTTTTCTGCTCTTGTTGCGGCCAAAAAAGTCTACACCAAAAATAGCTAAATACTTGTAATTAAGAACTTGCATATAGTTCACCCCCTTCAAGGGGGCTTCATGGGGGTAGAACCCACACGAGTCCCGGGGAGTCCCGAGGGGGTGGGCAAAGGGGATCTACCCGCCCCCTGCGGCCCTAGCGGGCTTCCCGGGCAGAGGTGTCTGCCCGGCGCAGGGTCTGGTCGCTCGCTTACTCGCGCCCAGCCCTCTCCAACCTCCGGATTGTCGTGGGGGAACGATTCCGAGCCACCCCAGTAAACAAATATCCCGCACCTCTGCGAGGCGCGGGATATTTGTTTAAGGGTGGACGATGGGATTCGAACCCACGACAACCGGAACCACAATCCGGGGCTCTACCGCTGAACTACGTCCACCATTGATTGCTTGCAACGTAGCGTTGCGGAGGCAATTATACACAGATGAACAGAGAATGCAAGACTAAAGTTAAAAAAAAGTTGATTTTTTTACAAAAAAGTGAAAAAAGAGCCTCGGGGATGACTAGCGGAGTCATTTCCCGAGGCGGAGATGGGAGCGAGATAAATAATGGGCCGGGGCAAGTATCAGAAATCTATGCGATAACCGAGAGTGCCGTTCACTGCGGTCATGTCGCGATAGAATTCAGCGGTAAAGTCCGTGAAGATGCCACCGTTATTAATGCCGAGGGGGATATTCAACCCAACGCCGATTTCCACGCCGAAAGCACTGGGCTCAGCGCCGGCAATGGTGACGGAGTGAGCGGAACCGGGGATGGAAACATGCGCCTTGCCGCGGCGAGCACCGGCCATGGCGCGGCCGAGGATGCGGGCTTCCATGATGGCGGGAGTGTTAAGGAACTGCTCACCCACAATGCCCTGCATGCGGGCACCGAAGCCAAAGATCACGTTGTTACTCTCTTGCTTGCCGGAATTCAGGGCAGCGACGGAGCCGCTCTCCGTATAAGCATCCACCGCGCTGTGAATGTACGAGATGTTCAGCACGGGCTGCCACCAGGCGCTTTTGAGGGTATCATCCGATATTTTGAAGGTGTAAGCCATTTCATACATGATACCAAAGCTGAGGCCATCCGTAGTGCCGCGGGTACCATAATCCGCGCCTGCGGTGTACAAGCGGCGTTTAAAGTTAATATCCGCCCAGCCTGCGGAACCGATGAGGGAGTGCTGCCAGCAGCCGCGGTCCATACGCATGAAGAAACTGGCATAGTAGGCATCCAAATCACCGGAAGCATCCGATCCATAGCCCTTAGAGCTAAGGCGGCCGGACATGCCGGTAAAGGCGGCACCAATGGTGAGCTCATGTGCGGCAAGCATGGAGAAGCCGGCCGTACCGCCGATGCTGTGAAGCTTGTAGCCCGGGAAGGAGGATTCCGAGCGCTGATTGCGGTAATCAATTTCAGCATTTGCCCAGAGCGTGTAGGTGGGAGGAGGCTCCGGGCAGGCTTTAGGATCCGGCTCATAGCACGCCATCCCGCCCTGCATGGAGGTGATTCGGTTCCTAATGGCACGCAGCTGGCGGTCCATCTGGCCGCGCCATGCAGCATTCAGATTAGCGATACCAGCACCGGAGAAAGAGGCCGCGAGCTCATCCGCAGCGGCCGCATTCCCCTCCATAAGGCGTGTCTGCAAAGCTCCATCCAAAAGGGTGAGGCTGCGATACTCTGCCGGGCTTTGCCTTATTTCCGGGGAGCGGAAGGCTTGTGTGAGAAGAGTAACGCCGACGGTGGCATTAGGTGTGATAGACTCGGCCTGAGAAATACAGGCACAGGCTGCGAAAGCTGCAGGCATAAGCCGCAGGGTGCGAGTGAATTTTGGTTTCATACAATGCGAGTAGACAGCATATGATACCGCCCATGTGCAAAAACAGGGAGAGATTAACCGCGGGCCCGGCCCTACTCTTCTTCATACTTGCCGCGCGCCAAGAGCAAGGCCCCCTGCACCGGCAGCGGTACAGGGGGCCTTGGAATCAAATGCTTACACTCATCGGCGGCATCAGCCATCAATGACCGGCATATCATCATCCGTATCATCACCGCCGTGAGCCAGAATGAACTGCAGATCGTTCAGATCCAGGCTGGAAGCGAAGCCTTCATCACCGAGCACGTTTGTGACGAGCTGGTTCTTCTGGTGCTGCAGCACGCGAATCTTTTCTTCCACGGAGTCACGCGTGAGCAGACGATAGGCGATAACCTTGTTCTTCTGGCCGATTCGGTGCGTACGGTCGATAGCCTGACTTTCCACGGCGGGGTTCCACCACGGATCATACAGAATGACGTACGAGGCGGAGGTAAGGTTAAGACCGGCACCGCCAGCTTTCAGCGAAAGGAGGAACACGCTGGGTTCCTTGGTGGTCTGGAACTTCTCAATTTCTGCCTTACGGTCCTTCGTGGCACCGGTGAGGTAATTGAATGGACGGTTGTCAGCCTCCAAACGAGCCTTAATGATATCCAACATGGAGACGAACTGAGAGAAGACGAGCACCTTATGGCCTTCATCTCTCAGCTGGTCAAGCAGGTAGAAGAGGGCGTTCAGCTTGGCGCTGCTTTCGCCGGCATACTTCTTGTCCACCAGGCCGGGGTGACAGCAAATCTGGCGCAAGCGCATGAGGCCCTGAAGAATGGCGAAGGAGTTCTTCTTCACGGATTCATCAGAATCCACACCGAGAAGGGCCTTCTGAATGCGGCGAAGCTCTGCCTTATACAGCTGGCGCTGAATGCCTTCCATCTTGGCATATACCTCTTCCTCCGTACGGGGCGGCAGGTCCTTAGCCACCTGCTGCTTGGTACGGCGGAGCAGGAAGGGCTTCAGGCGAGCCGCGAGGCGGTTCTGGCTCTGGGAGTCCTTGCGCTTGTCAAAGCGCTTCTTAAAGTAGGCACGGCTGCCCAGCACGCCCGGCATGGCGAAGGCCATGAGGGACCACATATCCAGAAGGCGGTTTTCGATGGGAGTACCGGAAAGCACGAGGCGGTTATAAGCGGTAAGCTCGCGGGCGGATTTAGCGGCCTTGGAATCCGGGTTCTTAATCTGCTGGCCTTCATCGAGAATGACGGTAAGCCACTTAATGGCGTTCACCTGCTCACCGCATACACGAAGCTGAGCATAGTTGATAACGACCATATCATAGTTCGCCAGAATCTCCTCTACATTGGCCTGCTCCTTGTTGCGGATAACGAGCACGCGCACACCGGGGGCAAACTTCTCCGTTTCACTGGCCCACACATCAAGCACGGACTTGGGGCAAACAATGAGCACCGGCGGGATGACGACTTTCTTCCTGCCCTGCTTGTTCCGGCGGAGGTAATCCTCTCTAAGCCAGAGCACGTAGGTGATGGACTGGATGGTTTTACCGAGACCCATATCGTCAGCCAGAATACCACCGAAGCCGTTCTCTGCGAGATAGGCAAGGAAGTGGAAACCTTCAATCTGGTACGGGCGGAGAGTGGCCTGAAGAGCGGTGGGCACATCCGGCTTCACGTCAATCTTAATCTCGGCGGTGCGCTCCTTAATCTTCTGCCAGGCCTTAGGATCAAACACCTCCGCAGCGCGCGGGTCAGCCAGCTGCAAGGCGTGCATGCGGTGCGTCTCACCGGAGAGGTCGAAGGGATCCAAGCCGAGCTTGGTAACAGCGTCTCGCTGAGCATCATCCAGCTTGATTTCCAAGCGCATCCAGCGGCCGTCGTCCATGCGGACGTAACCGCCACGGGCGGAAACAAGGGCGCGAATCTGTTCCTTCGTGAGAGTAACACCCTCCACATCAATCACGACGCGGAGGTCGAACCAGTCAATCTCCTGATTGACCACCTCGAAGCGGATGGCAGCCGCTACCGGATCCGCAAGGAGGGACTTAAGGTTCTCGTCCATCTCCACCTTGATGCTCTCTGGGATGGTCTTGGCCCACTCGGCAAATTTCTCCGGGAATTGCTTGGTAATGCGGCTCTTGAATGCGCCCAGCGGAGCATCATAAGTGAAGTTCATCTCCTCCAGCAAGCCGGGGATGGGATAGAGGTAATCACGGATGAAGCGCAGTAGGGTACGATCCTTCACAGGCATCTGCTCCACAAGCTCCCAGTCATCCTTGCCAAGGCGCTCCTTGCGGCGGCCGGGGGCATCCTGAGCGGTAACCTCCAGCAGCACATGCTCCGTATCCGCACTGGTGAGGCCTCGCACAATCTTCATGGCGAAGGTGGGCTTCATCTCGATGTCCACCACGCGCTCTTCCATACTGGGCGGCAGAGTGGCACCAATCTTGCGGAGGAACTCCACACCGTCAAGGCTATCAATGACGGATTTGGGGATGGAATAACGCGGTTCCACTTCCGTGCTCTCCAGCCATCTGGGAGGACCGGGGAAGACAGTTTCGTCAGACTGGTAGAGCTCCACCTGCCCGGGCAACTGGCGCACAGAGTGAGTCACGTGCACGCCGGCAGCTGTAACAAGCTGAAGGCCATAGCAATCCGGAACGATGGGGTCATCAATACAAATCCACTTGAGCGGCTCCTTCACCACCTTGAAGTAGCATTCATCCAAATTCACCAGATAGCCCTTCAGAGCAGGCTGGTGGAAGAGGCGGTTCATCACGCAGCAGGAGGCCTCGCTGTCCAAATCCAGAATAACGGTACCCTCGCGGTCCGCGTAGTCACGCAGCACATTGAGCAGAATATCCGTCTGCGGATCCGTCTTCAACGCACCATGCAGGAACTCCTTCAGCAGTTCGTCCAGCTGAGAACGCTCGCGGATAGGAGTCCAGTCATCCTTATCCGTATAGCGGAACTCAAAGCGGGCCTCGTTAATGGTGGACACGAGGCGCATGTGCATGGGATGACGCGGCGGCTGCGGCGGGCGCTCATTCACGCTCTGAATGCGCTCATACCAAGTGCCAATTTCCTTCTCGCGCTCCCACTCGCTGATTCTGCGCTGCACCTTCTCAAGATCCGTGACCACATTCATGAAGTCCGGGTACGAGATACGCTTCTTCGCGAAAGCATAAGCGATGTAGTTCCAGAACTCAAGGATGTTCTTGGGGGGCACAGGCCAAAGATCCAGAGCCTCATAACCGGTGATATCCCAGCGGGGATTGAGGCGCACGAGGTCATGATCATGAATCTCCTGCTCAATAGCAAAGCGGCGGTAGCGCTTTTCGAGCTTAGTAACGAAGTCAATTTCCTTCTGGTCGAGATCACGGTCCAGCTTCTCTTCCAGCACGTCAGTAAGGGGGATTTCGTTCAGCTCATTCGGGCTTTCCGGCATACTAGTACCACGATACATACGCTCAATCATGGTGGCGATGAGGCATGCACCGGCTACATCTTCGTCCTCAGCAGTAGCGGAACCAAACCAGCGGTTGCCCTGCAGGCGCAGGCTGGTGCGGAAAATGCCGTGCCGGGTCTCAACCCTTCCCTGAATGAAGAGGTGATTTCCGAAAATTTGCGTAACGGCTCCATCTTTCTGGAGCTTCTCACCTTCGTTACGCACTTCCTCGGAGTAGGCGTTGAGGAAGTTCAGTGTGGCGCGATCGGGATTAAGAGCGGGACTTAACATGTGACAGGCTTTCTGACGTTTGACACCTTGGCGCACGGGTACAATACCGGATATGTGCGCGTGAAGCGTCCATGATTGAATAATACCATAACATGCAGAACTTTTCAAGTTCCTAAGTTAATTTTTTTTGCTTTTTTTTCACATTAAATGAAATACGCATTGCCTCAAAAATCCAGTCACCGAACTGACACTTCCCACGAGTTCGGCTGACACGTGAAAAGCTGGATGCCTCATAAATCAGGCACTAATATATACACATGTCACTCAGAATGAGTAAACAAGCAATAGTAGAG
>JAFWZG010000151.1 GCA_017517385.1 Akkermansia sp.
CCAACATTGGCATTCCTGCCGATGACATGCGCCCGCTTGGTAAGTACGGCAGAATGCGCATGCACTACCTCCGGGAGCATCGTTCCCTCCTGTTCAATCAGCTCCTGCTGTCCGGCAAGCTCATGAAGCACCTGTACAGCATTGACGATGCCTGCCAGGAACGCCTGGATCTGCTGATTCCTCAGATGAAAGCAGCCGAAGGCGTTACCGAGGACTTGAAAGCTGCCGACCAGATGGAATGGGTACGCCGCATGAACAGTATTCACAACCGGATTGAAGAAATGCTGCTCAACGAGCTGATCTATGACTGAGGAACGGTGCCACATAGCAAACAGGCACGAGCCACACGCCCGTGCCTGTGTCCCCAAGAATCAGATGGAGGTACTTATGAAGAAACTGCTCAAGCTGCCCCTGAGGATAGCCACTCTGCCTCTCATTGCGATACTGCTGATATTCCAGCTGATTTCATCCCTCATTGTTGGAATGACCTCCATCGCAACCAACCTGCTTGCAACGGTATTCCTCTTCGGCTCTGTTGCAGGGTGGATCGCCAATGCTCCCAGCGTCCTGATCTTCCAGACGGTGGGGTTTGGCATCTTCTTCGCCTTTGCTCCGCACATCGCTGGATGGTTGCTGGAGAAGGTAACAGATCTTACGCTCGGTCTGCTGGACTTCCTGCTGATCTGATTATTAAGGCTTCCTGCTCGCTTTGTTCCTACACTCAGCAGAACAGAACCGCGAGTCTGCCCGTGGAGCATAAAACGCCATGCGGCAATGCTCGCACAAGCTCATAGGATTCTTTTCAGCCGTCAGCTTGACAGAGAACAGGAACTTCACGGCCAGCATCAGTGAATGGTAATCCCACACGATCACCGGATGATCCTGCAATTCCAGATGGTACGTAGGAGCATTACCCTCAAAGCAAGCCAGGCCCTTTCGATATAGTTCCAGCGTGTGTTCGTCCGTTTTGTCCCGATCCTCGTAATACAGGTATGTTGATGTAAAGGTGAACGCCCAATCCAGGAACGCTTCCTTCAGCCACTCATAGGGCTCGCCATAGTTGCGCATGAAGGACATTGCCATGGCTCGCGGATCATTGCGGAAGGTCATCGACAGCGCAGCCTCCGCCCGGTCTTCGCCGGACACATTCCAGATGGATTCTATACCGCGCTTATGAAAATCCGGCATCCTGAACGGGAAAAAGAGCTTCATGTACGCCAGCGTGTCCATCGTCTCCTGCCGGATGAACTGGTTTTTGAGCAGATAAACCTTCTCGTACTCCACGAAATTCGGCGTAGTGGGCAGGGCGGTCATCATGCCCAGTAAGCCATAGTTACAGGCGAAGCGGTGGATGGCGTCCTTGATCTTCTTTTCAGGCGATTTCTTCATCACCAGCCGACCGACGTTAACCGCATCCAGCACCAGCTGGTCAGCCACCTTCATGATGTTGTAGACGGCTGCTTCTGCGTCTTTCGTGGGCAAGAGATATTCCTTGCCGTCAGCAGCCACCCGCCATTCATAGGCGGCATACTTCGCC
>JAFWZG010000152.1 GCA_017517385.1 Akkermansia sp.
ACGAGCGATCCAGCGCAACCGCACTCACACCGTATGACAGGTCCCAGGACAGACGGCACTCAAATTCGGTTCTGCCCCAGAGCAAGTTCCACAGCGCGTATTCAGATAACTGCTCCTGTGTTTCCAGAAACGGCATATCCTCATACTTCTTTTCCCGCAGCCCCAAAACATCCGGCAAAAGAGCCGGGAGATCTTCAAGCGTTAATTCGATGACGGTCTGTGTTTCGACTGGGTCTGTTTCGGAATGTGTTTCGGTCATATCCGAAGTAGTGATAATATCTTCATGGCTGTTTCCATCGGCGCAGGCAAAAAGGCACATGCTTATAATCAGAATCAGAAATATTATCCTTTTGCCGCCGATCTGCGTTCGCTCCACTGTTTTCCCTCCTTATAAAAGCAAAAAATCCACCATACAGATATTGTACAGTGGATTTCAAGAAATTAACATTAACCAAAGGTTAGGTCTTTTTGCGGGAACAGCCTGACAATCCGCACGTCATGCTTTGCAGGAAACATCCTCACCGGCAAGGTCTTCCGCTGTCCATCTGTCGCCCGGGTCACTGTTCCCTACATAATAAGGGATAGAATCACCGCCTAAAAATCGGCATCCTGCGCCTCATAGGCGACGGATTCGGATTCTCTGTCAAAGATCGTATCCCCATAGAAGTCCGCATAGCCCTCAACCACGGGCGTGAGCACCAGCTCGCCAAATTCATTCATGCTCACATCCGCCACATGGGTTCCATCGGCGGAGTACAGCTGCAGGCCGATCGTTCCGATGGTTTCAAACGTACCCTCGTCGAAGACGTATCCGCCGGTGCCGTCCGCTTCGATCGCATTGTAGAAGATCCAGCTGCCGTCGCCATAGATATAGATGCTCTCCGCATTCAGATCTCCGCACAGGTACCAGCCGTCAAAGAAGGTGATCAGGTCCTCCAGGCTCACTGGCTCGGCGCTGGGGTCGTCGTCCACATAAACCGTGTAACCGGTGCACTCGGATTCCCGGATGAAAATGGTGACTCCATCGAAGATTCCATAGCCCTCCAGTACAGGCGTGAGCGCCAGGTCGCCGTATTCATTCAGGCTCACATCGGCCACGTAGGTTCCATCGGCGGAGTACAGCATCAGCGCATCCGTTCCGAAGGTCTCAAACGTGCCGTCGTCAAAGAGGTAGCCGCCAGTGCCATCCTCTTCGATCGCATTGTAGTAAGCCCAGGTTCCGTCGCCATAGATGCGGATGCTCTCCTGATTCAGATCCCCGTACAGATGCCAGGTATCGAAATAGGCGATGAAGTCCTCCAGGCTCTCTCCCTCGGCGCTGGGATCATAATCCGGTTCCTCGATCTCATAACCGGAAAGATCCAGCATCTCCAGGGTGTCCAGTGAATACCAGTATTCCCCTTCCATGTCCTCCGCAAAATCCGCATACATCTTGAATGCATACGCGTAGGTATAGGTATCCGTCTGGAAGAGGATCATCTTCCACACGCAGGTGTCCTCATTTCCGCCCGTCGTGAAGGAAAGATCATAGACCGGATAGCTGAACTTCTGCGTGAGGTACTGGTTCTGGCCGTCCTCATAATCCATGACCTCGCTTCCGCTCACCATTTCGGCGAACACTTCCCTGTATTCCGGGCTGGTCACGTATTCATCCGTTCCATTCGCCGCGCAGCAGTTCACGATCACCGTAATTCCATCCTCGGTCATGTCCGCATAGTAATAGCCGCCATTCCAGGAGGAATCATTGCGCAGCGGCACCATGCCCGTGTACTGCAGACCACACGTTAGAACACAGCTGGGGCCCTGGGATACGTCCCACTGCTCCTCTGCGATTTCTTCCCTGTATTCCTCTGTTCTTGTAAAGACAATGCCCTCGTCATTGCCCATATGAAGGCTGACCTCGGAATCCTGATAGATGCCCGCCAGCCATACGCCTTCCCTGTTGTACATGTCATAGCGGCCATTTCCATCTTCATATTCATCCACATATTCCAGATACCCCTGGCTATCCATATCTCCATTGATATAGATAAAGAGGCCGTCTTCAGTGATGGTAAGCGTTTCCGACTCGGAATCCGCACTTTCCCAGCAACCCGCGATCACTGAAAAATCTGCTGCTTCCGCCTCCTGTGCCAGCGCAGGCTGAACCGTGGCTGCGGACATCGCGACGACCAATACAAGGGCCATGATCACTGCCAATACTTTTTTCTTCATACCAGTTCTTCTCCTCCATACGATATTCTTCTATTCCAGCCGACTTTGCCATACTTCTATTATGCGAGGAAACAAAAACAGCAGCTATTAACCAAAGGTTAATTATTTTGCTGCCTGGAGCAGCTCCAGAAGCTGCTTTCTTTTCGTCCGGGTATCTCCTCCGATTTGAAGTTTGGAATAAATCCGGTTCACATACTGCTTGACGCTGCCCTCCGAGAGAAACAGCCTTTCCGCGATCTCACGGTTGGAAAGCCGCTGTGCCATCAGACGAACGATCTCAAACTCCCGCTGTGTCAGCGCGTCGAACGCGACCGGGCGGGTCTTTGCCGCTTTTCGCGCACTTGCCGCTTCGCCCAGCTCGATGATCTTCACGATCAGGTCACTCCTGATTTGCCGCGCCAGTATCGACTTCAAATTGTCATAGTTTTCCACGAACGGCATCACAAAGCCGTCCTGCGCGGCATCGGAAAGCGCCCTTACGAGCCACGCCTGCGCTTCCCCGGATTTTCCCAGCATCTCATAGGCCGCCGCGGTCTGAATGCGGATATGCAGCGCGACCAGCGCATAGTGCATTGCTTCGCACACGGCAAGCTGCCCCTCGCAGCGGCCAATTACCTTGGCAAAAGCGCCCTGCGCAAGATACACCTGATTTTCGATCATTTCCATCATAGGCTTACCCGGCGCAAGCATATTGATATCAGAGAGCCGGTGCTGCGAAAAAATTTCAGGGATTTTATCCGTTTCGCCGCATAGTGCATGGTAATAGGCACTGGTGGCACACCAAAGGTTGATCCATGAGGCGTCGTGATAGCGCAGCAGCGCCGCGTATCGCTCCTCAAAGGTATAATGCTGCTCCACATCTGTATACCGCGAGAGCCGCCACGACAGAAAGTCGCAGCAGA
>JAFWZG010000153.1 GCA_017517385.1 Akkermansia sp.
CGGGGGCGTATGATGACATGACCCTCCTCCCAGTTGATATCCCCGGCCTGCAATCGGCTCACCTCGGTGGGGCGGATGCCGCCATAGAGCATCAGGCTCAGCGAGAAGCGCATATCCCGGAACTCCGGGCGGCTGGCAGTGACTTGCAGCTTTTCCACTTCCTCCGGCGTCAGCGGCTCGATGGGCTTTTCCTGCACAGCAGGCACCTCGATACGCGTCACGGGGTTACTATCCGCCCATTCCTGCCGGATGCCATAGCTGAACACGCTGCTGAGAATCACGCGGCCCTTGCGGTAGCTGCTGGGGCTGGCACCGAAGGCGGCGGCAAGAATCCGCTTGCAATCCGCCGTACTCATGGAGCGCAGCGGCATATCCGCCGCGCCTTCCACGCGCAGAATGCGGCGCACGAAGTGGCGGAGGTCTCGGCGCGTGGTCGGGCGCAGGTCCTTGCGGGCCTCCACGCTCGCCCATGCGGCCACGCTCAGGGACACGGTATGCTCAGCCGCCTTCACGGCTGCCACGCCTGCCTGAATCACCCGGCGGAGCAGAGTCACCAGCTCGGGGCGGTTTGCTCCCGTGTCCAATTCTCCCAGGGTCTCGATTGCTTCCAAGGTCAGACGGGCTGCATCATTCTCAGATACTCCGGTACCGGCTAAAAGGCTTTTTGCGATATGATTTTGCTTCATGATGACATGTGGGTTCCTTCCTTATCAATGCAGATGTCAAAATCAAAATGCGGGGCTGACTAAGTTTCTACAATTTGCGAGGCTTTTTCGGGGATAAAATATCTGCCTGAAATCCTGAGATTCCGAGAAGGCTTTTTCGATAAGTTATTGATACAGCGAAGGCCTGCCCGGGGTCTTCTTTGATAATCCTTATACTGCCGGAACAGTGGGGTCATAGGCTCCGCTGCTTTTTGCGCTTATGTTCCGGCTCATTGCAGTGGTGTATTGTGTACTGTGCTCTCTGGTCTTTGCAGAGAGCATGTCGGGACGTTGCGTAGGTGTGGCTGATGGAGACACCTTTACGCTTTTGGTGGAGGGGAAGCGGCAGGAAAAAATCCGTCTGTGGGGGATAGATGCTCCGGAGGGCGGGCAAGACTTCGGACGGGCTTCCAAGAAAGCTCTGCGGAGCCTGATTCATAACCGGGAGCTTAGAGTGGATGTCACCGGGCAGGACCGGTACGGGCGAACTATCGGCAAGGTGTATCTCAGTAGTGACTACATCAATCTGCGTATGGTGCGCTCCGGCTATGCGTGGCATTTCCTGAAATACGCTCCGAATGATGCAGATTTGGCCGCCGCTGAACAAGCCGCCCGGAAAGACCGCACCGGGCTGTGGAGACAGGGCAATCCCTTGGCCCCGTGGGACTGGCGCAAGGGGCAACAAACAAAAACGACACCGCAAGCCATAGAGGGCCGTTTCTGGGTTTCTGGTACCGGCAAGGTGCATAACGCGACTTGCAGGTACTTTGGCAGCTCCAACAAGGGGCATTTTACCGATTCACCGCAGGGAGTGAACTGCAAAGCATGCGGTGGCAAAAGAGAATAGAGAGAACAGAGCAATGCCTACGTTAGACTGGATAGGGAAGAACAAAGTCATTAACCATCATCAGGAAGTGCCGTATCGCATCCTGGAGCGGCAGTATAGCTTCGATGAGAACGGGCAGCATACCGAGGATAACGGCAGCCCCAACATGATTATCCACGGCGACAATCTGGAGGCTCTCAAATCCCTGTTGCCCCGGTACGAGGGGCGCATTAAGTGCATCTACATAGATCCGCCGTACAATACCGGCAATGAGGGCTGGGTATACAATGACAATGTGAACGACCCCAAAATCCGCAAGTGGCTCGGGGAGGTCGTAGGCAAAGAAGGCGAAGACCTCTCCCGGCATGACAAGTGGCTGTGCATGATGTACCCCCGACTCATGCTTCTGTACAAGCTGCTGGCTGAGGATGGCGTCATCTTCATCAGTATTGACGATATGGAGCTCTCGAATCTGCGTCTGGTATTGAACGAGATTATGGGGGCCGGTAATTTCGTGGCGGATATTTCATGGCAGCGAACATACTCCACACGCAATGATTCCAAGGGCATTGTGAGTGAGGTTGAGCATATTCTGGTATACAGCAAGAAGCCTGACTGGATGCCCAATAAGCTGGAGCGCACAGCTGAGATGGATGCTAAATATAAGAATCCCGATAATGACGTGGCTCCTTGGACCAGTGATAACCCTTGCGCTCCGGGTGCTGCTACTCATCAAGGCATGGTATATGCCATTCAGCATCCTTTTACTGGAGAGCTCCTCTATCCGAGCAATGGCGCATGTTGGCGTTACCAACAAGATACAATGCTCGAAATCATGAGTGGATGGGCTGAATACGAGCTACGAGATTTGGAAGACACCGAACAGAGGGCCAAAATTTGTGGTATACCTGCTGAGGAGGTAAGAATTGGCGTTCAGGGTATTGTTCTTAGTAAAACTCTGGAAGAGTCAAAAGAAAACGCTTCCAGAGTATTTACTCGCGGCCAGTGGCCCCGCTTCTACTTCACAAAGGGAGGGAAAGGAGGAATCCGTCGAAAAACTTACCTTGAAAAAGTAGGTGGCAGAGTACCCACCAACCTGTGGATGTATGAAGAAGTAGGCCACACGGATGAGGCCAAAAAGGAGCTGCTTGCCATCTTCGGAGGCAATGCCACTTTCGACACTCCGAAGCCGACCCGATTGATAGAGCACGTTCTCAAGATAGCCGGAGACAAGGATACGCTCATTCTCGACTCCTTTGCCGGTTCCGGAACTACTGCCCATGCCGTGCTGAAAATGAATCAGGCTGACCAAGGCTCCCGCCGTTTCATTCTCATAGAGATGGGAGACTACGCGGAAGCTACAACCGCCGAACGCATGAAGAGAGTCATTCAGGGCTATGGCAAGGGCAAAAAGCAGATTCCCGGCACGGGAGGCAATTTCAGCTTCTACGAGCTGGGAGCTCCCTTGCTTACTCCGGAGGGCTATCTCAATGAGGACGTAGGGGTGGAACGCATCCGGGAATATATGTGGTACATGGAGACCCGCAGCGACCTGCCGAAAGCAGGCAACGGCAACCCGCACTATCTCGGAACCAGCAACAGCACATCATACTATTTCTACTATCAGCCCGGGGAGTCCACCGCTCTGGATTACGACTTCCTAGAGACGATTCCGGAGCGAACCGAAAGCATCGTCATTTATGCAGACCGCTGCCATCTCAGTGAAAAGGAATTGACCCGCTTCGGCATCACGTTCAAGAAGATACCCCGCGACATCACAAAACTGTAAGGATAAGGCCATGGAACTGAAAAGATATCAGAAAGAGGTCATTGCTGACCTGAAAAGGTTTCTCGAAATCCTTTGCACTACTAGGAATTACAAAGAAACATATACCCAATTCTGGCAGGGTAAGGGCTTCCCGGTTGGCTTCGGCGGCATGAAGCCGTATCAGGATATTCTCCCGGGAGTGCCGCATATCTGTTTCAAGGTACCTACCGGCGGCGGCAAGACCTTTATCGCTTGCAACTCCATCAAGCCGATTTTTGACGCTCTCCCCACGGGCAAGGCGCGAGTGGTGGTCTGGCTGGTGCCGTCTGAGGCTATTCTGGAGCAAACTCTCAAGGCCCTGAAGAATCCGGAGCACCCGTACAGGCAGAAGCTCAATACTTGCTTTGGTAGCCGCGTAGCCGTCTATGATAAGCAACAGCTTTTGAATGGCGAGAATTTCAATATCACGACCGTCACAGAGCAGCTTTCCGTCATGGTGCTGTCGTATGATTCCTTCCGTGGCCGCAAGGAGTCGCTGAAATCCCGTCAGGAGAACAGCAATCTGGTATCATTTTCTCAGGCCTTGGGAGCCCCGGAAAATCCGTTGCCCGATACGGACGAAACCGCGCTTATTCAGGTCATCAACCAGCTGACGCCGCTTGTCATAGTGGACGAAAGCCACCATGCCCGCAGTAAGCTGAGCAAAGAGATGTTGCAGAGCTTCAATCCGTGCTTCGTGCTGGATTTGACCGCCACGCCCCGCGAAGAGAGCAACATCATCTCCTATGTGGATGCCATCCAGCTCAAGCGTGAGAACATGGTGAAGCTCCCCGTCATCGTGTACAACCGCGACAAAATCGAGGAGGTGATTGCCGATGCCAAGGACCTGCGCGACCGCTTGGAGCAGGATGCCATTGCTCAGGCCGGGGACGGCGGCCTGCCTATCCGCCCCATTGTCTTATTCCAGGCTCAGCCCCGGGGCAAGGAGGATAGCACCACCTTCGAGAAGATAAAGAACAAGCTGGTAGCCTACGGCATCCCGGAGCACCAGATTGCCATCAAGACGGCGGACATCAACGAGCTGAAAAAAGAGAATCTGATGTCCCCGGGCAGCCAGATTCGCTACATCATCACAGTAAACGCTCTCAAGGAGGGCTGGGATTGCCCGTATGCCTACATTCTGGCCTCACTGGCCAACAAGACCAGCCAAGTGGAGGTAGAGCAGATAGTGGGCCGCATTCTCCGCTTGCCCGGAGCTGTAAAGCACGGGAAGAAGAGTCTGAACATGTCCTATGTGCTCACTTCCTCCAATGACTTCCAGAACACGCTGGAGCGCATTGTGGCGGGCCTGAACAATGCAGGCTTCACAAAACGCGATTGCAGAGTGGCTTCCGCTGAGGATTTGCCGCTTCCTGAGCCTGAACCGCAGCCCCAGCCGGTTATACCCTTGCCGGTACCGCCGGAGCCCGAAAACGAGGGAACGGATTCCGGCACGGATGACTTCATCAACAGCGACCCCTCCAAGGTGGCCGTGCGTACACCTGAGCAAGGCACATCGGCGGTCGATGACATGCTGGCCGGAGCCTTGCAGCAGGGGGCAGACTTTGAACAGGGCTTGGAGCAGACCGGCTCCGGCGGCGAAGAAACACATATTCCGGTAGACATTGCTGATATGAAAAGCAGATTCCAGATAAATGAAGAATTCACAGACGAGGTGAACGGGCTTGCGCTCCCGCAGTTCTACCAGATGGCCCCCTATAGCTTGTTCTTGGATTCCTCCGGGGAGGTCCTGTTGACCAAGGAACATCTGGCAGCCGGTTTCTCGCTCAAGGGGCAAGCGACCAATATCGACTGGAAAGGCGCGGACGATGACCTGTACAGCATCGACATCAAGGAAGGCAAGTCCGGCGGCGTGCCCAAGGTGTTCCGCTTGGATGAATCTTCCCAGCTGTATTTCAAGCAACAGTTCCCCAAGCTGGATGCTACGGCTAAAATCCGCGCATGCAAGCAGATTGTCCATCGCATGATTGACTCCTTTGATTCGGTGGATTCTTCCGAGCTGGCTGCCTATATTGACGCCGTGATTGAGAACATGTCGCCGGAGCAGCTCGCCTCGCTGGAGAAATCGCCATCCGGGTTTGCCTCCCGCATCAAGAATCACGTGGTGGGCCTGCTGAATGATTTTATCCGCAAGCAATTTGATAACCGCTTGGCAACCGGGCGCATCCTGTGCCGCCCGTCTTACAGCTTCCCGGCCAGTATCTCGCCCATCAGCAGCACTGCCATCTACGACAAGAGTCTGTACGAGGCTGAGGAATCCGGCAACAAGTTCGAGACGGAGCTCATTCAGGCAATCACCGGCTTACCCAATATCCGGTGGTGGCACCGCAATATCGCGCGAACAGGGTTCGCCATCAATGGCTTTATCAACCACTATCCGGATTTTATCGTGCGAACGCGCTCAGGGAAGATAGTCATCATCGAGACCAAGGGCGACCATCTGGCCAATGAGGAGACTCTGGCCAAGCTGCACTTGGGCAGAGCGTGGCAGGAACAAGCCGGGCCGGGGTATCGCTATTTCCTTGTGTTCCAAGACAAGGATATCAGCATGACCGGGGCGTACCCCATGAGCGAGTTCCTCAAGATTCTGGCCGAACTGTAAACAACGCACAAAACACCACTTTGCACCACATGACCCGCACCCGGCAGACCAAGGGCTCCACTTCGAGCAAATCCTCGGCTTTTTGCCCTGCTTTTGCGCCATCGGCAACAAAAATGCAGGAAACACGCAAACAAAATGCCATCCACGCTTGAACAGAGGGGCGGGAATTGATATAATACACGTAACAGATACACGCTTAG
>JAFWZG010000154.1 GCA_017517385.1 Akkermansia sp.
CTGGCAATCCATACACCCATCAGCAACGGTGAGCTTGTCGCTCCCTACGCCTTGCTGAACTGCATGGCAGATGAAGAGCTGATACCCGGCAACAGGACATGGGAATGCTCGCTGGTGCTTTCTCTGCATAGTGCCGCTCATGATGAAGCCGAAACGACCATGCGGGAACAATTTTCTTCACTCTGTGCCACTCTGGGCAGAAAGACCACCCTTGAGGGAGTCAACAAGGCTGCTCCTGACTTCTTGCTTTATAGCCTGAGTCTGCGGAGCATTGAAGAACCCCAGGCTCAGGACAACGATTTTACCCAGACCGCCACATTCCGGGTGGTCGCTCAATTCTGATACTATGCAATCTTACGGCAACATTTCCAAGGTTGAAACCGAGCGTGAACTCGTATTCAACTATGATTCAAAGACAGGTAATTCCGTCACTATCACCTACGAAGTGCCGGAGGACAAGGCCATTGCATCTCTCCCCGGCCTTGGCAGTCGCACATCCCTGATGCCCGGCGTCATTCTGAAAAAGGCCACCGTGAAGCCCGGCGAAGGTGGTATTGCTTCAGTACGGCTCGAATACGGCAAGCCCGAAGAAGCGGAGGAGGAAGAAGAAGAGGAAGAATCCGGCGGTGGTGACTCTGGAGACGATAACGATGATGAAAACGAGGCAGATATCATTGAACAGAGCCTTGAGGGTGCGGTGAATGACGAGCCGCTCCTTTCTCATCCTAAAGCCCAAAATGGCATTACGGATGCCCATCGTGAGTACCTGAAAGCGGTACAGGATGGTGTGCGTATGTGGGAGCTTGTTACCGAACTGAACGAAGATGGTTCGCCCAAACTCGATAAAGACAAGCAGCCCATCATGCGACCGCTCAAAAAGCTGTTGAAAGGGCTTTCCGGCAACGGCCAGGCCGTGCTGAAAATGATAAGAAACGGCATCCATTCCTACCGCAACCCCGGCGCGACTTATCGCGAAGTTCGCATCGTTTCTTCCAGCCAAGTGAATCTGAACGGACTGGGTGCCATAGCATCACCATCCGGCGCTCCGACCCCCAAAGACCGCAACTGGCTGATGGTCGGTAAGTCGTTCTCGCGCAGCTCCGGCGATAAAAAGCGCAAATGGCGCGTGGAAACCATCTACGAGCTGTCGGCTCCCGGCGGCTGGAACAAGCAACTGTACGGAGGCTGATATGGGACGTGACATTCCAAGGGAAGTAAAGGCTGGCGAGGTTGTATCGGCGGCATGGCTGAATAGCATTGTTGCTTATCTCCGCTACCTGAACGAGCAGCAGCTTCGCCGCAGAATCCTGCGAGGTGTCGGATATCAGGCTAAGGAGTCCGCAGGTGGCACATCTCTGACGATTGACAGACAAGCTATTGTTCGTCTTGGCTCTGATGATTTGGATATCCACCGCAATGAGGACTTTCAGCTCCGCATCAAGCCGAAGCACCAATGCACCGTTGATGCGGAAAGTGGGCATTGGGATAAGATTCTGCAGGTGCATATCGGTCGCGTAACTGACCATCATGGGCACGAATTAAACGTCACCGAGATTGAAAAGGAATCGCGAGCTTCGACTCCCGCGAAAAGTTCGGTGTGGGATTCTGAACAATGGGTTGATGTTGGCGTGTTGAAGCCCAAGACTTCGATTCAAGGTGATGACGGGGTAGCCACCGCAGCAGAAGAAGCCGATGATAACTCCACCAAGGAGGTGTTTGTGCGTCTGACTCTCTCCGGCAGCGTTCCTGAAAAAGCCGTGTTTACCACCAAGAAAGAAGAGGGTAGCGCTGATATCTATGTACCGATTGGCAAGGTGCAAGCCGTTGTGGTCGAGGAGTTCCTGCGTATCTACATGGAGCAATACCAGCAAGGGCCGATTGAGCTTGGCGGCGAGTCTGTGGGGATGCCTTTTGATGTGAGCATGACCGAGACTATCGAGGAACCGCTACAAGAGGGAGAAGAGCCACAAGTCACCTACCAAGTCAATGTGGAAGCCGGGCGCGTGTTTTTGCCTGACCGACAATTCGCGTACATCCCCCGCAAGGAAAAGCTGGAACTGGGAGAACTTACTGGCTCTACCCGCTATGTGACCCTGACCCTGATGCGGGATGGCGCAGGCAACCTGAAATACCAGTACACGCTGGAGCCTGAGAGCGAGCTTGGCACAAGAGTGAACGCAACCGAATATACCGCTGAAAAATGAGTGATTCTGAGACAGAAGGATTTATCGAGTCTCCCGGGGGCGAATCTGTATCTTCTGATGTGCTTGAGGTGGAGTTCTCGGCTGTACCGCAGGTGTTTCCCGGTATGGTGAAGCCCGGTGAACCTGTAGACCAGCCTACCGCTTATCGCTTGCAGCACGGAGACATCCACACGATTCCCGGCATCTTCGGTACGTTCAACGATGAGGATGGCAACATGGACCACGAGAAACGCCGCGAGTGGATGAAGCGTTGCGAGCCGGAGACTCCCATGTTTGTTGATGATGAGCCGGATATTCAGGGATGGACGTATATCACGGACTATTCCATCCACAGCCGCACCCCTACACATAGTGGGCCGTATTCCTACTACATTCACGCTCGCATCCGGCATGATAATCGCATCCAGTTCGGTGTTTTTGCGGAGCAATACAACGGCGAGCACCGCTTGCAGCTTCCTTTGTTCAGCGTGCTAAAGGAGGAGGAAAGATTGCTCCAATCCCAGCTTTTGCACGGAGATTTCGTTCCTCCGCTGCGGATTGCAGGTAAAAAGGAGGCAGAAGAGATGCTCTTGGCCGATGGCAAGCTGAAACTGGCTGCAGCTCCTAAGCTCATTGGTTGCCTGATGAACGTGGGGAATGCTCGCGTCTCGGTGACCTATGGCAAGACCACGACCTACTTTCTGAAAACATACTACGGCCACATCTGGATTTACTGGGCAGCAATCATTGACCGGGTATTCTACATGGTGGGAATCCCGGTATACACAGGCAATGACAGGGGAACGCTGGTGTACGCGCCCGGGACAGATGGTAAAGGGACTCGCATATCGGTAAACTTACCACCGACTGAGGATGACCTGCGTTCCCAATATGGCGGTAGTGTCTTTGTGGGAGAAGATTGCACGCTTGCTCCCAACCAAGGCTCTTTTTACCGGGCGGCGAAGCTCATCTGGGGCGTGTCGGACGAATATCATGGCGGCTTTGAAAGCACCATGGTTAAGGTGGATGATTTCCTCGAAGAATACGGAGATAAGAATACTCCGATTCCATTATGCAAGCGAGCCTTGGCGGTGGTGAAGCCGGGAGATGAAGAGGATAAGCCTGTCTACTCGCGCCTGTCTCATGGCGATATCTACACAGATGTTTCGATGCTGGGCTACGATGGAGGTGTCTACACTCAGGGTAATTCCCTTGTTGTTCGTAACGAGGACGAAGTCACGACTTCATTTGTGTACCCGAAAGACGGTGGTTATTGGGTAAGTGAATCCGGCACGAGTGGGTATATTCCCACTATGACCCGATACGACCGTGTAGGCCATATCTACTATGCAGCCCAGGCGTTTTACGCCGGACAGATGGGCAACAACTACTTTATCCGCACAGTCGGATGTTTACGACCATACGGAGCTTACGATATGGATAGCACGCTTGGCGGGGTAGATGTTGCTCTGTTCCGAGCCAAGGAACCCGAGGAGGAGGTCGATGACGATGACCCTTACTGGGGGCCAGGTGGTGGTGGAGGCGGTGGTGGTGGCGGCTCTACCGATGATGATGACGATGGTGGCGGTGGCGGGGTTGAGGATGTCGGAGATGTCGGCATCTGGTGGCAAGGCGGCGATGGCGTGCAAGTGACCGCCCGGCGCGATACTGCGGCCACAAAGATTCGTTACACCTTTGAGGTTGAGGTGACGGACAAGTTTGCTGTTACCCAGACGCTTCATTACGATGTGAAGCCCTCTTTCTCTGTTGCCGATGGCGGTAGCTACACCGTCTCTAATGGCGAGGTAACGCTGACGATGTGGTATTATCTGTCCGGCAGCGGCTCGCAGGTCACAGTCCGCAACCTGACTTCCAAGAGCGGCAGCGGTGGTACTTGGGTGGATAATACGCACCCCACCAGTTCCGATTCATTTTCCACAACAGGATTTTGCAAAGTGCGGACTATCGCCTCATTCGGTTCTCAATACCTGACCAACTACGCGCAGCCCTC
>JAFWZG010000082.1 GCA_017517385.1 Akkermansia sp.
CGGGACGAATTGAAGGGATGAACTCTATGATTGCCCGCATCCAACTCAAAACCCGAGGTCTACCTTCCGTTGATTACCTCCGGCTCAAACTCAGGCAGCTAACCTCCCCGTCATTCACGCGACTTTTTTGACGCAGTGCCAGATTTTTAACACCATTGATTATATAGCAGATTTACAACCCTCTCACCTGCAATTCTCCCCTCACCCTTTCTACCTCAGCTCATTTTAGGATTGCAATGCAAGGCGGCATGTGGTAAAGATAAATCATGCAACGACTGAATAACCGCGCACTGAACGAGATGCGCCCCCTCGAATTTGTGCTGGATGTGGCCCCGAATGCTACAGCCTCCGTGCTTTCCTGCTTTGGTAACACGCGCGTCATCTGCGCCGTCACCATTGAAGAAGACGTCCCCCGCTGGATGAAAGCCCAAGGCGTGCCCGGTGGCTGGCTTACCGCAGAATACGCCATGCTCCCGTACTCCACGCTGGACCGTAAGCGCCGTGACAGCACGGCCGGTAAAGTGGATGGCCGCTCCGTGGAAATTCAGCGCCTCATCGGTCGTTCCCTCCGCGCCGTCATGGATTTGGAAGCACTCGGGCAGCGCACAGTATGGATAGACTGTGATGTACTGCAGGCAGACGGCGGCACACGCACCGCCTCCATCACCGGCGCAGCCGTGGCCCTCGCTATCGCTATCAACCGCATTATGGCCAAGGGTTATCTCACCGTGAACCCCATGCGCCAGCTCGTTTCCGCCGTTTCCGTCGGCAAGCTTCAGGGCACGCCCATCCTCGACCTCTGCTATGTGGAGGACAAAGACGCTGAGGTAGACATGAACGTCGTCATGACGGAACAGGGCCAGTACGTGGAAGTTCAGGGCAGCGGCGAGGAAGCCGTATTCACCGCTGAAGAAATGGCCCAGATGCTCGCCTTGGCCTCCAAGGGCATCGCGGATATCACCGCTGCGCAGAAGGAAGCCATCGCACGTGCTGACCAGCCCTCGGATGCGGACATCGCCTCCCTGCGCAACTTCTTCGCTCGCTAAAACAAACACCTTCCCAGCGCAGAGTAGTAATAAACACAATTTACTACTCTGCGTTTTTTTATATTTCCAGAGTTGTAAGCCTTACGGCTTCACGCGAAGGTAAATAACAAAACGTGCGTAGCGAGGGTCCTGAGAATCCGTCTCAATGATGAGGCGGTTCATGGCGCGGCGCGCGGTAGATTTCGGGGTCACGGTGACGGTGAACTCCCCCCCGCGCGAGCCGCGACGGGGATCATAATCAAAATCGGCTCCGGAGAGGGCCGCCTCCGTCACATCGCGCACGGGGGAGTCGGCAGGAATCGTAATACGGAGGGTCTTGGGAGTAGCGGGTGCGCCCACGGACCACTGCAGGGTGCGCGCGCTGAAAATGATGGCCTCCGGCATACTGAAACGCATAGTCAGGCGCGTGGTGCGACCATCTGCCGTGGTGGCATCAATCGTCTTTTCCACCTCCCCTGCAAAACCGGAAGTATCCACACGGGCAATGAGGCGGGTACCCTCGGTACGCACGGTGGTACAATCACAGTGTGGCTTCGCGCGGCGAATGTCAGAATCCGCCTGAAAAACGAGCGTCACCTCATTCTGTCCATGGCTGAGCTGCACACGCTGCACGGGATTACTGAACCCGGCAAGGGCCGGTAAAGCCAGCAGCAAAAAAAGCACGGAGCGAAGCATGGCAGGCAGTTGGGCGATGAATTACTCTTTCTCGGAAGCAGTCTCCTCTTCCTTCTTCTCCGCCTTCGGCTCTTCCTTCTTCTCCTCAGGCTTGGGCTGGGGCATGAAAGAAGCAATAAGGAAAAGCCCCGCAGCGATACACACGCAGGAGTCCGCTACATTGAAGGAAGGCCAGTGGTAACCATCCACAAATCCTTGCGCAGGAATCCAAGGGAAGGAGAAATCCAGGAAATCCACCACGTAACCATTGATAAGGTTCTGGAAGAAGCCGAGGGACTCCGCGCCGGGGAGGAAGAAGCCTTGGGTGAGGCGGTCCGTCATGTTACCGAGAACACCGGTCATGATGCAGGCCCAAGCCACCTTCAGCGTGCGATTATAGAAGAAGTTCCGGCGGTAAAGAATAGTGAGCACCACAAGTGCCACAACCTGCACACCGAGGAACAGGAAGGGAGCCCAAGCCGTGCCATTACCCAGACCAAAGGCCACGCCGGTGTTATGAAGGCGCACAATGTTGAAGTTCATGATGCTGCTGCCCGTAATGACGGGGGTGCTATCCATGAAGAAGGGGGTGGGCAAATCGTAGTTAAACACGATGTACCATTTGGATATCTGGTCCAGAACGTACAGCAGAACGATGAGGATAATGAGATACAGGGTAACGCGCTTCATAAACGGAAATATGATAACTTGTAAAGGGCCTCTCCACCTGCACCTAGCAGACAGAGAGGCCCGTGGAATTGAGTTTTTTTATTTGCAAATGTCAGCGCAACGCTCGCAAAGGCCATCTGCATTCACAGCGGGCTCATAGCGGCGGCAGCGCGGGCACATGCCGTGGGTGGTCTTCTCAGCGGTGGCAGCCAGCTCAGCACCACGCACCACGTTCAGACCGCTAATGATGAAGAAGGTCTTGGCGAACTCAGCGTCCTCCAGCAGGGCCACCACCTCGGCGGCTTCATCCTGCGGCAGAGTGAGAGTCACCACAGCCTCGTTATTCTTATTGAAAGCCTTAGCCTTAATCTGGGCCTCGATAGCCACCTGAATGACGCCCTTAATCTGCTGCAGGCGAGCGAAGGTGGCGGTAAGGCCCTTCTCATAGGCGGCATCAGCGGTGGGGAAGTCCTGCTCGTGCACGGAATCCGTGTGGCCGGCGTGTTCCCAAGCCTCCTCTGCGGTGTACACGAGGATGGGGGCCAGCAGGCGTACCAACACATCAAACACGCGGGAGATAGCGAACTGGCGGCTCAGGCGGCGGGTGCTGCCTGCGGCATCACAGTAAAGGCTGTCCTTCGTGATGTCAATGTACAGGGCGGAGAGGTCGTTCGTGCAGAACTGGTTGATAGCCATGAAGACCTTGCGGAATTCATAAGCGTCATAAGCAGCGCGCACCTCGTTAATGAGAGCATTGCTGCGCTCAAGAATCCAAGCGTCCAGAGCGTCAAGAGTGGCAGGCTGCTCACCGTTGTAGCCCTTCAGGTTAGCCAGAAGGATTCGCAGGGTATTACGCAAGCGACGGTAGGGATCCGTAATCTGCTTGAAGAGGTCCTCACCGAAGGGCACCTCATTCTGCCAGTCCACAGAGCTTACCCACAGACGCACGATATCAGCACCGTACTTCTCATAGAAATACTTGGCATTCGTGGGCTTCGTGTAGGTGCCCTGAGCGCTCTTGGAAAGCTTGGAGCGGTCCTGATTCACCACGAAAGCGTGAGTGAGCACCTTCTTGTACGGAGCAGTACCGCGCCATGCGCAGGAAAGCATCAGAGAGCTCTGGAACCAGCCGCGGTGCTGGTCCGTTGCCTCGAGGTATACATCACAGGGGGCGTGCAGCTCCGGGTGGCGCTCCAGTACAGCCACGTGAGAGCAGCCGGAATCAATCCACACGTCCAGAGTATCCTTACCCTTCTTCAGGTTGGTGGGCAGGCCCAGCTTCTCGCAGAGCTGCGCATCCGTGAGCTCGAACCAGATGTTCGTGCCGTGCTCGGCCACAAGGTCAGCCACCTTGTTCACGATTTCAGCGGTAAGCACCGGCTTATCGTTCTCATCAAAGAACACAGGCAGCGGCACACCCCATGTGCGCTGGCGGGAAATGCACCAGTCCGGGCGAGCCTCCACGGTGCTGTAAATGCGGTTGCGACCCCAAGCAGGCAGCCACTCGGTCTTGTCAATCTGCTCCAGAGCCATGCCGCGCAGCTTCTCCATGCTGATGAAGAACTGCTTCACGGCGCGGAAAATAATGGGAGTCTTGGAGCGCCAGCAGTGCGGGTACTGGTGAGTGAACTCCTCACGGCCCAGCAGGCGGTTACCCTCCACCAGCAGCGTGATGATATCCTCATTGCTCTTGAAGACGTGCTTGCCTACCAAGTGGGGCAGACCACACTCAGCGGTGTAGTTACCATCATCATCCACCGGGGAAAGCACAGGCAGACCATAGGCCATACCGGCGATGTAGTCATCAGCACCGTGACCGGGAGCGATGTGTACAGCACCCGTACCGGCGTCAGTCGTCACATAAGCAGCATTGATGATAAGTGACTCGCGGTTCAGGAAGGGGTGGCGAGCGGTGCGCTTCTCCAGATCGCTGCCCTTGAAGGTGCTCAGCTCCTCCTGCAGCGTCCAGCCGGTCTTGGCTGTGAAGGTCTCAATAAGCTCGCGCACCACGATGAACTTGCGCTCGGCGCCATCCTTGGCATAGCGGCCGATGACGTAGGTAAAATCAGGATTCAGTGCGATAGCGAGGTTGCTGGGCAGCGTCCACGGTGTGGTGGTCCAGATAACCATTTCACAATCCTCGATGCCGTTCACGGGGCCATCCATGAGGAAGCCCACATAAATGGCCGTGGAGGTGTCCTCCATGTACTCCACCTCAGCCTCAGCCAGGGCGGTGTGGTGAGCGTAGCTCCACTGCACGGGCTTCATGGACTGGTACACAGCACCGCTCTCCACAAGCTTAGCGAACACGCGAAGGATATCAGCCTCGTACTTGGGCTCCATGGTGATGTACGGGTTGAACCAATCACCGAACACGCCGAGACGGCGGAAGGAAAGGCGCTGCTGGTCAATGTAACCCAGAGCGAACTCGGTGCAGCGGCGGCGAATCTCGGCCGGCTCCAGGCCCTGAAATTCCTTTACAACTTTAGCCTCAATCGGCAGACCGTGACAGTCCCAGCCCGGAATGAAGGGAGCGTAGTAACCGGCCATCGTCTTGCTCTTCACGATGAGGTCCTTGAGCACCTTGTTCAGACCGGTGCCCATGTGCACGTCGCCGTTAGCAAAGGGAGGGCCGTCGTGCAATATAAAGCTCGGCGCACCCTGGGCTTTGCGGCGGCTGGTAATTCGCTCGTAAAGCTTCTCATTTTCCCATTTTTCCAGACGAGCCGGCTCCTTGGTCGTGAGATCACCACGCATGGGGAACGTGGTGTCCGGCAGGAAGATGGTGTCTTTGTAGCTCTTTGTGGGTGTGCTCATACGCGCGAAAGTATATACCTCACCGCCCTCAATGTCAACCTTATTGTGATTTTTCAAGGGGATATGGAGCATTTCCGGGCAAAAATGACACCTTAACAGCCGGTAGCCGACTGTTTCATATCAAATTCCCGCCTATCCTTCCCTGCGATAAATTATCCGGGGGAAGAAGAAATCATCAGAGCCCCGCCGCGGCGAGAATTTCCTTTATCTGCTGCCGGGGGCGCTCGGGCCAGTGCTTATTAGCCGCGGGGCTGGCGGGACTGGGATGAAGAATCGTGCCGAGGGTGAACGAGCGCTCGGGCAGCTGAGCGGCGGCGAGTTCGAGCTGTTTGAGGGCATAGCCTCCCACGCCCACGAGGCACTTGGGCTGCAGGATTTCGATGAGGCTGACAAGGTGGCGCTGGCAGGCGGCATCTATCTGCGCCACTTGCTCTTTGGGCAGCTGGGTGGGGGTGATATTGGCCCCGGTTTCGCTCATCCAGATGAGAGGGCAATAGTTCGCCACGTACGCATGCTTAAAAAACTCATCCGCCGTGCCGTACATTTCCTCGAAAAGCCCCCACAGGCGACGCCCACTCACCTCAGAACGAGGGCAGTTGAAGCCCTGCACCGGGCGCTTGGGATGAGTGGCCGGCGGCTGGCCCACCGGGGCTGTAATACCCATCCACAAAGTCACCGCAGCAATTTCACCGAAGGGCACACCCGTCTGCGCCATACCGAAGGGACCGGGATTCATGCCAAGGTACAGAACATCCTTCGGGCCATCCGCAAAGCGGCGAATGTAGGCCTCATGCCCCGCCCATGCATATGTGAGCGGGTTATAAGTATAAGCCACGGGGGCAGAAAACGAGAGAGCCTCCATCTCCTGACAAAGCCGACGTGCGGCAGCAATGACCTGTTCTGTGTGCATGACATGAGTTTAGCACAATGCGGCCCGTGTGGCAACAATTATCGCTTGATATCAGGTGGCGGATACGTTACAATGGCGCGCGTGAAAGTCATCGCCATAGCCAACCAGAAGGGTGGTGTGGGTAAAACCACCACCGCCGTAAACCTCTCAGCTGCACTTGCCAAGCGCGGCCGCAGGGTACTGCTCATTGATGTGGACTCTCAGGCAAATGCCTCCTCCGCTCTCGGCGTGGAAGCCACAAGCGAGCAGAGCATTTACCAAGCGCTCATCGGTAACAGGCTCATGGAAGACCTCATCATGCCTGCCAACCGCAGAAACCTCTCCATCATCCCCGCTCACATGGACCTTTCCGGCGTGGAAGTGGAGCTCACTCAGAATGGCACGCACATCACCTGCATGCGTGATGCCATGGAAGGCCTGCGCTGCAGCAACTATTACGATTACGTATTTCTGGACACGCCGCCCTCACTGGGCGTGCTGATGACTTCCTCCCTGTGCGCCTGCGATGAAGTGCTCACTCCCATGCAGTGCGAATTCCTCAGCTTGGATGGTCTTTCCAAGATTCTCTACGTGGTGGAACAGATACGCGAAAGCGGCGCTAACCCGAACCTAAAGCACGAGGGCGTGCTTATGACCATGTACAGCAACACGAACCTCGCCAATCAGGTTATCGCTCAGGTGAAGGACGTGCTGCCGAACAAGATGTACAACACCGTCATCCCCCGCTCCGTCCGCGTGGCTGAGGCCCCCAGCTTCGGTAAGACCATCATTGAGCATGACCCCTATGGGCAGGCCTCTCTGGCTTACCAGAACGCCGCCAAGGAGTTCCTGAGCCGCCACCGTTAACCCTCCCCTGCCCGCCCCATGCTCCGCTGGCTCTTTCCCATCACCTGTGAGCTGTGCGGAGAGGAAGCGGAGCGCAGCCTGTGCCCGGATTGCTTGGCATCCTTGCAGCGCATTCCTCGCCCCATCTGCCTGTATTGCGGCAGCCCGGTATACGGCACAGCCCCTCAGGCGGATTGCTGCCCGGCATGCCAAGGCCAGCCGCGCCCATTTGACTTTGCCCGCGCGCCGCTCCAGAACTCTGAGCAGAACATGGAGCTCATCTACCGCCTGAAATACCGCCACGCTCCCTACCTCGCAGCAGCTCTCGCCCCGGCTATGGCGGAGACTTGGGAACAAACAGCAGAGGCTAAGGATTTCAGTGAGGCCGTTATCGTGCCCGTGCCCATCACACCTGAAAGGCAGGTGAAGCGAGGCTATAATCAGGCCGCACTTCTCGCCCGTGCACTCGGCAAGCTCCTGCGCCGCCGCGTGATGAACGCGCTCATCCGCCACACCACCGCGCAGGACAGCCAGACTCGCCTCACCGCCGCCCGCCGCCGGAAGAACGCCACACAGTCCTTCAGCGCCTTGCCGGCTTTCCTCTCAGGCCGCCGCAAACTCCCCTCACACATCATTCTCGTGGATGATGTGTTCACCACCGGCTCCACCGCACGAGCCTGCAGCAAGGCCCTCAAAAGCATTCCGGGAATAGAGCATGTCGCCGTGCTCACCCTCGTGCATGTTTGCAATGATTAAGGCGAAAAACCGCGCTCCGTCTTTCCAACATTTCCGGCAAAAAAACATTGACACCGCGCACGTGATTTGCTAGAAAATAGAGCATGTATAAAGCTATTCTTCTTCTACTTGCCGGGGCAGCTATGGCTGCAGAGGTAAAGCAGCTTCCACCTCCGGTTCTCACCGGCGGCATGCCTCTCATGGAGGCCATCAACGCCCGCCAATCCGGCCGCCGTTACAATCCTGAACACAAGGTGGATGACCAAACCCTCAGCGAAATTCTCTGGGTGGCATGGGGTGTGAACTCACACGGCAAACGCACCATACCCACTGCCCGAAACCTCCAGAATATGGGCCTCTACGTCATCTCCCCTGAGGGTTGCTGGCGCTACAATGCTCAGGATAATTGCTTGGAAAAAGTGAGTGATGAAAACCTCATTCCCCTCTGTGAGCAGCAGGCTTTCGTGAAGAATGCTCCTCTTCACCTGATCTATACGGCTGTGGATGACCGCTGGGGACGCTCCCACGTGGGCTCAGCATATCAGAATGTATACCTGTACGCCACCTCCAAAGGCATGAATACCGTGGTGCGCGGCATGATTGACACCGCTGCCCTCACCGCCGCCCTTCCCCTGCCGGAAGGACAGGTCGTCATTGCCCACCAGACCATCGGTTACGCCGAATAGGGCTTTTTCTTCCTATAATCTCACCAAAACGCAATACGATACAAAGCGGGCGGAACTTTCATCAGTTCCGCCCGCTTTTCTTGAATTGGAACTACTCGCAAACACGCCCACTCGGGACTTACTTGCGCCTGCGGCGCATGGCCAGAGCAGCCAGTGCTACTAAGCTCAGGGTCGCCGTA
>JAFWZG010000155.1 GCA_017517385.1 Akkermansia sp.
GGAGGAGTTGACAGGGTATCCGGCGAGGAGAGATAAAAGAGTTGCGGCAGGAACATTAGCTCCGGGACCAATCACACGCCGAGAAACCGCCGTATGCCATAAATGGCACGTACGGTGGTGTGAGAGGGGGCGAAAGCCCCCCTGCTCAATAAATTGGCTGTCATGCGTTAGCGCACGAAGTGCGTCCAAGCGCGGGGCTCATCGAGTGTGGGGTGTGCCGGGCCATTGGCGATGCACTGCATCATCCATGCCAGATTGCGGCCGAGGTTACGCATGGTTTGGCAGCCCTCGGGGTCGAGCTGTACCTCACCGGGGCGCATGCCGTAAATCATGTTCCAGTAGAAGGAGCTGACGAGCGGCTGGTTATTGTAGGTGATGTACTTGTTGAGGCGGTCGAGTGTGGTGGAGGCCCCGCCGCGGCGAGCTACGGCAATGGCGGCACCGGGCTTGTAGGCCAGCTTGCTGCCGGCGGAGTAGTACAGGCGGTCCAGTAGGGCGCAGAGGGAGCCATTGGGGCCGGCGAAGTAAGTGGGGCTGCCGATGACGATGGCGTCCACCTCATCGAGCATGTCGTAAATGGTGTTGTAAAGCTCATCGTTCATACCGCAGCGACCGCTCTTCAGGCAACGGCGGCAGCCGATGCAGCCTTGTACGGGCTTGGTGCCCAGTTGGACGATTTCTGCTTCTGCACCGCCGGCGCGGAGACCTTCCGCCACCATGGAGAGGGCATGGAAGGTGTTACCAGCGGCGTTCGGACTGCCATTAATAAGGAGAGCTTTCATGATGATGGAGACTTGCTTCATGAAGATTAGCATGAAGTTCTCTTCCGGGCAAGCAAAAAAGACTTGCAAAATAGTTGTAGTTTGTTATGCTGGTGTGCGTTATAACAATTAGCTACCGTTATGAAATCTCTTATTGCCTTTTTTCTCAGGCTGCTGGGCTTTTCGCATGCCTCATTTGCCTCAGATGCCCCCCGTATGCATCCGCGTACGCTGTGGGGAAAGTGTGAGTATGTGCAGGATGGTGATTCTTTGCGATTTCTTCCTGACGGGGCCGCTGAAAGCGTGCGCACGCGTCTTTATGGTATAGATGCACCGGAGAAAGGGCAGGACTTTGCGGGGCAGTCTCGCCATCTGCTGGTAAAGCTCACTCGCCGAAAGCGTATACGCGTGGAGGTGCAGGATGTGGACCGCTACGGGCGCTACGTGGCAAAGGTGTATGTGGGGACCACGTATGTGAATGAGGAGATGCTGAGGGCAGGCCTTGCGTGGTTTTACAGTTATCACGCGGATGCTGGCAGTAATGCGGATTTGGTAGCGGCGGAGCGAGAAGCCCGAGAGGCTCGCCGTGGTCTTTGGGTGGATGATAATAGCATAAGCCCGCGTGAGTACCGCAATATGCACGGTACGGTGCATATAAAGAACGGAGGAAAATCTATCGGTGAGCGTTAGGCGGTGGTAGCTGTTGCTTTATTCCTGTACGGCCTCGCCGGGGAATGGGTGTTCCTCTTGTTCCAAAAGCGAGCTGATGCTGCGCGTCAGCGGTGTGCTAGCGGGTTCCCATGGAGCTCGTTTGATATCTGAGTATACATTAGATGCCGCGGCTTCTTTTGAGCCTTCATGGCCGAGATTGTAGACCAGATAGAGGGGCTTGCCCTGATTAACCGAGGGGTCCGGGTGCTGTACTTCAATCAGCGCTTCTATCATGCAACGGGTTCTGGTGAAGGTATCGCTCCCTTCAGGGGCTTGCTCTGTAATCCTCCCGCGCACGGCCAGTAGCTTTCCCTTATGCACAGGCACTGAGTAGGCATCAATTACTCCGCCGGGCAGCGGACTGTAATCCACTAAATCGTATGCGGTGCCTCCTGCATAGTCCGAGCGCTTAATGGCACATGCAGGTGAAAAGTGAACTTCCTGCCCACAATATGCAGCAAAAGGTGCTGCATACGACAGGTTATAAACGAAGGTACGGTATTGTGTGCCATTCGCTTGTGTGAACTCGTTCTTCTTTATGGGGGCAGTAAGCACCCAGTCATTCGGAATTATTGCTCCGGATTCATGATAGACGCCGTCTTCCATTTGCTGGCATGCGGGAACTGCCAGTGCGTACAGGGCGAAGAGAAGTATATAGAGAGAGGAATGATGATTTGAGCGCATAACTAGGGGGGGAGGTATTAATATTTCAATCAGTGCAAGCGGGGTATATAAATATCTAATCTAAGTTGAAGTATACCCAACCAGTTCGGGGGGAGAATAATACATCTCCGTCAACTTGCCTTTTCAGTAGGCTTGTTTTAAAGGCATCGTCCCTGAGCCAGTCACTAATCGTTTCACCGGTATATTGGTGATAGTCGTCAGCCGGGGCTTGGGGCGTACCCTTTACCTGCGAGAGAGCCTGAACGGGCAGGCGAAAACACCCTTCGATGCGGTAGTCCGCATCTTGATAGGGGAGTTCCCTGTTACTTGGCTCATTACCGGTAAGTTTGTTGATAATTCTTACTGATGGGGCCGAGATATTCTCTTGCCGTACATTAAAAAGCTTGCAGATTGTTTCAATATCTTGCTCCTCATCGTCAAAGGAAAAGAAACTGATACCTATCAGGGCTACAGCTGCAAACAGCAAACGAAGAATGACTCTCGGGGGCATGTAGTTTAGATGAAAATCATTTCGTTGTTTCTAGAGCCTCTGCTTGTGGCAATCGTTAAGAATTACGCTTGCGCATGAAGAGAATGGCGGCGGCTATCCAGATGAGTAGGGCTGTAGCGGAGATGCCCAGCATGATGGCCCAGCCCAGCTTGTAAAGGAGGGTGAGCGCAAGGGCTGTCCAGAGGCCGCCTCCCATGATGGGCTCGTGGAGCAGCTGCTTGTAACCGAATGCTTGGGTGGCACAGGTTTTGCCTTCAGGGTCCGCAGCGCGCAGCAGCAGCAAGCCGGTGGCCGTGACTCCTAAGGACTGGCCGAACTCAGCAATCGCGCATTCGAACCAGGACTCGCGGAAGAGGCGGCGGGCTACCACCACCACCATGAAGAGAGAGAGCAGGGTGCCCAGCACGATGAGCACCAGAAGACCCACCCAGTTATCCAGCACGACCTGTAGCTTGATGGTGGCCATGGCTGATACGACGAGGAAATCCAGCGCGGCGCCGGAGATGCGCTGCATCTGCCCGTGGTCAATAAGGCTGTGCACGCGTACCTTCTGAGCCATTTTCTGCATGATCAGGCCGCCGATCATGCAGAAGGGGAAAAGCGGGAAGCCCTTGAGCAGAGTGATTGTGCCGTCCGAGCTGCATAATCCCTCCAGCTCCTGCAGGCCGTAACGCATGCCGAAGCCGATGAGTATAGCGAGGCCTACCAGTGAGATGTGCCAAGCGAGGGAATCAATGGAATCGCAGTATACGGTCTGCACGCCGGCGGCTGGCTGCTCATCCTTGCTGTAGATACCTTTCTTCTGGAGATTATCTTGCTCATGAAAGCGGCGCACGTTCTGGATGTAGCCCTTGCGCGCGGCCCAGTTCACGAGGATGATGCCGATAATGACGGCCAGCAGCATGCCGGCCGTGGCCATGGTGTAACCGAGTGCCACACCATCTTCCCATCCGAAGGATTCAAAACTCTCCGCCATGCCGCTTACTGTACCATGGCCGCCTTGGAAACCAATCTCGAGGAGATTGCCAAAGCCCTCGTTCGTTCCAAAAAACGGCATCAGCAGGAAGCCTACTGCTGCAAAGCCGATAACATACTGCCCCCAAGCCAGAATCTGCCCGAAACACAACTGCGGGAATGCCACTTGCACCACTTTCTTTAGCGGCGGTGTCACTACGCCCAAAAAGAGTGTAGCAAACACCACATTAATCATGAAGCCGGGCAGCTGCCCTACCGTCTTAATGACATCCTCAGGAAGAATCTGCGGAAAGCACTGAAATATCATCAGGCCTACGAAGCCGCCGATAACGGAACTAGGCAGGTAACAGCGCTGAAGCAAAGGGATGAGCGTGCGGAGAACCTTTCCGATTACCAGCAACACGGAAAGAAGGCAGAATACGAAAATCGCGGTCATGATTCAGTATATATGGAGAGGATATGGCTGCGCCGGGCGTGACTATATCACCAATAGGGGCGTATAGGCAAGCTGTAAACGCATTTAATAGAGAGTCTCTACTAGCTCCACGCTTCGGCGCGTGGCTCCGGAGTGCACGTGCAAAGCGTTATAGGCGCGCACGCAGCGGGCCGTTGCTTCCTGCTTGTTGGTGAGCACCTGCACCAGCGTGTCTTTCAGGGCCTCTTTTTCACACTGCCAGACGCCTTTTTCCGCGTTCAGGAGAGAAACGAGGTCTGCGAAGTTGGTCATATCCGGGCCGAAGATGACGGGGACCTTTGCAGCGATAGCTTCCACTGGGTTTTGCCCACCGCGTGCGAGGAAACTCTTGCCGATAATAGCCACGTCTGCCAAGGCTGTCCAATCTCTCAGCTCGCCTGTGGTATCCGCCACATAGCAGAGATTTTCCGGAAGCGGGCTGGGCAGGGTACCGGCAGTACGCAGTACGGGGCTGAAGCCAGCTGCGGTCAAATCCTTCACCACATCCGCTCTGCGCTCTGCATGTCGGGGAACGATGAGGGGGAAAGCGCCTGCCTCACGCACAGCCGTGGCGATGAGTGCTTCCTCACCGGCATGTGTGCTGGCGGCCAGCACAACAGGCTTCCCGCCACTGATAGTGCTCAGCAGTTCGCGGAACTCAGCGCGGGGCTCCGCGGGAGTGTCGCCCATCACATCAAACTTGATGCTGCCGGTCACAGAGATGATTTCTTCACGCACACCAATGCCACCAAAGCGGCCTTTATCTCGCTCATTCTGGGCACCGAGGGCGTTCAGGCGGGAGAACAGAAGGGAAGTGATACCCCGCACTTTGCGGTAACGCCCCTCGCTACGGGGGGACAGGCGAGCATTGAGCATCAGCATCGGAATGCGGCGGCGGTGGCAGGCCTCTGCAAAGTTCGGCCAGAGCTCAGCCTCGATGAGCACGACGGCTTTCGGCTGAAAGCGCTTTAGGCATCGGCCGGAGAGGCCTGGGACGTCCAGAGGGGAGTACAGGGCTCGAACTCCGGGCAGGGCGGCATCACGCACCACCTGATGCCCGGTGGCGGTACTGGTGGCCAATACTACTGGCTCATTATGTGTTTTAATCCACTCGCGTATGAACTTCAGGGCGATAAATACCTCACCCACGCTCACGGCATGTACATACAGGCCGCCTTTTGGTTCGTCCTTGCTTTTGACTTTATACAGACCGAAGCGCTCCCGGAGGCCCGTGCCGAAGCCGCCGCGCTTTTTCATCTTTATCAGGTACCCCGGTATGGAGAGAATGAGGAATACCGGCAGCAAAAGATTATATATCAGCAGAAAAATGAAGCGTTTCATATGTCTTTTCTATAGAAGAGAATGGTGTTTTTGCCGTAGGTGCGCTCATCAATGAGCTTCCAGCCGGGGAACTCGCGAGTGTGGATATCACCCACGCCGTAGCCCAGCTGTGCTTCTGCTATGAAGTAACCATCATCTTCCAGCAGTTCATGAAGGCGGTCTGTCATGAGCTCTGCTATCATATCTCGGTCGCCTATTGCTTTGGCATAGGGAGGATCCGCGAAAATGATATCGTAACGCCCCATGTCTCGCTTCACGAACTGGAGGCAATCGCTCTGTACTACGCTTCCGCCGGTCAGGAGGCTATTCTCCATATTAGTGCGGGCCATGGCGCATGACTGCCTCGCGGCATCCACCATGCGCGCAGAAGCGGCTCCACGGCTCAGCGCTTCAAGCCCTACAGACCCGGAGCCACAGTATAAATCCAGCACGCGGGCCCCGGTAATAATGGGGCCGATGATGTTAAAGAGGGCTTCTCGCACTCTGTCCTGCGTCGGGCGCACCTCTCCTTGGGGTACACGGATGTTATATCCCTTTGCTTTTCCTGCAATGATTCTCATATATGATGGCGTTATCTTCTGCGCCTGCGGCGGTTGTGACGGCGCTGGTTTCGTCTGGAAGAGCTGTCAGGCCGAGCAGCAGGCTGTGAGGGCCGGGCTTGGGGCTGCTCAACCTCGGGGGGCTCAGGCTTGGCTTCTTCTGGATCCGGAGCAGGGGGACCTACTCTGAAACGCATGGTGTAGTTACCCTGTGCCAGCATATTGCCACTGCCTTGAGCTCGTTCGGAAAATTGGTATGAGAGGTAGAGGAACTCGCCGTTTGTGCGTCGGCTAATGGTGAGGGATTCCGTAATTCTTGACATCGCGTCGGATTTATTGAGCAACCACGTTGTGCCGGTTCTCGCTCCGTAGAGGTTATCAGAATTAGTGGTGAAAGGCTTGGCTGTCATCTCACCATTGCTAGAGGTCCACACGTTCCTGTCTGCATGGTATACGAAGCCGCTGATTGCCAGATGTGAGGTTTGTCTGGTGAAGGTGTTGACGCTTATTCCGTGAAGAGACCACTGATTATTTCCCTTATCAAAGGCGCCAAGTTGTACGACTTGCTGTGCTTTAAGTTCAATTTTTTTCCATTCCGTGCGGTATGCCTCATACGCTGAGCGATCCGGCCATAAATCTTCTGAGTATGGGATAAGCTGAGTGCTATCATACGCGGCGAAGAACGCTTGTTGTCTCTGAGGCGGGAGCGTCTGTAGGCGCGCGAGGATGGCCTGTTGCATCTGAATGAATTCCGGAGTCGGCGCGGGTGATACCGTTTCCCCGGTGATGCGCATGCCATTACCGGGGAAATTCATGAGCGCGGCTGGCACCTCAGCACAAACTGCCGTGCTGACGAGTGCAGGAAGAGAGCCGAAGGTGAGAGTAAAAAAGAGAGAGTTCATGAGCTACAGCTTGCATTCTATCATGCAGCTTGTGCTTTGACAAGCAGGAAAAGCGATTGTTTTATCAAAAAATACAGGCAAAAGCCGCAGCAGAATGCTACGGCTTTTGCTCTGTATAACTGTGTTAGGTGTGTTATCTGCTGCCGGGGGTACCTGCATTAACTGCAGCGGAACGCACCGGGAACATAAGTACGTAACTTCCCTGTGCAATCACGGAATTTGAAATGGCGGAGCGCTCTGAGAAGGAGTAATAGAGGTAGACTTCCTTGCCATCTGTAGCGCGGGTGAAGCGAATGGTCTCAGTCATTCGGGAAAGGCTGTCCTCTTTGGTCAGTGTCCATTCAGTGCCGGTCTGTGCACCATATACGTGATCCTCCGTGGCCTGAAAATCCTTTGCAGCGAGTTCGCCGTTGTTGGAAATCCACACGTTGCGGCCGCCGTCATACCTGAGGGCACTGATGGTGAGCGGAGCCGTGCGGTTGGTCTGCGGGTCGGACGTTACGGAAAGAACCGTCCAAGTGTCATTTACGCTGGGGCGAAGGCCTACACCTACCTCGCGCACAAGCTTGGTACGAACTTTCTTCCATTCTGCCTTGTAAGCGTCATAATCTGCACGAGCCGGCCACAAATCCTCAGAATAGGGGATGAGAACCATCGGGTCGTAGTTTTCCATGAATGCCTGCTGTTTGTCGGCAGGAAGAGCCTGAAGCCTAGTTACAAGAGCCTGCTGCATCTTGGCAAATTCTTGTGTAAACTCAGGGGTAATAGCATAACCGGATGTCATGGTTCCGTTCACGGGAAGATAGCCTTGCATGGCACCGATGTTACCGGCTACACAAGTTTGAGTCATTACTACTGGTGCAGCCAGAAGAGCGAGAATGGGAAAAATAGCTTTCATACTTACGCTCGTTACTCTATCACTGTTTTTTTTACTTGGCAAGCATGAAATTTCGTGATACTGTCATGAACGTATGAAGGAGGAGCTTAAGAGAATGCGATTTATGCTCATGGTAGGTGTGTTGTTTGCCGTTCTGTTGGTTTCGTGCCAGTCTCCTACGCCTGCGAGCCGAATTGCGGAACATCCGGCTATGTTCACCAGCTTGCCCGCCGAGCAGCAGCCCCTTGTGCGGCAGGGTAACATATGTGAAGGAATGAAGCCGGACGCTGTTTTTTTAGCTTGGGGAAAGCCAAATGGCCCTGTGGTGGAGTCTCAGCAGAATGGCCGCAAGGTCACGCGCTGGGTATATAATGGCTATGAGCCGGTTACCGTTATGAATGCGGGCTTCTATCCGTATTGGGGGCCGTATGGGTGGTATCCCTATGCGAACTCTACCATCAGCACGGCTTACGTGCCTCGCAATGTTGCATGGGTTGAGTTTGTAAATGGGAAGGTGACTGCGTGGTCTCGCCAAGGTGCTTCTCCGAATGGGGCTTATACTGAATGATTTTATGCCAATGACAGAAAGTGATAATAGCAGAAATGTGGAGTTTTATACTCTGAATTCCGGGAAGCTCAGCGTGTGTATCTCGAATATAGGTGCACGCTTGCTCAGCTTCGTATATGATGGGGTGGATATGTTGTATGGCCCCAAAAATGCAGAGGAGTTGCGTGAAGATACTTGTTATTGCGGTGCAATTTGCGGACGAGTGGCAAACAGAATTGCCGGTGGGCAGTTTGAGCTTGACGGCCGCGGTTACACATTGGCTGTGAATAACGGACCGAATCATCTTCATGGCGGTCTAGTTGGGTTTTCCGACCTCGCATGGAAGGTGGAGGAGGTATCTGAAACTCGTCTTGTGCTCTCGCTGGTGTCGCCTGATGGTGATGAGGGATATCCCGGATGTGTGAGGGTGCAGGCTACGTACAGGCTGGACGGTCGGTCTCTCACTCTGGAGATGTCGGCCACGACAGATGCGCCGACTCTCCTTAATCTCACTAATCACGCATATTGGAATCTTGATGGTTGCGGTACAATGGACAATCATCTTCTGCAGGTCCATGCCACGGCGTATACGCCCATGGTGGCAAATATCCCGACCGGTGCTATTCTTCCGGTAAGCGGTACTTTGTATGACCTGACGACACCGGCTGTGCTGGGTGAGCGCAATGCTCCTACTGCTATTTCCGGTGGGTATGATGATAACTATGTGCTGCCCACGACTTCCGGTGTAAAGGAGGCAGCGGTGCTGACAAATGGCAAGTACACTCTGCGACTCTCTACGAATGCTCCTGGCCTGCAGGTGTACACCGGGGATTATCTGCCGCTGAAGCGTGGAGGTGTGGCTCTCGAGGCTCAGAATTATCCGGATTCTCCTCATCAGCTTCATTTCCCGACCATTGAACTGCGCCCCGGTCAGACGTATCAGCGTACGATTGTCTGGACGATCGAGTAATTGTTTGTATAATAATATATCCGCAAAGAGAAACGGCAGAGGCCTCAACTGGGCTCTGCCGTTTCTCTTTTTGCTAAAGCTTTTAGCGAATGGTGGAGCGCATGCTGTGCATGATATTATCTGCCATGTTGCGAACGGTTTCCTCGAGAATGTTGCTCAGGTGACTTCCGGGGCGATAGTCTGCCGGGGCGAAGAAATCCACGCGGTGCTGGTCCGTTTTCAGGTTATAACATTTGCGGAAACTGGAGCGTGTGCTGTCATCCGGGTTATACACCGCAACGCTTAGCCCTCCTTGCTGGCGCATTACTGTGAAGCAGGGGACATCCGTGGGGCCATCTCCCAGATATATCATGTGTTTGAAGGGCACGGGGCGCAGGGCGCTGTCCATGTGGTCATTCACATCCTCAGTATATTTGATGAGTCCTTTATTGATGCGGAAAAGGTACTGTGTCTTGGTGGTATGAGATATGACTCGCTTGGGGAAGCCAATACAGCCATTGTTCTCACTGAACTCGCAGGCAAAAACCTCCTTCATGTATGGGCGGATGACTGAGCCATCAATGATGGATTTAATACCGCTGGAGATGATGTAGAACTCCACATGGATACCGGCAAAGCGGTGTTCCGGGGTGAGCGCTCTTTCCTCAAACTTCTGGAAGAATTCCGGGATGCCGCGGAAAAAGGTAAGCTTTTGCCCAAGCTGTTTAAGCGTTTCGTTGCTAACGCCATCAATGCTCAGGGTATCCAGTAGTTCTTTGAGATAGCTGAGCTCGCCGTCCCATCCTTCTTCACGGCTCCGCTCGTTGCACCTCTTCCAGAAAAGCTCAGCATTAATGCCAAACTCAGGGAAGATGGTGTCCTCCTGCATATTATGAGGACTCAGCGTATGATCAAAGTCAAAAATGAGCGCAATCGTGTTTTGTGGGACGGACATAGCCGGTTTGTGCGTCAGATGAGTTCTTTCAGGCGATTGACAGTAATGCCGGGCACCGTAATGTCTCTGCCGTCTGCCGTGCGAAGAATGGGGGAGCCATCATGCTCCACTCCGATGAAGTGACCGCGAATGCGCTCTGTGTCCGTAATGGCTACTACCGGGCGGGATCCGGCCCATGCCTCATCTAAATCATCGCGCAGAGCTTCCAAGCCGTGTTCAACAAAGCGATTGAATGTGGCTTCAAGAGCATCACCGATAAGGGCGCGCAGTTTAGCCGTCTTAGGGCAGGCGTAGAGCAAATCATGCAGGCGCGTGGGGCGATCTGTGGTAGTGCGTACGATGCTTTCAATATCGTTGGAAACATTGAGCCCTATGCCAATGGAAGCCATTGTGGAAGATGGCCGTTCCACAAGGATGCCGGCCAGCTTATCTCGGCCAACCAACACGTCATTCGGCCAGCGAAGGCGAAGTCCTTTAATGTTGTATGCGTCCAGAGCTTTAATGATAGCTACGCCGGCCACGAGCGGTAGTAGCCCCCAGTGGCGGTTCACACGGGGATCCAGAGGAAGATTGTATGTGGCCCAGAGTCCGCCCGGTTCTCCGAACCAAGCGCGGTTAAAGCGCCCACGGCCTTTTAGCTGGCGTTCTGCGCTCACGACTGTCCACGGCTTCTCCTTACGGGCCTCATTAAAAGTAGACTCGCATTCCTTTAACTCGACGACATTCCATTTCGTGCTCACGCTCTCTATATTAGCGCAGTTCAGGCCTGACGTCCACTAAATAATGAAAAATCAGAGTTAAATACGTGAAAAAATCTTGTCTTACCGGCGTATGAAAGGTAACATGTAGGCATGTGGCGGTTCGTTAGGGTGACAGAGGTGGAAACGGAGTCTGAACTCTGGTCTCTCTACGAAAACACATTTCCTCGTTGTGAGCGGCGCAGCTTTGGCCAGCATGTTCGTGCCATGCTAGAGCAGCCAAGCTTTGTCTGTGTGAAAATCTGCGTGGCCGAGCGTGTGGCCGGATTAGTGTTTTTCTGGGAGATGAAACATTGCCTCTTTTTAGAACATCTGGCCATAGCCCCGGAATGCCGACGGCAGGGTGTAGGGCGTATGGCCCTGAAGTGGCTCCAAGGGAAGGGGCTCCCAATTGTGCTGGAGATTGAGCCGCCTGTGGATACTCCGACATGCGGGCGCTTGAAGTTTTATGAAAGCTGCGGCTTTTTGCTGCTCCCTTATCCCCATAAGCAGGCTGCATTCCATGCGGATACGCATTCTGTTCCGCTTGGCTTGCTGAGCTGGCCACATGTGATGAGTCCTTCGGAGGTGGAGGCGTTTGAGCGCATTCTTAGCGAGCTGGTGATGACATATACGGACGCGTAGCCGCCTAACGATTATCGCACATGAGAGGCGGTGGCGGTGTCGTTTTCTGCATGGGTGATTTTTGGCATAGGATAACAGTCTCTGTCCAGCGCGCTTTATCATATACATGGCAGTACATGGGGACTATTTCTGCCATGGGGTTATTTCTGGGGGTACTCGGAATGGGAATTTATCACGTTCTTACCCCGGTAGAGAGTGCATTGACGTATAAGTACTTTAATGGAGTGCATAATCCTGCGGAGGCGCAGTTGCCTCGCGGACTGGGGGAGATTGTATCAGGTGGTGAAAATGGAGCGTGTCTTGTGTTTGAATATGAACGGGATGGGCGCCTGAAGCGCTTTTTTCATGTGGACAATCGTGGAGAGGTTTCGCGTATGGCCGGCAGCAAAGTGGCTGAGCAGCGCATGGCGTATGATTCCGCCGGGCGATTAGTTGCACGCCGGAATTATGATGCAGAGGGGAATCTCGCGCCGGATGCCGCAGGCGTAGCCGTGCGTGAGTTTTCTTACGATGAACAGGGGCGACTTGCCGGGCGGGCATTTCGTGATGCGGACGGGCGCAAAATTGTGCCTCGGATGCCCGGTTTTGCAGAAGAGCGCATTAGTTATGATTCAGAGGGGCGGCCTGTGAAGATACAGTACCTCGATGGTGATGGGAAGGAGATGGTAAATGCCAGAGGTGAAAGCTGCATTATCTTCACTTATGACGATTCGCGGCAAGAGATGCTCCGCACGAATATGGTGAATGGGGTTATAGCGGATAATGCTGCAGGCGTGGCGCAGGAGCGAATCTGCTTCACTCGCAATGGCCTGACTACTCATACATCTTGGAGAAATTCGGCCGGGGAGCCGGTTCATCACTCCTGCTACGGGGCATTATCCGTGCTGAAAGAGAGCAGGCCAGATGAGAAACTAGTGCGCACACGGTACTGCGGTGAAAACGGTGTGATGCGTGATGGCTCACGAGTATGGGCTGAGCATTTGGTTCGCTCTACGCCTCATGGTCAGGTTGAATGGGAGTGTTTCAACGCGGCGGATGGGCGTCCCTGTGATAATCCGGCCTGCGGATATGCGGAGCGTGTTTGTGAATATGCTGCGGATGGTTCGTTACTGAGGGAGTACTTCTGGGATGCTCAGGGAAATCCCGCAGATTGTTACGAGAAGCGCCATTCCGGAGAAGGTTCGGCCCACCATGTGCTTTCTTTGAACTCGGATGGCTCAACCTCTCTTACTCGCGAGGAATGAAAAACACCCCACAAGCTTACGCCGCGGGGTGCTTGAAAATTCGTGCCGGAGGCAGAGGCTTTACGAGTAGGCGGATTCCACTTTCTGGGCCACATCGCGGTAGCCGTAGTCCACTTCGTAAATGACCTTGAAGCTCTCGAGTGCCTTGGGCATGTTGCCGCTCTTCTCGTACAGGCAGCCAATCATGTAGAGAATTTCCTTCTTGGTCTCGTCCATGGTGAGAATCTCCTTATCGGCATCTTCGAGCTGACGGATGGCCATGTCAGTCATATTCTTAGAGGCGTAGCACTTGCCGAGCATGAGCATAGCTTTGATGCGCAGGTTCGGGTTCGTACGAGCACGCTGAAGCGGGGGAATAGCCTCGGTGTACATCTCGGCGTCAAAGAGAGCCTGACCGTACTTGAACTGAAGCTGGGCGTCTGTCGGGTTGGCTTCTACGCGGGCAGCGGCGTCTGCCACAGCGCTCTCGGCGATTTCCTTCTTACGGGCAGCGAGAGTGGCTTTTGCCTCTTCGTTCTCGGGGTCAGCAGCCAGAACCTGCTCGTAGTAGTCGATTTCAGCCCTCATGGCCTTCTCTCGCATTTCCATAGCCTTGTCGTTAATGGAAAGGTCTGCGCCGCCGCTGAGCTCGTAGGCGTAGGCGTAGAAGGAGTAGGAGTTGGCATAGTCCTCCATCTGTTCGTAAATGGAAGCGATGTCGCGCACAATCTGAAGATTGGTATTATCAGCGGCGTATTGCTCGGAAAGCTGAGCAAGGCGCTGCTCCATTTCTGCGCGGGTGAGGCCCATCTTATCAGCGCTTTCCAAATCGGTAGTAGCGCTCTTGTTCTTCATCTTGGTGCGGAAGTCGCCCTTGCCTTCCCAGTTGCCTTGCTTCATGGTAGCGCGGGCTGCACAGTCCTTCTCACCGCGCTGGGCGATAGCGTCTGTGCGGTCGATGTTGAGAATGCGGCGGTATGTCTCAGCGGCCTCAGCGAAGTTTTCGTTCTTGATGTAGTGATTGGCCAGCATGTGCATGTGCTTTTTGGGGTTCGGCTGGCCCTGACAGATGGTCTCTAGAGCGAATGCTGCCAGCTCGGGCAGGTTCAGTTCATTCGCCGCTGCAAAGAGTGCTTCATTTGCGGTGACGGAGTAGGGGTCTTTCTCCAAATCATCCTCCACGGTCACGATGGTTGTGGCGGGATCCTTGCGGGAGCTGGTCATGCGCATGCCGCCGAAGAGCGAGGAACGACGGCCGGCATCCGGCGTGGACTTCACCTCACAGGCGCGCAGCATTTTGCGGCCTTCAAGGAAACCGGGCTGGCGCTTGATGAGAGTTTTGAGAATGCTGACGGCATACTTATAGTTTTTGGCAGCTACGGCCTGCTGGGCTTTGAGCCAGAGTCCGGCTTCAGCCTGCGGCAACTGTCGGTCAGTGATAATGGTAATCATATGCGTGTGTAAGAAGTGTTCAGGGCACGACAAACGAGTAAAGCAGCCGTGCTCTTGCTGTTTTGGGTAGACTACCATAAAATACACACGATTTCAACCTTGTTTTTCTTGTTTTTTGAAAAAAATATGGCAAAATGACGCAGACATGAGATTAGATGCCATACTGAGCCGTTACGGGTACTGCTCACGGCGTGAAGCCGCGCAGTGGGTGAAGCGTGGGCGAGTGACGGTGAAGGGGACCGCTGCAAAATCTCCTTCAGCCAAAGCTGAGCCTGCAGATGTGCTGGTGGATGGCAAGCCGATACCTTTCCCTGATGGCCTGTATGTGGCGATGAATAAGCCGCTTGGCTGCACTTGTAGCCACCGTGAGGAAGGTGCCTTGGTGTATGATTTTCTGCCCGAGCAGTGGATGAACCGTGGTGATGGTGTGAGCACGGTGGGGAGGCTTGATAAGGAAACATCCGGGCTGCTGTTGCTGACGGATGACGGCACTTTTCTCCACTCACTCACTAGCCCGAAGAGGCATGTTCCCAAGGTGTATGAGTTTGAGTGCTCAGCTCCTATTCCTGAAGAAGCTGTGAAAATCTTCGCTTCCGGCGAGTTGTTGCTTCATGGAGAAACGACTCCCTGTCTGCCGGCTGAACTGCTGATTACAGGGGAGAAAACCGGGCGGCTCACTCTTCATGAGGGGCGCTATCATCAGGTGCGCCGTATGATGGCCGCGGTGGGTGCCCCTGTGCTGGTTCTTACTCGCGTGGCTATTGGCCCGCTGCGCCTTGCAGCCCTTAATTTGGCACCCGGTGAATGGTGCGCGATAGACCCGACGCTGTTCTCATGAGTTTTGACATGCCCATAGAGGTGCATGCGGATTTTCGTGTGCTGTATGAGGATGCGGATGTGCTGGCGGTAGATAAAGCCGCGCCGCTTCTCATGCATCCTACGGGTGATAAGAATGAACCCACGCTTTGGCATGGCGTGAAAGACCTCCTCGTTTACGAATTGGCGTGTGGTGGTCAGGTTTCATTCATTAATCGCTTGGATCGTGAGACGAGCGGTATCACGCTCGTGGCAAAAACTTCATCAGCAGCGCGTGAGCTGGGTAAAGCCATGCAGCAGCGCTTATTTCAGAAGGAGTATTTTGCCGTAGTGCAGGGAATCCCGCTCTGGGAAAGCGCCTGCTGTGATGAGCCTATTCTCCGCATGGAGGAGGTGCTGCCAACGCGTATTCACGTGCGCCAGTGTTGCGACCCTCAGGGGAAGCCTTGCTGCACAGAGTTTGAAGTGTTGCGGCGAGTGCCTGCCCGCCGCGGGCTTCCTGCGCTGACTCTACTGCGCTGCATACCTCATACCGGGAGGTTGCATCAGATTCGTGTGCACGCCGCCTATTTGGGCTTCCCTCTGCTGGGGGATAAGATTTATGGCGGTAATGAGCAGAATTATCTGGATTTCATCACGCAGGGCTGGACTCCGGAGCTTGCGAAAAGGCTGCACATACGCCGCCATGCGCTGCATGCGTGCTCGCTGCGTTTTCCCTTCGGTGGGCAGGAAGTTGAGGTGAAATCTCCACTTCCTGAAGATTTGGCCTCTCTTCTGGCTTGATTTTTCGACCTGTTTGCGCTAGAATACGGGCGTCATGAGTAACGCCAAATCCGAACTTCTTCAAATCTTGCTGGCTAAGTCCATCAAGACCGGTCATTTCATTCTCGCTTCCGGTAAGGAAAGTGATCTTTACTGCGACTGCCGCATTACCGCTCTGGACGCCCGCGGTGCTAATCTCATTGGTGAGGTAGGCTGGCAGATGGTGCAGGAAGAGATTCTTCCGAAGTTCCCCGAGGCCTGCTCCATTGGTGGTATGACCATGGGTGCTGATCCCATTTCTCTGGCTATCGGCATGTACTCTGCCTCTGCAGAGAAGCCCCTTTGCGTGTTCACTGTGCGCAAGGAAGCTAAGGACCATGGCCGTGGTAAGCGCATTGAGGGTAACTTCGCTGCAGGTCAGCAGGTTATCGTGGTGGATGATGTGATTACCACCGGTGGCTCCACGCTGAAGGCTATTGACGCTATTGAGGCCGAGGGCGGTAAGGTGGTGGCTGCTCTGGTCCTTGTGGATCGCCAAGAGGGTGGTCGCGAGGCTATCGAGAGCCGCGGCATTCCCGTGTTCCCCATGTTTACGCGTTCCAGCATCTTCGGCGATAAGTAAAAAGCTAGATGTTGCCGATTATTGCAGGTATTGAGGGTGCCGTGCTGACGGCGCGCGAGCGGGAACTCTTTTCGCGCCTTCAGCCGGCTGGTTATATCCTCTTTACCCGTAATATTATAGACCACGAGCTGACCCGCGAGCTTACGGATGAGCTGCGGGCGCTCACGGTCGGGCCTGATGTGCCCATTATTGCCATTGATCAAGAAGGTGGGCGCGTGGTGCGCACGGCTGATATATTTGTAAAGCATCCCTCTGCTGCCGAGCTTGCGGCTACAGGAAGCAGCCACCTTATTACTCAGGCCGCATGGTACAATGCTCAGTGCCTTTATACTCTGGGCGTGAATACGAATTTTGCCCCGGTGCTGGATATTGGTTCCGCTCGAGCAAACGCGCTTCCGAGCCGCTGCTGGGGTTATGATTCACAGTCTGTCACTACTCACGCCGGTGTGTGGAACCGCGCCCATGTGCGTGCGGGTATTGCTACATGTGGTAAGCATTTTCCCGGAATGGGGGCGGCAGAGTGTGATCCGCATTATGACCTGCCCGTATTGCATGGTACGCGTGATTCATTCTTGCAGGATGCCGCCATACCTTTCAATGCGCTGATGCCGGAGCTGCCATCCATGATGATAGCGCATTTGCTCATACCGGAAATTGATGCAGAGCTGCCTACGTCTTTATCTCCAGCGCTGGTTCAGGGCTTTTTGCGAGATCAACTCGGGTATGACGGTGTGGTGTTTACGGATGATCTCTGCATGGGGGCTATTGCTAAGCGTTACAGCCCCGCGGAATCAGCCGCACTTGCTCTGAAAGCCGGCTGCGATTTGCCACTCATTTGCCATGATGCCTGTGAGCATCTCGATGCCGCCGCTGAGATGATTTCAAGCTTGCCTCAGAGTATTCTGGATGCTGTTGATAAGCGTGTCGAACGCTTCCGTATGGGGCTCCATACACGGCCTCCCATGCCGTTCATTCAGTGGCGTGAGTATCTGGCGGACTTGCGTGCTTTCAATGAACAAGTGCCCGCACTTTCCGTGGCTGCCCCCGGTTCTCCTGTACAGGATTATTGAATCTGCTTGAGGCTCTCATTATTGACTTAGCAAAAGTAAATAGCTGTGTTATAATTTGTCAGCCATGGCAGAAAAAGATCAATTCAACCTCAAATCCATGTCTCGCGAACAGCGAGAAGCTCATAAAGATTCTTTCTTTCGGCTGTACAGAAAAACAAAATGTGTAAAACAAGCCGCAGAGTTAACGGGGATTTCGCTAAAGACCGCTACGACGTGGGTTAGAGCATACAAGGATAATGGGAATAAAGTAAAGAGGGAAGGGAAAAGAGGACCTGAACAAGGTAGAGATCGTATTCTTTCAGATGAGCAATTAGCAAAGCTCTGTGAAATGCTAGTTGACAAAGATCCTCGCCAA
>JAFWZG010000156.1 GCA_017517385.1 Akkermansia sp.
CCTTCTACTCGCAGCACCGGGAATTGACGTCAACAAAGCGAACAAATACGGCTACACTCCCCTCTCCGCGGCTACCGCCAATGGCCATACGGAATGTGTACGCCTTCTACTCGCAGCACCGGGAATTGACGTCAACAAAGCGAACAAATACGGCTACACTCCCCTCTCCGCGGCTACCGCCAATGGCCATACGGAATGTGTACGCCTTCTACTCGCAGCACCGGGGATTAATATCAATCAAGCAAATCAGGACGGCAGAACTCCCCTCATCAACGCTGCCCTCAGAGGCCATACGGAATGCGTGCGCCTTCTGCTCGCAGCACCGGGAATTGACGTCAACATGGCAGATAAAGACGGCAAAACTCCCCTCTTCTGGGCTGCCCACAATGGCCATACGGAATGCGTGCGTCTTCTGCTCGCCGCACCGGGGATTGATGTTAACTTAGCAGACAAGGATGGCAGAACTCCCCTCAGCGCAGCTGAACAACGCGGACAAACCGAATGCGCCCGCCTCATCCGCGCGGCGGGTGGTAGAAGATAAGCCGGTTACATATTCCCTCACCAGCTCGTCGATGCACGCTTTGCCGCGGGCATCAGCGAGCTGAACGCTTTATATCTACATGTGTCCCAAAGATTACAGAAAAAAGGGCACCAAACGACATATAGTCAGCGTATTGTGCTTTCATTTCTGCGCAGGGGTATCACGAAGCTGAGCATCGGCAGTAAGCGTTCAGTTATCCAATATCCGGCGTTAGCCGCTCATCCTTAATTCGTAATTCGTAAATCAAAAATCGTAAATACGCGTGTCCCAAATCTTTGGGCCACGTATGCATTTTCCTCGCGTTTTCTGCTTTCCTCCTCGCTTTTTATCTGGTATAATCCCTCTTAGATTCATAAGATATTCTCTCCGCCATGCACAATACTCCTGAAGCCGCCACCGTTAAGCCTCCACAGCAAAATTCCACTTCGCCGATTTTGCCGGAGGGATATCTGTTGCGAGATTACAAAATTATCAAAATGTTAGGTCGTGGTGGCTTCGGCATCACCTACCTTGCACAGGAAGATATTACGGATAAACTCGTTGTCATTAAGGAAAATTATCCCACCGAGGTATCCTTCCGTGATATGACTTCTCTGACTGTAGGCCCAGTAGCAGAATCACAGAAAAACATATATGATTGGGCTCTCACGCGCTTTCTGGATGAAGCCAAGACACTCTCCGGCCTCAGCCACCCGAACATAGTACCCATACGCCATGCCTTTAAGGCCCTAGGTACTGCCTACTACGTGATGCCCCATGTGAAGGGTACGGAGCTGCAGAAGGCCGCGCCTGCTCCGGATAGCATCACCACTGAATGGCTGCTGCCCATGCTGGAAAAAATCCTCCATGCCTTAGATTACCTCCACTCACAGGGAATCATCCACCGCGATATCAAACCGAACAACATCCTGATGAACGCCACCGGCGAGCCTATCCTCATTGATTTCGGCACAGCTCGCGCTCTGGAGAGCACCCACTCTCACACCCACATCGGCACCCCCGGCTACATGCCTCTCGAACAGCTCTCAGCCAGAGGCAAACGCGGCCCGTGGACTGATTTTTACGCCCTCGGCGCCACCTGTTACCACCTCATCACAGGGGAAATTCCTCCCTCTTCCACAGAACGAGCGGATGAGGATGAATATATCCCCTTGGCAGGGAGAGCCTCTCTTGCCGAGCGCTTCCCGGAGCATGTGCTCAACAGTATTGATAAAGCACTGAACATGAAGCGCCTTGCGCGCTGGCAATCCGCCCAAGAATGGCTAGCCGCTCTGAAAACTCAGCAGAGCGTAGCAAGTGCCCCAGTCCAGACCGCCCCGCAAACTCCGCCTACACCCGTCAA
>JAFWZG010000157.1 GCA_017517385.1 Akkermansia sp.
GCGGAGCCGCGATGATGCGGAATCCCAGACCTGAAGAACAACTGCGGGGAGGTAACAAACCGTGGGAAAGGAAGTTCGAGGGGAAATCCCGACTGTACGAACAGAAATTGCATATAAGGCCGGATGGATGGACGAGGTTGCTGTGAGTGCCGAAATCCGATACATCTCAAGAATCCATAAGGTAGATGCAGACGGCGCGGGAGGAAAGTAGCATAGTCATATTCGGTGAGACCCTACTAAAGCGTGAAAATGCTGCGGAGCAATCCGTCTGTAGGGAGTCAGCAGAGGCCATAGTACCACCAAAACGAACAACCCCGGTGGGAAGGGCTGAATCACGGCGTGGGCAACCACTCAAATCTCAGAACCTATAGCAACAGAGCCAAGAAGTACTGAAATGTACGATGTCTCGACAGAGAAATGGAAAGCGGTGCAAGCCCGAATCCACGTAACGGCGCGGAGGAGTTGACAGGGGATCTGGCGAGGAAAGATAAAAGAGTTTCGGCAGGAACATTAGTTTCGGGACCAACCTCACGCCGAGAAACCGCCGTATGCCATAAATGGCACGTACGGTGGTGAGAGAAGAGGGGGAGCGAAAGCCCGGCAACTCGATTCCTGAACTCCCGGAACTTATAGTTCATTTTGTAATATTCTGAATTATAAAGATTAGTGAAAATTTGCCATTAGTAATGGTTCATCTTGACAGCCATTAGATTTGAAAGTCTTTTATTATTTGGGAGTGTAATACATATCATCATAATATGCCCCATCCTTTAACCTTTGGAGCTCTACCATGCTATCATCATGTTGAAATGCTTGCACCGCAAAGAAATAGGTCTGGATAGTAAGTATTACGCTAATTAAAATATATGATACTAACAGATAATCCGCACAATATATATATTCTTCAATAAACGCTATAACAAGAGAGTAATGCTTGATGAAAAGTGATGACTAATAAAATAATCGATGATAAAATCGAAGCTAAATTATTTCGACTGGTAGCATATTAAGCGTTGAATATACAAACACTGTGTTTTTTGACTTATTGCAAGTTATTGAAACTAGTTTAATGTAATCATAATTAATGTAATATGAATTTATAGCAGATTGTGGGTAATATACAAGTCTTGGGCTCATTTTATACTACATGCTTTTTGTATGTACGAAAGAACTCTTTGACATTCATCGTAACTTCTTAGATTTGTGTATATTTTTGATGGGGCGTTATTATTGTTTTTGATGCATATATGACCTCCATTATTTTTCAGAAAAGAACCTGCGTTGACTTCTACGTTTGGTCGACTAAAAAACACTAGAGGTCTGTTTTTTAAATCATAACTAAATCTGATATATATTTTCCATAGCAAATGACGATAAACGATTATATTAGAATCGACAACCATGATAATACAGATGGATTTCCTAGATACGATACTCAACGAGAATGTAACAGCAAAAATAAAAAAGGTGACGGAAAATGCGAATAAGCCGGAAGGATGTCCGCACAACCCCAAGACAAAATACCATACACTAAAAACAAAAAAAACAAAAGATATAACAACAAATAGAATAAAAGGCATTTGATTATCTATCCTTGCTTCTATACCTAGATTTGTATTCATTCGTAGAATATAGCAAGAGAATTGCATGATGTCGAGATTTTTTGGGTCTGTTTCAGATTTGCTGGTGAAGGCGGGGGATTAATCTTAACCTTCAGAAAAGGGAGCCCGAAGCAAAAGGATTGTCTCAATTTATTAAAAAGGTAGGAAGTGTAACTGGGCCAGCATAATCAGGCTACATTATATTTTAGCGCCCCCTCCTGTTTGAGAACGAGAGGGGGCGTGTTATTGTTATGTGATGGGTGGAGGCAGTAGCTCCGCTAGCATGTGGTGCACGTCTTCTGTTTTTTTAGGTGGTGTTTTGGTGCTGCTTTCCTTTTCTTCCTGCAGCTGAGCTAGGCGAGTGTCTTCTGCCAGAGCCTTGAACTTATCTGCTTGGCTGAAGTCTCCGCTTTCATCGCGGAAGATGCTTGCCAGCCAGTCTCGTTTTTCTTCGATGGTTAGGTGTCTTTTCTTTCGCATGAGTGGTGGCGGTGTGGAAGGAAACGCAGTAGGTGAGCGACAAGCTGCTTTCCTTCATCTGTGAGTACATAGTAATCCGTTTCTCTGTTCTGAAGGTGGATAAGTTTCTGTTGTTCGAGGCGGCGCAGCGAATTGCCGATATTGCCGTTATTGCAGCCGTTGTTAAGAAAGGTGTTCATGTCCTCCTTGTAATGAAGGCCGGCGGCAAGGCAGAATAGCAGGCGAGCATTTGCCTCGCTCAGTTCGCTTTCGCCCAGCGTTTTGAGCAGGTTACATGCAAAATCTATCGCTTTCATGATAAGTTGTTCACAGAGTTATTCACAATGTTGGTAAGTTGTGTAATGGTTTTATGATTAGTTTGTTGTATGGTTTGTTATCAAGGTTATACACAGAGTTATTCACAAAAGTTACCCTGTGAGTAGCATTTTCTCCAGAGTTTATAAAGCGGGTGAGAGTCGTTCGAATGAGCCTGAACGGCATTGAGATGAGCGGCTTGGGGGAGGGTGAGCCTGTGGTATTCTTGAGTGAGTGCTTCACGAGCGGTGGTGCTGCTGGTCAGGGGGATGCAGAGTTTACAAGCTAGGCGTGTGGCAAAGGCTTCCGTGAACATGGGGTCGAAGAGCAGGGGATTTTCTTCATCTTTGATGTAAAGCAGTTCAATCGTTTCTTCCGGGCAGTAGATGGCACGCCCACGGAGAGCCCAGTCATGGCTGTTGACTTCCAGCACGCGGAGGCAATCGGAAGGGAGGCAGTGCATGAAAGGCGGGGAGTCAGTAGCGGTGTCAGCGTGTAGGGTGGTGAGAGTGGTAGCGAAGAACCATCTGTTCGTACAGAGAAGTTCTCTACGCACGGGGTGGTAATGCTGGTAGCAGAGTCTGGCCGCGGGGGAACCGCTGAGGGAAATGCTGCTAATGGGGGCTTCTCCCAGCTTGGCTAGGGCGAGATTGCAGATGCTGAGAGCCGAGGTCTGTGTATCTGGTGGTGCGGTATTCATGGTGAAGGAAACTAAATCCGAGTACGGAACAGGGTGGCACAGTCCGGGGGATAGAGCAAGGGGGAAAGAACTTCGCCGAAAGATGTCGCCCGTGGGCGGCTGCGATGAAGCGGAAAATGGCTTGGAAGAGCGGCCTAGGCGGCGTATTGTTTGGGCCATGAGCACTGATGCACGTTTAACAGCATTGCGTTACTACCGGGCTGCGGGGCGGGATTGCGCCGCGGATTTGGCGGCCTTGGCGGCGAATCCTCAGGGGGTGGTTTTATGGTCTCCCCGACTGGTGATTCTGATGAAAGCGGCGGATAGCCAACACCCGGAGCAGTGGGAGAACTTGTCGGAAAGCCCGGCAGATTCTGATGGCTGGTACGTGCACCTACTGACCGGTGAGCTGGGACTGGCCCGTCGCTTGGCAGCGGAAGTACCGCGGCGGAGCTGGGCCTGTTTTCAGCGAGGGCTGCGCAGTGCCGCACCACACCGCTTGTGCTGGCAGCGCCTGATTTCTCCGATACAAAAGCAACATTAACATATAACAGAAAGGAACACCGATACTATGGGATTCGCCAAACCCTCCACCCCTGCCGTTGATAACAGTCCGGCGATTGTGTCAGAAGTTATTGATTCTGATGCGGCAGCAGATTATGACCAGAAGGCCTCACGCCGAAAGGGGCTTCTTTCCACCATTCTCTCTGCACGCCGACCGCAGAATTCGGGTGGTATGAAACCCGCCTCCACCCCTTCAGGTAACGATACACTGGGATGAGTTCGCATATGGAACATGATTCCTTACTTGGCGTTTATCATGCGCTGCGAGCCTCGCGGGCTCCATGGGAGAGCTGGTGGGACCGCCTCAGGCGCTATGTGTTGCCCTCTCGGCAGCTCTCCGGGGAGAATCTTCTGCCGGCGGATGAATCCGCGGGGGATGCTCAACGCCTGAGCGACACCACTGCTGTGGAGGCCTGCCAGAAGCTGGCCAGTGCTCACATGAGCTACATGACCCCCAGCAATGAGCTGTGGTTTAAGTGGACCAGCCCGGACCCGGCCGCCGGGGATGAGGCAAGTGCATGGTACAACCGCTGCTCGGAAATCGCGAACCGTGAGCTGGCGCTAAGCAACTTCTATACCGCTTTGCATGAGTGCTTTCTGGATCGTGTGGGGCTGGGCACCGGTAGCATGTTCTGTGGGAGCAGCCGCAGCGGGCGTTTGTTGTTCCGGCATATTCCTTGCGGGCAGTTTGTGTGCGCGGAGAATGATGAGGGGCGCATTGATACCTACATGCGCGAGTTCAGCTTCTCTCCGCACCAAGCGGAGGCCAAGTTCGGCTTGGCGGCTCTGGGGCCGCGTGCTCGCACGCTCTGTGAGAAAGCAGCGGATAAACATACGCCCTGCCTGCGCTTTCTTCATGCCGTGAGTCCACGCGAGCAGCGTAACCGTTCGCGACAGGGTGCGAAGAATATGGCGTGGCAAAGTATTTATTATAGCCTGGATGATAACTGCACCGTGCAGGAAGGCGGCTACCGCGAAATGCCTTACATGGTCACTCGCTTCCTTAAATGGGGAGAAAGTCCGTATGGGCTCGCTCCGGCTCGCTTGGTCTTTCCGGATATTCAGCAGGCCCAATTTCTCAACCGCATCCTCGATATGCTGGGCGAGGTGGCGGCCTTTCCCCGTATACTGGAGCTGGCTAATCAGGTGGGCGAGGTAGACCTGCGCGCCGGAGGGCGAACCCTTATCAGTCCCGAGAGTGCCAGCCTTGGTTTCCCGCGTGAATGGGCCACCCAAGGGAGGTATGATGTGGGCATGGACCGCTTGCGGCAGAAGCAGGAGGCTATTAACCGCGCCTTCTTTATCCCCATGCTCGAGCTCTGGAGTGAACGCAAGCAGCAGATGACCGCCGCTGAGGTATATGCGCGAGAGAATGAGCGCGTGATGCTCTTCTCGCCGTCCTTTACGCTGTTTGCCAGTGATTTTCAACCGCTCATGGAGCGCGTGTTTGCTCAGCTTTTCCGCATGGGGAGGTTCCCGAAGCCGCCTGTTTCAGCTTTGCAGACAGACCGCCGTGGGGAGGCCACCATTGCAGAGCCTCATGTGGTATACCAAGGGAGAATTGCCATGATTATGCGCCGCATTCAATCTGAAGGGCTGGAGCGAACCCTCACCCGATTGCAGGCGATGGGGGCCATGGATTCTTCCTTGGTGGACCACGTGGACCTCGAGACGGCGTTCCGTCTGGCCGCGCGCTTGGACGGCGCACCTGAGCAGGTGCTGCGCTCGGAGCATGAAGTGAAACGCCTGCGCCGAGAGCGTGAGCAAGCTGCAGAAGCCGCGCAGACCGGGCAGGTAGCTCAGGTTGTACCCTCAGCGGATGCGGGCCCGGCTCCTTCCATTATGTCACCTTCCGGGGGCGCCCCTGAAGAACCTCTTCCCATGTTATGATTCTTCCTGCTCCGAAAGATAGTATAGAGCGAGCACGAGCAGCACGCCGTCGCCTGCTGGCGGTACTTGGTACCCCCGAGGGCCAGCAGGTGCTCACGGAGCTGGAAACCCGCTTCGAGACAGAGTTGCCCGTTTTTCAGGGCAAATGCGGGAGCTATGACCCACTGGACGCTATGCGCCGTGATGCCCACCGCGAAGTATTCCTTGTCATCCGTCACCAGCTCGCACTGGCTGCACGGGAAACAACACCCACAAACCATACCGAACATGATGCATAATAAGCCTGATATAAACGATGATACGGTCGGCGCTCAGTCTCGTACTGAGCTGCCTGAAACCACCCCCTCTTCAGTTTCTTCCGCAGAAGGCGTTCCTTTGCCGCCGCTGCCGGTGATGGATGCTGATGGCGCTTTTACCCCTGAGTGGTACAGCAGATTTGAGGAGCTGCAGCCCTATTCAGCTACGCTTGGCAAGTTCCGCCGTCCGGAGGCCTTGGCCAAGAGCTATGCCCTGCTGGAGCGTATGAAGGGATACCCGGATGTGGCGGATACCCGCCGCATGGCTGCCTTCCGTGCTGCTGTGGGACTGCCGGAGCAGGCGGCGGATTACGCTATTCCTCGCCCCCAAGATACACCGGATGAAATTTGGAACCCCGAGCTTGCCGCCGCACTTTCTCAGGTGGCGCATGAGTACGGTGTGCCCGCCACAGCCATGGGGGCCCTCTGTGAGAAATATGCTTCAGAGGGGCGCCGTATGCTTGCAGGTGTGCGAGAGGCTGAGGCCGCTGCCATAGCTCAGGCGGATGCTGAGTTGCAGCAGGACTGGGGCCGCCAATATGAGGACAACATGCGAACCGTGGGGGATTTCCTCACCCATCTGGGTACCCGTGCCGGGGTGGATGTGGCGGAGCTGGTCTCGAACCCCGCCTTGCGAGCCAACGCGGATTTTGCGCGCATCATGCTTGCGGCGGCCACCATGCTGGAGGAAGCTCCCCTGCATGCCGGTGCGCCCATGGATTCCCGTGAGGAGGCCCGCCGCATTGCCAGTGATCCTACCCATCCCCTTCATGAACCTTACATGCGTACCTCACACCCTCGCCACCGCTACGCTAATGAGCAGTATGACCGCCTCGCTTTCGGGCGTCCGCTCTGAGCGCTCTTGAATGAATATCTTCCCCGGCGGGTCTCGGGGAGGGATTTGTGAGATGATGTGCATAACGCGTCTCCCGCTCCGGCAGTAGCCGGGGCGGGAGATTGATTTGTACGACCGACGCGATATGCGCACTGCGGTGAAAGTCCGCGCGGAGCCGCGATGATGCGGAATCCCAGACCTGAAGAACAACTGCGGGGAGGTAACAAACCGTGGGAAAGGAAGTTCGAGGGGAAATCCCGACTGTAC